>JBDQJG010000008.1:0-31443 GCA_040263955.1 Verrucomicrobiales bacterium
GACCTAGGCATCAACCCCGAAAAGGTCTTCAACAATCTGGAACGCTACGGCAACACATCGGCCGCCAGCATCCCCTTGGCCCTGGACGAAGCCTATCGCGAAGGCCGCATTCATCGCGGCGACCACATCCTGTCCTTCATCTACACTGCCGAAAACCGAGTGCCGATGGTCGAGATGCGGCGTCGGCAGATGGGTGATGAAAAACTGGCTTCCATTGGTGTTAGGTCCCGCATTGGCCATGGAAAAAATTCCCGGCCTGTCATGCTTGAGCTGCGGCATGAATTCATCCTCGAAGCGATATCCGGGACCGCCCCTGCCGGTTCCAGTCGGATCCCCGCCCTGGACCATGAAATCTGCAATCACGCGATGAAAGGTAATTCCATTGTAGTAGCCACGGGCAGCCAGATTGAGAAAATTCGCACAGGTTATCGGCACCAGCCGGGCAAACAAGGTGGCAGCTATGTCACCTCGGGACGTCTTCAGTTTAATACGTATGTCAGAGCTCATGGTCAGCGCCGAATAACGCCACAATCTTACCGATAGCAAGCCACGATCACTGTTATACTCACGCGTCAACAAAACTGCCGACACTGATTCCCGCCAAGGAGTCTCAGGAGAACTTCCCGGTCATGAATCATTTAATCACCTCTTCAGGCCTGCCTTTGCCCTTTCGTGCAGGCCTTTTTTGAATGCCTCATCCTTGAGTGAATCACTTTTTTTCTCAGGGAGCATGTTGTTAATAATAAAGGCAGCCACTCCGGCCATGACTACGGCGACAAGAAGGCAGATCCACTTGATCTGCCTTTCTTTTGCCATCTGAATTTCGTCGTAGTCTAAAGGCACACTGATTTGGATTTATGACAAAGACCCTACATGTAGTCCCATAAAATTTATAAAAAACTGAAAAAATCAACAGTCTTTACCAATCAAAGGACCAGGACACGCTCGCCTGCATTCGGCAATTGAGCACGTCCTGGCCCCTTGATCTCAAGTATCGGTTAACAGGAATCCCTTAAGAATGATACGCGGTCTCCCCGTGCTCGGCGAAGTCGAGCCCTCGGGTCTCGACTTCCTCGCTGACCCGCAGTCCGGTCACAATTCGGCAGATGACCACGATCACCACCGTCGCCACGGCCGACCAAACGCAGGTCACAAGCAGGCCTTTTACCTGGGTGAAAAACTGCGCAAGCGCACTGTCCGCATTGATACCTTGACCACCAAAAGCTGCCGTGCCGAGGAAGGCAGCCAGCAAGGTGCCCATGATGCCTCCGACTCCGTGAACCGCGAACACGTCGAGACTGTCGTCGATCTTCAGCATCCCCTTGACCACATCACACATGAAGTAGCAAAGGATGCCGGCAAGGAAGCCGATCACGATTGCACCCATTGGTCCCACCACACCAGAGGCCGGCGTGATCGAGGCGAGGCCGGCAATCGTGCCGGTGACCAGACCCACCAGGCCCGGCTTGCCGTTACGCAGCCACTCCACGGCCATCCATGTGAGTGATGCAACCGCCGCGGAGATGTGGGTAACCAGCATGGTCATGCCCGCCGCGTTGTTGGCAGCAAGCTGGCTGCCGGCATTGAAGCCGAACCAACCCACCCAAAGGAGCGCGGCACCGATAAACACCATGCCCGGACTGTGCGGCGGCTCCAAGTGGGTCGGAAATCCCTGCCGCGAGCCGAGCATCTTGGCCAGCACCAGTGCCGAGACCCCCGCGGTGGCATGCACCACGATACCGCCGGCGAGGTCGATGGTGCCATTATTGAACATCCAGCCCGAACCGGCCCACACCCAGTGGACCACCGGCGCGTAGACGAGCACCAGCCAGAGGGCGCTGAAAAGGAGTACCGCCGTGAACTTCATGCGCTCCACGAAGGCTCCCACGATCAGTCCCGGCGTGATGATTGCGAACGTCATCTGGAACATGATGAACACCGTTTCGGGAATCGTTCCCGACATGCTCTCCGAGCTGACCCCCTTCAAAAAGGCTTTATCCAGGTTGCCGAACCACGCGTTGGTTCCTTCAAAAGCGAAGCTGTAGAGGAAGGCCACCCACATCACCGAGGCGAGGCAGGCGATGGCGATGCAGTGCATGAGCACTGAGAGCACGTTCTTGGAGCGGACCAGTCCGCCATAGAACAGCGCCAGACCGGGAAGTGTCATCAGCAGCACCAGTACGGTGGCCACGATCATGAGGGAGGTGTCTCCTGTCTCGATCGCGGGCGCCGCTTCTTCGGCGTGCAACGTCATGGGTGAAACCAGGGCGCAAAAAAGCCCTGCCAACGTGGTTTTCGTCGTTTTCATTTTGAACCTGTTTTGTTGTTTTCCGGGGAATTATTTACCCCAGATGCTCACTGTGAAGCATTTTTCATGCCAAGATGCACAAAAAGTTGGGGGCGACGAGGCAGGTTCAACCCTCGTCGCCCCCGTTTATTAGCGAGCGCTTGCTAAACTCTGCTCTCGGATCAGTCGGTGTATGCCGGCGCACCGTGCTCGGCAACATCCAGACCCTCGTGCTCTTCCTCCTCGCTCACGCGAATTCCCATGACCATCTTAATCACCAGGAACAGGACGAAGGAGAAGACGAATGCGAAACCGTAGACAGACACCACGCCGATCACTTGGGACATGAACCCGGCATCGCCGAAGATAGCGACTGCCAGGGTGCCCCAGATTCCGACTACGCCATGCACAGAGATGGCGCCAACCGGATCGTCGATGCGGATCTTATCAAAGAACAGGATCGAGAACACCACCAGCACACCACCGATCGCGCCCATGATCACGGAAGACCAGACACTGACGGCATCGGCACCGGCGGTGATTGACACAAGACCGGCGAGCAGTCCGTTGAGCGCCATCGAGAGATCCGGCTTTTTGAGGATGACCATCGCGGTCAAGATGGATGCGACTCCACCCGCAGCAGCAGCCAGAGCGGTGGTCGTGAAGACCAGTCCGAGCGGCCCGGGAGCTGCCGAGAGCACGGAGCCACCATTGAATCCGAACCACCCGAAGAACAGCAGGAAAACACCCACGGTGGCCAGCGGCATGCTGTGACCGAGGATCGGCTTGATGCCATTCTTGGTGTACTTACCTTTGCGGGCACCGAGCAGAATCACCGCAGCCAGGGCGGCAGCACCTCCGAAGCCGTGCACCACCGTCGAGCCGGCGAAGTCATAAAAGGGCACCTCCATCTGGTTGAGAAAACCCTCACCCCAATGCCACGAACCGGCGATGGTGTAACCGAAAGCAACGAGAATGGCGCTATAGACCATGAATGATCCCAGCTTGACCCGCTCGGCCACTGCTCCCGAGACGATGGTCGCGGCCGTGGCGGCGAACATAGCCTGGAAAATAAAGTCACCATAGCCGGTCATGCAGAGGCTGACCCCTCCGTAACCGAAGGTGTCTCCGCCATCGGCATTAAGGTCACCAATCGGACCGTTGATACCGAGAATGTTGGCAATCTGCCAACTCCCGCAGGGATAGTGAGTATTGAAACCAACCAGCGCGTAGGTCAGCAGGCCCACGCTGATGATCCAGACATTCTTGAAGAGAATATTGACCGTGTTCTTCTTCTGGGTCAGGCCCGCCTCGAGCGTCGCAAAGCCGAGGTGCATGATGAACACCATGGCCGCCGCGATCACTGTCCACAGCATTGAAGTGGTAAAGAAGTCGAAGGCGTAGGCTGTGTCGCCCTGGCCCGCCAGCAACTCGTCGTAACCGGCCCTGGTCTCATCCACTTCCTCGGCAGCTTCCGCTACCACTTCTTCAACGGCAGCAACCTCGGCCACCGCCTCGGCTGCTTCCTGCGCATACACGGCGTTCCCACCTGGGAGCAGCGTCAATGCGATTCCGGCCCCGAGCAGGGCCAACATCAGTTTGGTCATTTTCATTGTTTTTGTTTGTTTGAGGGCGCTGTGTCCCGAGTTTGTTCGAGCAGCAGTTCATCCGCTACTCGATACCCCTCCAAAGCATCGGCTGTGCCAACCGAGCTAAAAACAAACCAAACAACCTTTCACGCCCGTGGTTTGCCGCACATGCCCGCGGAAATCTCCACGACATTTTTGTTGAATCACCACTCCCGGAGGCACCGAATCGAGGAATGCCTGCGGCTTCACGTTACCATTCCTGTGACCCCGGACACGGGGTGCCTCAAAACACTGCAAAATCATCGAGGCAGATGCACCTGTGCTGGAACCCTTCTCAACATGCATCCGACCGAACAGCTTCCCTCCCGACCTCGAGCCCTTTCGTGAGATCGATCACCTTCCGAGGATCTCCGAGCAGTTTCCCGGCGGGGTATCTCGACCCGTGCCAGCGCAAGACTGCGCACCGATGTCAGTGATTGTGAGGCAGCTCGTTCAACCAACTTCCCGAAGATTCGCCTTCACTAAGTCGGATATAATCTGATAAGATACTTATCTTTTAATGGTTGAATTCTTATCATATTTGACACAAAAGAGAATGCTCTCAACAGAGATGCTTTCACAACCTACTAACAGCCAACATATTCAAATAAAACAATCACTTTGGCACTAAATCTGCATTCCCTTTTCTATCACGGAAATTCCAACCACAAACCAACATGAAAAAAATCGAAGCAATTATTAAGCCTTTCAAACTGGAAGAAGTCAAAGAAGCCCTCGCCGAGGTCGGTGTTCAGGGTATGACCGTCATTGAAGTGAAGGGGTTCGGCCGCCAGAAAGGCCACACCGAGATCTATCGCGGCAGTGAATACACAGTTGATTTCCTGCCAAAAGTAAAAATCGAGATCGTGGCCGATGACGACCGCGCCGACGCCATTACCGACGCGATCGTAAAGACCGCCAACACCGGAAAAATCGGAGACGGCAAGGTATTTGTCTCACCTGTGGATGAAGCCATTCGGATCCGCACCGGTGAAAAAGGTGCTTCCGCCGTCTCCGGCGAAAGTGCCTGAGCCGGGCATCTGGCCCAATTTCAGATCAGGAAACTTCTCCGGCGGCACCTGTTCTGCAGGTGCCGCTTTTCCATGCTGCCGAACTCCGCGCACGGTGCCCACCTTGACCGATTCGGACTAGCGAACCCATCGACTGCCTCGCGCCAGGCTGGGCAGTTGCCCGTCATTCTGCCAGATCCATCGGTAATCCGTTTTCCCCACGGCACCGACAAGCGGGATGCCCAGATGACGCTTCCACTCGGCACTCATCGCCTCGCCGGTGTGACAGCCCCAGCTTTTGCAGACCGCCCGCGAGGAAAATGCCTTGCGATTTATCCGCGGAATGTCGCGGACATGCAGCCATGCCTTGCTGGCGGCACAGATCTGATTGCTGTAATCGAACATCATGCAGTACTTGTTCGAGTGCCCGAAAAAATCAAAGCCGACCACTTTTTCGCGGCGGCGATCCCGCCCCCGGTTGATGTATTCGATCACTTCGTTGCCACTTGAGAACCAGACCAGGCGACAGCCGTATTTCTCCTGCACGGAACGGATGAATGAGAGCAGCGGCTCTTCGTCCTCCTCCGCCCGTGCGGTGTAGGCCGGCCGATACACCAGCCAGGAAATACTCGCACCTCGCCCATAACGCTCGCGAATCTCCGCGATGTGCACCCTGGCCGGCCTGATGAAGTTGCCCCACCACTGATCATGCTGATCGCGGCCCACACGCAGATTCTCCCACTTGCGAAGCGCAGGCCCGCCACTTACAACCACAAATTCTCCCTTGCCGGACTGCGCAAAAGCCACGGCCGGCACCGCCACCAGGGCCCAGACAAGAAGGTGCAGGATGTGCGATCGCATCGCCATGGGAATCGAACCTGTGCAGGAAAACGGAACCATCCAAACCGGCAATCAACCCGTTCTCAGCGACTAAACCAGCCCCAGCTTCATCTTGCCTTCCTCACTGATCATATCCTGGTTCCATGCGGGATCCCAAACCAGGTCGACGCTGGCATCGGCGATGCCGTCCACCATCATGATCTTCGACTGCGCGTCCGCTGCAATGGTCGGTCCCATGCCGCAACCCGGCGCCGTCAATGTCATTTTGACCGCGACTTTCCGGCCACCCTCACCGGCATCTTCCACGGCACAATCATAAACCAGCCCGAGATCGACGATATTGACCGGGATCTCCGGATCAAAAACCGACCGCAGAGCCTCCCAGACCTGTAATTCAATCTCGCCGGCTCCCTCTGGAATATTGGATGAAGACCCCCCGGATACTGCCTCCGCCCGCTTCTTCTCTGCCTCCGGATCGATTCCCAGCGCATCGACATCCTTGGAGGAAATCCGCGCCAGGCCATTCTCGGTGGCCACTGTGTAGGTTCCACCGAGGGATTGGGTGATGATCACTTTGGTCCCGGCGGGAAGAACGATCTCATCCCCGCTTGGAATCTGTATGGCATCGAGGGCCCGGCTGATTTGAATTTCGCTGTGGTCTGGCATGATCGGCGACTATAGAAGCGCAGGATGGCAATAAAAGCTAGGACTCTTGCACATCGTCCAACGGCACGATCCTGATTCTGCCACCCGCAGCGGGAACATCCTGCCCGGAAAAACTGTCTATCAGGGTGGGCGCCATTGGTTGCGCGGTTCCGGAACGGTTGCTTTCCGGCAACATCTGCTCCTCACCCGCTGCCAGCGCCTCCCGCAATGCACCCTCGACCATCTGACCGCAATGCATTTTCATGGGAGGCAGCGCTCCAAGGGGCCGCGAAAGTTCGGCCGCCTCCATTTCGAGCACCTCATCGACCGGCTTGCCCGCAATCATTTCGGTGGCCACACTGGCAACCGCGAGCGCCGTCTGGCATCCGAAGCTCTGAAAACTGGCACGATCGATGACCTTTCTGCCCGTCTCATCTTCTCGGAACTTCAGCCACATGCGCACCATGTCACCACACTCCGGGCTGCCCACCGTGCCAACGGCGTCCGCATCGGCCATCTCTCCCTGGTTACGCAGGTCGGCCATCGCTTGCTGAATCTTTTCCTCGTCCATTGCTTACAGGCCGTTTGTGTCGGTCGCTACGCTTGCTCAATCTCCACGCGATAGCGCGGCAGCGAACTGTCTACCCGTTGACTGTAGGCGTCAATCCCGCCATCGAGGGCGAACACAGCGTCAAACCCATGGCCGATCAGGTAAGCCGCCGCATCGAGCGAGCGTTGGCCGGTGTGATCATACATGACGATTTCTTCTTCCTTGTCCCAACCGGCGTACGCTTCCTGCAGGAGTTCCTGACCGAACAATCGTGCGCCTTCGATGTGAACGGCCTCGAATTCTTCCCGGGTGCGAATATCCACCAGACGCGGCACCCGTTCTCCCGCAAGTTTTACCGCCAGTTCCTCAGGCTGGATGAGTATGGCTGCGTCCTCATCATGGCTGCTTCGCACATGGTCCAGTACTTCCTCAACCGGCAGATCCCCATTGCGGGCGCAGAGTTCCTGCACAGTCTCCTCAGGAGAAAATGCACAGCTCTGGCATCCACCGATATGATAACGGGCAAACAGCGCCCTGCGGGCACCCGGATATGCCTTGAGAAGTGCCGCCATGGTGGTGGTCGCTGCCACGCTGCCGTTTTCCTGATCCATCTTCGCCATCCATTCTAGCCGGAAGCAGTCGCAACGCAACAAACCAGGGGACTCTCAAGCATCCGAAATCTCTTCATATACACAGGTGCACAGGACACGATTCCACGCTAGACTCGCGATTGAAATCGCTGCATCGAACCATGACGAAAGACGGCCAACCGAAGATCTACCTGTTGCCCAATCTGATGACCGCAGGCAACCTGTTCTGTGGATTCATCGCCATCGTTCAGGTCTTTCACGGCATGCTGGCGCCCGAACCGATCCACTCCCATTACTACATGGCAATCGGGCTGATTCTCGGTGCCTGCGTCTTCGACCTGCTCGACGGCCGCGTCGCCCGCATGGGCAACCGCATTTCCCCTTTCGGCAGAGAATTCGACTCACTGGCCGACCTGATCTCATTCGGCGTCGCGCCGGCCCTGTTGGTCTATGATATCGTGCTGGCCGGCCTCAACGAGCGGATCGGATGGATGATTGCTTTCGCCTATCTCCTCGCCGGCGCCATGCGACTGGCGCGCTTCAATGTTATGGCGGAAAGCCGCAAGGAGGAAGCCAGTGGTGACTTCGTGGGGCTACCGATCCCGGCTGCAGCCGGCATGATCGCCAGCCTCACCCTCTTTCTGCTGTGGCTGGATGATGGCCAACGCGAGATCGGCAGATGGAAATACGTTCTGCCGCTGCTTATGCTGCTGCTCTCCTACCTGATGGCCAGCTCGATCAGCTACCCGAGCTTCAAGGCGATCACCTGGAAGACCCGACGCAGCATGCCGATGGTCGTCGGCACCATCCTGATACTGGTCATGACAGTGATGAACTGGGAATGGATGCCGGCGATCCTGTTCGTCACCTACATGATTTACGGGATTGCCAGGCCGTGGATTTCACGCCGCTGGCGGGCCGAGATCGAGCAGGAAGAGGAATCGTTCGCAACGCCGGAGAGCTCCCGCAAACCGGACGACGATCAGGGATTCCTCGAAGCGGACTCGCAAAGCTAGGTTCCCTTCCTCTTGCCAGTCCGGTGCCCGCAATCCACGTAGCCGGCGATTCCCATGCCGCCAGGTTGACAACCTGATACCCACCACTTTTTCCAAAACCTGCCATGCCCGATTTCTACCAACACTCCGTGGTCAGCACCCTGCACTGCCTGAAGGAGATCGACCTCCCAGAGCAGGAGAAAATGCTCGCCGAGGAGGCCGAAAAACGTCCCATCACCCTGGTTCTGCCCGCACTCTACTCGGAACTGGAGTCCCCCGCCCTGCCACACATCCTGAGCCAACTCAAGGGCGTGCCCTATATCAAGGAGATCGTCTTCTCCATGAACCGGATGGACGCCGCGCAATTCACCAACGCAAAGCGCTACTTCGGCGAAAGCCTTGATTCCGACCAACGGTGGCGCATTCTCTGGAACGACGGGCCACGCGTGAGGGGCCTCTACGACCAACTCTCCGAGGCGGAACTGACCCATTACACTCCGGGCAAGGGCTACAACGTGTGGATGGCATACGGCTACGCCATCGCCCGCGAGGAAACCCGCATCATCGCGGCGCACGACAGCGACATCCTCTCCTACGACCGTGAAATGCTCTTTCGTCTCTGCCTGCCGACAGCCCACCATTCCATGGCATACGAATACGTCAAAAGCTACTACGGCAGGGTCAGCGACCGCATGTATGGCCGCGTCACCCGCCTGTTCGTCGGCCCCCTGCTGCGCTCCATGATCAAGGTGCTCGGCAACCATCCACTGCTCGAATTCCTGAATAATTTCCGTTACCCGCTCTCCGGCGAGTTCTCCATCGACATCGACCTTGCCGAGATCATCCGTATTCCCGGTGATTGGGGCCTGGAAATCGGCATGCTGTGCGAAATCTACCGCAGTGCGGCCACCCGCAAGGTCTGTCAGGTCGACCTCGGCAATAATTTCGAGCACAAGCACCAGCACCTCGGCTATGACAAGGCCAGCGAGGAGTCGAATCCAGTGCCCACCAGCGGCTTAATGAAGATGTCGCACGACATCGCGCTGAACCTCCTGCACAACCTCACTTCCGAGGGAGTTGTCATCGGCGACAGTGAGCTCAAGGCCATCCGCCTGACCTATGAGCGGCTGGCCAAGGAGATCATCAAGCGCCACCACGACGACTCGATCTTCAACGGACTCGCCTACCACCGCCACGAGGAGGCCGAAGCGGTCGAAGCCTACTACGCCTCATTCGACTCTGCTTCCGAGATCTTCCGCAACCGGCAATACTCCTCCGCCCTTATTCCCAACTGGAACCGCGTCAATTCGGCTCTACCCGATCTCGGCGAGGAACTTCTGGAAGCCGTCGAAAAAGACAACGCGTGATCACTGCTTGCGCCACGGTCATCCTGTTGCGAAAACCGGGAGAGATTGCATCCGGGAATTCTCGTGCCTAGTCTTAGAACTTCAATTGCTTCACCAGCCTCTTCCGTTCCATGGCCACTTACCTCCGTATTCTGCACTACGTGCGGCGGTACCCCTTACTTTGCCTGAGCCAAATAATCTGCGCTTCACTGATGGCGCTCTGCATTATCATTTTCCCCTACATCAGCGGCTACATCACCAAAAACATTATCCCCGATTCCGAGCGCCACGGGGAATTCTTCTTCTGGATTGCGCTCGCGTTCTTCGGATACCTGCTGCGGCTTTCGTTCAACTTCGTGCGGATCCAGGCGACCTCTCGACTCGAACAGAATGTCACCTACGACATCCGCTCCGACCTTTACGAGAAAATCCAGAACCTTCCCATCGGCTGGTTCGATAACAGTCGCACCGGCGACATCATGACCCGCATCATGGAGGACGTCGGGGAAATGAAAAAGATCCTCATCGAGTGCGTCGAACTCGGGCTCATTTCTTTGCTCCAGATCACGGCCGTTCTGTCGCTGATGTTCTATCTCAACCCCGGTGTCGCCCTCGGCGCCGCGCTCCCCATGCCCGTGCTCGTCTGGGGAGCTCTTCTCTACTCACGCAAGGGACGCCACCGTCACGCCGAACGGCGCAAGGCGTCATCCGATTTAAATTCCTTTCTGCACGACAGCATCACCGGCATTCGACACATCAAACTCTACAATTGCGAAGCGGATCGACTCGGACAGTTCAACGCCCATTCGGAAGAAATCCGCCAGACCTCGCTGGCCATCAGCCGCGGGTGGGCGATGCACAACCCGCTTATGACGGTATTCGAGCGCATCGGCTACACTCTGGTTCTGGCACTCGGGGGATGGGCAGTGATGCAGCAAAGCATGCCGCTGGGCGACCTGATCACCTTTCTTCTCCTGATCAACCTGCTCTACGTGCCCACGGCGAAACTCCGCAGACTCAACAGCCATATTCTCTCCTCCAGGGCGGCCGCCGCGCGGGTCTTCGAGATTCTCGATCTTGACGGGGAACCAAACCACGACAAGGCAGAAACTCTTCCAACCACCCGATTCCGGGGACATATATCCTTTACCAAGCTGGATTTTTCCTACGACAAAGATGCTCCTCTGGGCCTCGGCAAACTGCCCGCGCAGGACACCCTGATCCCTCCGCCCCCAGCCCTCAGGAATATCTCCTTCCGAATTGAACCCGGCCAGACCATTGCCCTTGTTGGCGCTACCGGCGCGGGAAAATCAACACTCGTGAATCTCCTCTGTGGATTCTACGACTACGCCACATCTGGCAGCGGCTCGATCAAGATCGATGCCTATGAACTTTCCGAGATTTCCACGGCCTCACTGCGCAGGAACATCGGCTATGTCACCCAGGAGGCCTTCCTGTTCAATTGCTCGATCCGCGAAAACCTGACCATGGCGAAAAAAGACGCCACCGAACAGGAGCTCTGGGATGCCTTGAAGGCGGCCCGGGCAGAGACCTTTATCCGGGAACTCCCGCACAACCTCGACACGCAGGTCGGGGAGCGCGGCATCAAGCTCTCCGGCGGGGAAAAACAACGGCTTTCCATTGCCCGCGCACTGCTCAAGGATCCGCCTATCCTGCTGCTGGATGAAGCCACCGCCTCAGTGGACACGGAAACCGAGACCCTCATCCAGCAGGCGTTCGACCAACTCATGCAGAACCGTACCTGCGTGGTCATCGCCCACCGCCTTTCAACCATCCAAAACGCCGATATCATTCACGTGCTGCAGGACGGATCGATCATCGAATCCGGAACCCATGCTGAACTGCTGGCGCAAGACGGCGCCTACACCGGGCTCTACCGGAAATCGTTCATCCCGGAAACCGCCTGTGGACACGCCAGCGCTTCGAGTTCCGTTTCCAGCTGATCAGCGGCAGCGGAACACGGCGCGTCATGCCAGCCTGCTGCTGCATGCAACGGGCCGTGCGCAGTGCCGCTTCAATGTCGGCCCTGCGGGCGAAATCGGCACTCGGAGCGCGTTCATCCGAATTACAAAAAAAATTGCAACGATTCAAGGATGCCGGGGTTCCAACAACCAGCTTCAGCACGAAGCGCCCAATAAACCAATCCATTACAACTATGAAAAAACCTACAGTCTCCGCCCTCCTGATCACCTCACTCGGCCTGCTCGCATGCCCGCTCTGTGCCGCCGAGAAGGCTGCCAAGGGAGGCAAGGCCAAGGGACCGAAACAGGCCTTCACGCAACTGGATGCCGACAAAAGTGGCGCCATCAGCCTGGAAGAATTCAAGGCATCAGCCAAAAATCCCGCCAAGGCGGACAAGCGCTTTGCAGCCCTTGACAAGAATGCCGACGGAAACTTGAGCACCGAGGAATTCAGTGCCAAGCCGGCCAAGAAAAAAGCCGCGGGCGACGCGAAGAAAGCCGGAGGCGGCGGGAAGAAGAAATCCAAGGGCGCCGCACCTGCAGGCGAATAAACCACCTGAAACCGCCCCCAATCCGTCCTTGCGGGCAATCCATCCTTGCGGGGGAGTCGCCAATGACTCCCCCGCACCATCCCGCTTCCTCGCCCACTCCCGCGATTGAAGCCAATACGCGGAATCCGCACGTGCCCGGTTTCCCGAAGCAACGCCTGGGAATTCTTCCCATCGTGGCGGCAGCCGCCCGAGCAGCAATCCTGGCACGGAAAAACCGAATCTGCCCCGGATTTCAATTTGCCAGGACCACCCACCGCTACTTACCCTTGGCAATGACTCGAAGACCCTTCCTCCTGATGCCCTTATTTGCCGCCCTGCTGCTCAACTTGAGCAGCGGTATGCGCGACGCCTCCGCCCACTGCCAGATTCCCTGCGGCATCTACGACGATCCGGCCCGCTTTACTGCCATGCTCGAGCACGTCGCCACCATCGAGAAATCGATGGCCCAGATCATCGAGCTTGCCTCCAGTGATGACTCGGCTGCACGCGCCAACCAGCTGGTGCGCTGGACGCTCAACAAGGAACAGCACGCCGACGAACTGGCTGCCATCATCACCCACTATTTTATGGCGCAACGGATCAAGCCGGCCCCGGAGGACGACAGCGCCGCGGCCGAAACCTATGCCCGCCATCTTACCCAGCTCCACCAGATGCTGGTCCTCGCCATGAAGAGCAAGCAAAGCACCGAGCTTACACACTGCGATACGCTGCGAGAACTGATTAGTTCCTTCCAGACAAGCTACCTGGGCAACTGATGCCAGTTGCATTCTGCTCCATCAATACAGGCAGGTAGCCTGTGTGCCACAGAAGGTTTGCGTCTTCCCCGCCATCCAGCCACCTTGATGTGCAATCCGATCACGCAGCCGTCGACCTTCTGATCGAGGGGCTCGACTCGATTGTTGCAGACACCCGCGAGGATGCCCGGGAGACCTTGGATTTTATTTTCAACGAAAGCTTCGCTTCAGCCGGCCAAGCGAAAGCGTGGTGGCAGGCCAACAAAAATCGCTACGATCGCGATCTGGTAGAGCAGGACGAATGAGATAGTGCATGTCACACGGCCCGGACTCCATTATGCCGAATGCGCATCATCTCCGAGGAGAAAGCACCCAACACCCACGCACTCGGCTCACTGCCCGGCCTCGGCCCGCTATCGTTACCGCTCTGCTCTCGTGAAGCGATCCTGCGCCGGAGACACGCCCAGCTCGAGCGCCACACTGGCGTCGTTGGCCGCGATATGATTGAGGCAGTGAAAAACTTCCTCGGGATCAGCAGCGAGCTCACCGGCTATCTCGCCGGCTGTTTTACCCGCGCCGCCTGTAGCGAGCGCGCCCCGCACCCTGCTGAGCAGATCAAGGAAGCTGGTAGCCGCCTTTTTGCCGGCTTCCACACCAGGTTGATGGTAGGCATTGATTCGCACCAGGCTGGCGTAAAACGACACCGCCCTCTCGAAGATAGCGATCAATGCCCCCAGGTAAAAGGCATCGATCCGTGGCACGGAGATTGTCATTGAAAGCCGCCCGCTGCCGCTCAAGGCGCTGCGCGTGCCGCGCAGGAATCCCTGCAAGTAATCACCGGAACTGAACCCGGGCTCTACCTCACCCGGATCGCCGTCGCGTCCCTTGCGCACCTCGATAAAGACAGCAAAGAAATTGTCGATGCCATCGCGCAACTGCTGCACGTAGGCATGTTGGTCGGTCGAGCCCTTGTTACCATACACCGCAAGACCTTGATGCACCGCATTGCCGTCAAGATCACGTTCCTTGCCCAGCGACTCCATCACCAGCTGCTGCAGGTATTTACTGAGCAAGACCAGGCGGTCCTTGTAAGGCAGCACTACCATGTCCCTCGTGCCCCTGCCACCCCCGGCGTGGTGCCACATCAGCGCCAGGATCATGGCGATATTCTCTGATGCCTGCATCTCCCGTGTCAGCGTGTCCAGCGCAGCTGCACCATCAAGAAACTGGTCAATGTCCACCCCCTGAAGCGCAGCCGGAATAAGCCCGACAGAACTCATCACCGAGGTTCTTCCCCCGATCCAATCGGCCATCGGGAAGCGCTCGAGCCAGCCTTGCTTTTCCGCGTGCAGATCGAGATGCGACCCCACGCCCGTCACCGCCACCGCGTGTTTCGAAAAGTCCAGGCCGGCCCTTGAGAAAGCCAGCTCCGCCTCCAGCATGCCGTTACGCGTCTCCTTGGTGCCGCCGGACTTCGAAACCACGAGCACAAGGGTCTCGATGAGCCCCTTACCGATTGCAGCCAGCACCCGATCAAAGCCATCGGGGTCAGTGTTATCGAAAAAGTGCAGCGACATCGGGCTTTCCGGCCCACCCAGGCAATCCGCCACCAGCTGTGGCCCCAGAGCGGACCCGCCGATCCCAATGAGCAACAAATGACGAAATCTCTGCCCGTTCGGCGCCAAAAGCTCACCACCGTGGACTCGCCCGGCCAGCTCCTTGGCATCGGCAATCCCAGCCAGAATCTCCTCACGGAGCGCGGAAGTTGGTGCCAACGAGGCATCGCGTAGCCAGTAATGCCCAACCATGCGCTGTTCATCCGGATTGGCGATCTCGCCGGCTTCGAGCGCGCGCATGTCAGCAAATGCGGACTCGATCACCTCTGCGTGCTGCTCGAAGAAATCCTCGCTCACTCCCATACGGCTGAAATCAATCGAGATCCCGCAATTCGAGTAACGCAGGTAGGCCTTTTGAAACTGCTCCCAGTCAGGCATCCGGCATCCTCCCGAAACTCAGGCCCCCCGGCAAATGAAATCGCGTCCCGCACGACCATTGAGGCCGCCACGCCCGGCTCGCTCGACCAAGCACCGGTTCAGAAGGATCGGCCGGAAATTTCGACTATCGCCCTTTCCCAGAACACCCCATGGTTTACCTGCATACAATGCCTTTCACCAACCAGACGCCCCGCGATCTCCTCGCCACGATTCTTCCGGAGCAGCAACTCTCAACCGCCAGCGATATACTGGACGAGCACGCGGCGGACAAGTGGCTTGCTTCGCGCCGTCCCGATGTGGTCGCCTTCGCGGAATCGACCGATGACGTCTGCAAAGTTCTTCGCTGCGCCAACGAACACCGGATCGCGGTCACCACCCGAGGTGCCGGCATCGGCTACGTAGGCGGCTGTGTTCCGGTCAACGGCGGTATCGCGCTGTCAGTGGCACGGATGAACCGCATCGTGGCAGTGGACACGCGCGACTGGGTCGCCGTGGTCGAACCCGGGGTGATCACCGGTGACCTGCAGGATGCAGCGCGGGCCGAGGGGTGTTTCTACCCACCGGATCCGGCCAGTTTGCGGGAATGCAGCATTGGCGGCAACATCGCCACCAATGCGGGCGGCCCCCGCTGCCTGAAATATGGTGTCACGCGACCATGGGTGCTGGGACTGGAGGTGGTTCTGGCAGATGGCCGCGTGTTGCGCACCGGCGGCAGGCTGCACAAGAACAAGCAGGGTTTCGACTTGATCGGCAACTTCGTAGGATCAGAGGGACTGCTCGGAGTCATCACCGAGGCCACTCTCCGACTCATTCCCCATCCCCGGGCGCGTGCCATGCTCTCTGTCAGCTTTGCGCAATTCAGCGAGGCTGCCCATGCCGTGCAGACGATCCTGGAGAGTGGCCTGCTCCCCTCCGCGCTGGAAATCGCCGATCCCTTCACCTTGAAGGCCGCCCGTGACTTCGCCGGCGAAGGAATGCCGTCCGGCGGCGGGCATCTGCTCATCGAGATCGACGGATCGGTTGATGCTGTGGCTGCCGACCTCGCTTCCGTGGAAATCCTGGCTGGAAAACTTGGCGCCCTCGAAATCTCAACCGCCAACACCAAGGAGGGATGCGAGAACATCTGGGACATCCGACGGGCCTTTTCCTACTCGCTCAAGGCTACCGGCCTGACCAAGCTCAACCAGGATATCGTCGTGCCCCGCTCGCGTCTCGTCGACCTCGTCGAGTTTGTCGCCGAACTGCAGGCGCGCTCAGGCATTGCCATGGCCTGTTTCGGCCACGCCGGTGACGGCAATATCCACGTCAACCTGATGGTCGACCGGATCGATGAACCGGCGCGGCGCGCGCACGCCGACAAGACTCAGGACGAGTTGTTCCAGCAGGTCCTCGACTGGGGCGGTGCGGTCACCGGTGAACACGGCATCGGCATCGCCCGCATGCCGTGGTTTGAAAAAGCCGTCGGTCCCGTCTCCGCAGACATCCATCGCAGCTTGAAAAAGGCTCTCGACCCCAACGGTATTCTCAATCCGGGCAAATTCCTCAACGATTGGTAAAGCCACCTGAAACTTACAACCTGAAGCTCTCTTCCCATGTCGCTCTCAAAAAAACTCTTCGCCCGCGCCCGCCTTTCCATCCCGGGAGGCGTCAATTCGCCGGTTCGCGCCTTCCGCAACGTCGGTGGCGACCCGTTCTTCGTGCGCCGCGCAAAGGGCTGCCGGATCTGGGATGTCGACGGCAGGGAAATGATCGATTTTATCGGCACCTGGGGGCCAGCCATCCTCGGACATGCGCCCAACTGCATCATCGAGGCGGTCCACACGACGGCCAAGGACGGGGTCAGCTTCGGAATACCCAACCCTCTGGAAATCGAGATGGCCGAGCTGATCTGCAGCTGGGTGCCGTCGGTGGAAAAAGTGCGCATGGTCAACAGCGGTACCGAAGCGACCATGTCCGCGATCCGACTGGCACGCGGCCACACCGGACGCAACCGCATCATCAAGTTCGAGGGTTGCTACCACGGTCACGTCGACTCCCTGTTGGTGGCGGCCGGCAGCGGTGCCCTCACCCATGGTGAGCCCGACTCCGCCGGCGTTCCCTCGGAGCTGGCCGCCCTCACCATCACCCTGCCATTCAATGATCCGCAGGCCGTGGAAGATGCCTTCGCCGCCTGCGGCGAGGAAATCGCTGCCATCATCGTCGAACCGATTCCTGCCAATGCCGGCCTGATCCTTCCTGCAGAGGGTTACCTTGCCTTCCTGCGCGAAATCACCACCCGCTTCGGTGCACTGCTGATCTTCGACGAGGTCATGACAGGTTTCCGCGTGGCCCGTGGCGGAGTCCAGGAACTCTACCGTGTCACGCCCGACCTCACCGCGCTCGGCAAGGTGATCGGCGGGGGACTGCCGGTCGGCGCTTTTGGTGGCAAGGCGGAAATCATGGACAGCCTCGCACCCGATGGCCCTGTCTACCAGGCCGGCACCCTGAGCGGCAACCCACTGGCACTGGCGGCGGGATTGACCCAGTTGAAGGAGCTTGCAAAAAACGATGCCTGGTCACTGCTCGAGGCACGCGGTGCGACATTCGAGCAGGGCATTCGGCAGGCACTGGCAGAAGCCGGCCTCGATTTCACCTTTCACCGGGTCGGCTCGATGTTCTGCCTGTTCTTCCGCTCGGGCACGGTGCGCAACCTCGACGACGTCACCGGCGCGGACATGGAGCACTTCCGCCGCTTCTTCTGGGCTGCCCTCGAAGACGGTGTCTATTTTGCACCCTCACCCTACGAGACCGGTTTCCTGTCTACCGCCCACTCTGAGGAGGATCTGCTCGAAGCCACCTCTGTCGCCGGCAGGGCGCTCACTGCCTGACCATGAAACGTCTGCCTCTCATCATCCCCGTAGTCCTCATCATCGTGCTGGCAGGCAGTTGGTGGCTGACGTCTCATCAACGTTCGACAAGTGCACCGAACCCGGTAATTGAGCGCGCATCCACCGAAGATGGATCCACTCCGGATGGGGTCTCTACAGCTGAACAATTACCCTCCGAGAGTGCTCCGGAACCGGTTCCTTCCCCGGCCTCCGTCTACATAGAGGGCCCGAAAACGCGGGATGGCACCGGTAAATACTACATGGGCCGTGAGATCGCCCGGGTTATGGGTCACCAGGCCATCAACTGGCTCGAACGGCGCAACCGTGAAGACGAGGAGGCCCCCAGCGTGGCGATTACTGCTCTCGACCTGCGCCCCTCCGATCGAATCGCCGATATCGGGGCGGGCTCCGGCTACTACACGTTCCGCATGGCGCCACTGGTGCCCCGGGGCAAGGTGGTCGCGGTCGACATCCAACCGGAGATGATCGCCTTCCTCGAGGAGAGAGAAAAGCAACTCGGCCTGACCAACGTGGAAGCGCATCTCGGGGCGGTAGACGATACCAAGCTCGCTGCGGATTCGATCGACGCGGCCCTGATGGTCGATGCCTACCATGAATTCTCCCACCCACGTGAAATGATGGAATCACTGTTCCGCGCTCTGCGACCCGGCGGACGCATCATCCTGCTGGAATACCGCGCTGAGGATCCCTCCGTGCCGATCAAGCCGCTGCACAAGATGACCGAAGCACAGGCCCGAAAAGAGATGGAGGCAGTCGGGCTGCGCTGGCAGGCCACCCACGACTTTCTGCCCTGGCAGCACTTCATGATTTTCGTTAAGCCATGAATACGCTGCCCGTGGCAGCAAGCTTGTGGCCCACTCACCACTCGCTGTTCGGCGGAGAAACCCCTTGCGGCAATCGCCACGATACCTACATTCAAAGCCGCTCCCCACGGAAATGTGCTGGGGGTAGAAAGTGATTGGGGCATTAGCTCAGCTGGTAGAGCGCTTCAATGGCATTGAAGAGGTCAGCGGTTCGACTCCGCTATGCTCCACCAATCGCTTCTCTGCCGGCTTATTCCGGCAGAAGCGGAACCACAACCGCAATCCACCAATCGAGCAAAGCCGCCGGCTCGAAGAATCAACCCGATCGATACCACTTGCCGCGTCTCCCCGCAGGCACTCTCTCTTCCGAAATTTCGCTGGCGTGGAAAGTTCGCAAACTCTCTTTGCTTGAAACCCGCTCTTGTAATCGGTCTTCTCCGGCTACCTTTAGCATTCCAAACCGCGACACCAAAACCATGAATATCCTCGTTACCGGCGGAGCCGGATTCATCGGCTCGAATCTCGTCCACTACCTCCTCGGTGACGCCCCAGGCACGCTGGGACTACAGGTCGACAAGGTCATCAACCTCGACAAGCTGACCTACGCCGGCAATCTCTCCAACCTCCGCCCGATTGAATCGGATTCGCGCCACGTGTTTGTCGAGGGGGACATTGGCGACCCCGAGCTGGTGGCACGCCTGCTGGCCGAACACGATATCACGCACGTCATGCACCTGGCCGCGGAGTCCCACGTCGACCGCTCGATTGACTCCCCGCTTCCATTCGTAGAAACCAATGTAGTCGGCAGCTTTCACCTCCTTGATGCCTGCCGGAAATACTGGGAGGCCAATGGCAAGGGTGATGCCCTGCGCTTCCTCCATGTCTCCACCGACGAGGTCTACGGCTCTCTGGAGATGCAGGACCCGGCATTTACCGAGAGTAATCCCTATCAGCCCAATTCACCCTATTCCGCCTCGAAAGCGGCCTCCGATCACCTCGCCCGGGCCTACCACCACACCTACGGGCTGCCGGTCATTACCACAAACTGCTCGAACAACTACGGCCCCTACCAGTTCCCCGAGAAGCTTATCCCGCTGATGATCCAGAAGGTTCTGCGAGGCGAGGACCTGCCGGTCTACGGAGACGGCTCCAACGTCAGGGACTGGCTCTACGTCGAGGATCATTGCTCCGGGCTCTTCCTTGCTCTCGCCAAGGGCCAAGCAGGCGAAACCTACTGCATCGGGGGCAAGTGCGAGATGCGCAATATCGACCTTGTCCGCACCCTCATCGAAGTGATTCGCGAGCTCGCCACCGATGTCGAGATCAGGCCGCCGGAGGAAATCATTTCATTTGTGCCCGACCGGCCCGGTCACGACCGGCGCTACGCAATCAACTGCGACAAAATCTGCAGCGAACTCGGGTGGGAGCCCAGTGAAACATTCGCTTCCGGGATCCGCCGCACCGTTCGGTGGTATCTCGATAACCCGGATTGGGTGGCATCCATCGAGAACAAAACCTACCAGCTGCAGCGCCTCGGTCAGAAGGATTGATTCCCACCCGGCGGCGGCGACAGCATTTCCCGTCGATCCACTATCAACTCAGACACGCAAGCCCTCCCCATGAAACGCAAAGGCATCATTCTCGCAGGTGGATCAGGCACCCGGCTTTACCCACTGACGATCGCCGTGAGCAAGCAACTCATGCCGGTCTATGATAAACCGATGATCTACTACCCGCTCTCCGCGCTCATGCTCGCGGACATCCGGGAGATCCTGGTCATCTCCACTCCCCATGACCTGCCGAATTTCCGCTCGCTCCTCGGAGATGGATCCCAGTGGGGACTGACCATCGACTACGCCGAGCAGCCGGAACCCGAGGGACTGGCCCAGGCATTCCTCATCGCGGAGGAATTCCTCGACGGGCACTCCGCCTGTCTCGTGCTCGGCGACAACCTGTTTTATGGACACGAATTCCGACTCTGCCTCGAGGCCGCCACCCGGCAGGAGTCCGGCGCCACCGTGTTCGGCTATTACACCGCCACTCCGGAAATCTACGGCGTGGTCGAGTTCGATGCGGATGGCAAGGTGATCTCGCTGGAAGAAAAACCACAAAAGCCAAAATCACACTACGCCGTGCCGGGCATCTACTTCTACGATCAGAGGGTCGTGGAATTTGCCAAGGCGCTTTCTCCCTCCCCAAGAGGCGAACTTGAAATTACCGATCTCAACATGTGCTATCTCAAGGAAGGCACCCTCGAGGTGCAGACCCTGGGGCGCGGTACCGCGTGGCTCGACACCGGCTCACCCGACTCGCTGACGGATGCCGGAACCTTTGTCCAGCTTATCCAGCACCGCCAAGGTCTCAAAATCGCCTGCCTCGAGGAGATCGCCTACCACAGGGGCTGGATCAGCCGGGTAGAAATCCTCGCCATGGCTGAAAAACTGGCAAAAACCGAATACGGAACGTACCTGAAAGCCCTGGCTGGCGACGAGAAACCGGAAGGCTGAGCGCGCTCTCATCAACGCATTTCTATTTCTCGGGATTTGCTCGTTCACCCATGATCCATGACAGCGCAACACGAGCTTACCGAAAGCTCTGCGAACGCTTCGACGAGGTCGCTCTGCTAAGCAGTAGTGCCGGTCTGCTCTCCTGGGACCAGGAAACCGGCATGCCGCCAGCAGCTGGACCGACCAGAGCCCGACAACTCGCTTACCTCGGGGGGCGAGCCCACGAGCTGGCCACTGCCGACGACATCGACGGCTGGCTTGCCGACTGCGAGGCAGCCGATCTTCCGAAAGATTCGACGGAGGCGGCCAACGTCCGCAACTGGCGGCGCGACTACGATCGCGCGACACGGCTTCCCACCCGGCTGGTCGAGGAACTCGCCGCAGCCACCAGCAGGGCCCAGATCATCTGGCAGCAGGCACGTCAAGAGTCTGACTTTCACCGCTTCGAGCCTGCCCTGAGCGAGATTGTCGAGCTGACGCGCCAGAAAGCCGAGGCCTGGGGCTACGCGAGCGAGCCCTACGACGCTCTGCTCGAGGATTACGAACGCGGCGCCACCGCTCTCCTACTCGGCAACTTGTTCGAGAAACTCGAGCCGGAACTCGTGGAGCTCGTCGCAGAGGCCTGCGGCCGCCCCGCTTCCGCCGTGCTGCCGACCGGTCACTACCCGATCGCCGAGCAGCAACGATTCAACCGCGAGGTCGCCGAGGCGATCGGTTTTGATTTCAACTCCGGGCGGATCGATACTGCCGCCCACCCGTTCTGCAGCGGACTCACTCCCGGCGACACCCGCCTGACCACACGCTACCTGCTCGAGGATCCGACCAGCAGCCTGTTCGGCGTGTTGCACGAGGTAGGCCACGGCCTTTACGAGCAAGGACTGCTCTGCGAGGAATGGGGACACCCGGCAGGAACCGCAGTCTCCCTCGGCATCCACGAATCCCAATCCCGCCTGTGGGAGAACCACGTCGGGCGCAGCCGCGCATTCTGGGAAACCTGGCTGCCACGGGCACAGGAACTCTTCCCTCCCCTGCGGGCGCTGTCGGTCGACGAGATGGTCAGCATCGTCAACACGGCAAGGCGCAGCCACATCCGGGTCGAGGCCGACGAAGCCACCTACGACCTGCATATCCTGTTGCGGTTCCGGCTGGAGCGCGCGCTTTTCAACCGCGAAATCGAAGTTCGGGATCTTCCCGATCAATGGAACACCAGTTTCGAGAATCTCTTCGGCATTGCTGTGCCGGATGACTCCCGCGGCTGCCTGCAGGACATCCACTGGAGTGCCGGCCTGATCGGTTACTTCCCGACCTACACGCTCGGCAACCTCAATGCCGCCCAACTTTTCCGTGCCGCCGTGGACAAGGTGCCGGCCATCAGCAGCGACCTCGCGGCAGGTAATTACTCTTCGCTCCTCGGATGGTTGCGCGAAAGGATTCACCAGGCAGGCAGCTCGCTGGCGCCCGGTGAACTCATCCAGAGCGCCTGCGGCAACCCGACCGATCAGGCTCACCATCTGCACCACCTGCGCCAACGCTACCTGGCATAATCCTTGCCGCACCGCAGCGCCCACACCATGCTGCCACCCGTTTCACTACCAATTTCCAGATCCCCAAAAAACCAGGCAAAATCGCCAAAAACCTGCCCACCCAGACCCAGCCAGGACGACGATACTCCGATCCCGGCAAAGGGCTCGACTTGTGTTTGAGCAAGTCAACGTTCTGCGCTAGGCTCCCCGCCCACTTCCACAATCAGACCCATGGGAAAAAGCTTGTTCGAAAAGGTTTGGGACGCGCACAGCGTCCGCACCCTGGCCAATGGCCAGACCCAGATACTCATCGGCACCCACCTCATCCACGAGGTGACCAGCCCACAGGCCTTCGGCATGCTCCGTGATCTCGGTCTGCAGGTGAAGTATCCGCACCGGACCTTCGCCACGGTCGACCACATTGTTCCCACCGACCAGCGCGAGGAACCCTTTGCCGACGCCTTGGCCGACGCGATGATCAAGGAACTGCAGAAAAACGCCGACGAGTTCGGCATCACCTATTTCAACCTGTCCAGCGGCAGGCAGGGAATCGTACACGTGGTCGGCCCCGAGCAAGGCATTACCCAGCCGGGCACCACCATCGCCTGCGGCGACTCGCATACCGCCACCCACGGGGCCTTCGGGGCCATCGCCTTCGGTATCGGCACCACCCAGGTACGCGACCTTCTCGCCACCCAGACCATGGCCATGAGCAAGCTCAAGGTCCGGCGTATCAACGTCGAAGGCGAATTGCGTCCCGGCGTCTACGCCAAGGATGTCATTCTCCACATCATCGCCCTGCTCGGCGCCGGAGGCGGCAAAGGCTATGCCTACGAATACGGTGGCAGCGTCTTCGACGATTTCTCGATGGAAGAGCGCATGACTGTCTGCAACATGTCGATCGAGGGCGGTGCACGCTGCGGCTACGTCAACCCGGACCAGAAGACCTGCGACTATCTCAAGGGTCGTCCCTACGTCAACCAGGACAGGGACTGGGAGCAGCAATGCGAAGAGTGGCTTTCCTGGGCTTCCGATGCGGACACCGACTACGACGACGTCGTCAACATCGACGCCTCCGCAATCGCGCCGAGTGTCACCTGGGGTATCTCACCCGATCAGGGCTTCCCGATCGACGGCACCATTCCCGATCCGGATGCCACCAGTGACCCGGCTGAACAGGCCAGCATCCGCGAGGCACTCGAGTACATGAAGCTCACCCCGGGAGCACCGATCAAGGGAACCCGAATCGACGTCGCCTTTCTAGGCTCCTGCACCAACGGCCGGGTTTCCGACTTCCGCGAGGTGGCGAAATTCCTCGCAGGGCGCAAAGTCGCCGAGGGTGTCAAAGCCATCGCCGTTCCCGGCTCCCAGATCGTCGATACTCTCTGCCGAAAAGAGGGCCTCGACAGGGTCTTCACCGATGCCGGGTTCGAGTGGCGCGGCGCCGGCTGCTCGATGTGCCTAGCAATGAACCCGGACAAGCTGGTCGGCGACCAGCTCTGCGCCAGCTCATCGAACCGCAACTTCAAGGGTCGCCAGGGAAGCCCCACCGGCCGTACCATCCTGATGTCACCCGTCATGGTGGCCGCCGCGGCCGTGACCGGCGAAGTCTCCGACGCCCGTGAGGTCTTCCATGTCGGGGCAGCGGTGTAAGCTTCTGCCCGCGAATGACGCGAATCGGGAAGGGAACTGATTCTTGAAAAGGAATGTTACGAAATTATCGGCGCCTGCTTCGAGGTCCAGAACCAGATGGGCAGCGGCTTTCTCGAACCAGTTTACCAGGAATGCGTCGAAATCGAACTGAGAAAACGCAACATCCCTACCATCGCACAACCGACCCTTGAGCTCGAATATTCCGGCCACAAACTCAACCAGACATTCAAGCCCGACCTCATCTGCTACGACGCGATCATCCTCGAGCTCAAAGCCGTCGACCACCTCGCCGACCCCCACCGCTCACAAGTCCTCAATTACCTCAACGCCACCCACTTCAAACTCGGCCTCCTGATCAACTTCGGCCACTTCCCCAAGCTCCAATGGGAGCGCATCGTACTCTCAAAATAAATTCCACCCGCCCGCCCGGATTCGCGACCATTCGCGTCATTCGCGTCATTCGCGGGCTCTATTAAGACCCATGGCACTCGAAACAATCACCAGTATCACCGGAACCGGAGTCCACGTGCCCGGTCAAGACATCGACACCGATCGTATCATCCCGGCCCGTTTCATGAAATGCGTCACCTTCGACGGACTGGGCGAGTTCGCCTTCTATGACGTCCGCTTCGACGCAGACGGCAGCCCGAGGCAACACCCGCTCAACGACGCGCGTTTCCAAGGAGCCGGCATCCTGCTCTCAGGCGCCAATTTCGGCTGCGGGTCATCGCGCGAGCACGCCCCGCAGGCGCTCTACCGCTTCGGCTTCCGGGCCGTCATTGCCGAGAGTTTCGCGGAGATCTTTTTCGGCAATTCGACCACGCTGGGCATTCCCTGCCTGGCGGCAACCGCGGAGGACATCGCCGACCTTGCAGCGGCAATCGAGGCCGATCCCACCCTGGAAATCCGCATCGATGTCGAGAACCTGCGCGTCTTCTTCGCCGACCGGAGCTTCCCGGTCCACCTGCCCGAATCGGCGCAGGAGGCGTTGGTCAACGGCGCCTGGGATCCGATCAGTGAGTTACTTGCAGGCGAGGACGCGGTCGCGGCCACCGCGGAAAAACTCGGCTACACCCGTGGCTGACCAGCCTCCCTCCTCCATGGCTGCCACGCACGACGATTCGATGCGCTACGGCATGGTCGGAGAGGATGCTTCCTCCGACGCCGAAAAACTTGCCAAGTACGCCGGCGAGGTCGGGTGGGACTACCTCCGGCCCCACTACCAGTCCGGCGTGCTCTACTTCGTCGACCCGGGGCTGCGCCTCGAGAAAGTCGGCGCCGCCTTCAGTGCCGACAACAAGAAAGCCGTGCAAGCATGGTTGAAGCACGGAGATCTCGTCCGCATCGAGGCCCTGCATGCCATGCAGTGGGAAAACACGGAAAACGAGAGGCACGACCGCGCAGTGCCCAGATTCGAGGCACTCGTCGTTTCTCCCTTCGTGCTGTTCCGGCCGATGCCGTAAACCGGCAAAAGGGCGGATTCAACCCTGCTCAGGCACTGTATTCCCAGCCCTCGCGATACGCGGACCGCTTGATGAAGCGATCCACTTCGGCGTCCCCGGTGGACATCGCCTGCTTGTCCCAGGAAATCGTCTTGCCCGCCCGCACGGCCAGGTTGCCGAGCAGGACAAACTCGGTCAGCGGCGCGGCATAATCGAAGTTCGAGCTGGTCTGCAGACCGTTCTTGATCGCATGGGTCCACTCCTGCTGCGGCTGATTCGGGTGCGTGCTGCGCTCCTCGGTCTTGCTGATCTCTCCGGCGGCCATGCGTTCCTTGAGAACACGCATCTTATCAAGCGGATAGAGATAAGGTGAATTACAATACGGACCGGAAGAGAACAGTACGCCATCGGTACCATGAATAATCATGCCATTGTCGGCTCGCCCCCAGTGGTCATCACCCAACTCCGCCATCGCCTCCGGCTTCTCCGGCTTGTTGTCCGCTCCATGCGCGGCATTGCCCTCACGCCAGGTCACAGTCAGTGCCGGGTAAGCATCCGTAGCGGCGAAGTGGTAGGCCACCGTTGAACGTGCCGGGGGACAATGCGCATTGCTTTCACCGGCCTCGACCACCTCGATCTTTTCCGGAATCGCCTGCCCGAGCAGGCTGAATGCAGCATCCATGATGTGGCAGCCCATGTCCCCCAGGGCACCGGCACCGTAGTCCCACCAGCCGCGCCACTTGAACGGATGAACGGTATGGCGCTGGCCCTGAAATTCGTAATTAAAGTACTCGCGCGAGGGCAAGCTGGAAAGCCAGAGATCCCATGGCAGATCAGCCGGCTCTTCTGTCGGCTGCGGCACCAGCGGCCCCTGCGGCCAGACCGGACGATTCGTCCACAGATCAATTGCCGTCATGGTGCCAATGGCGCCCTGCTCGACCCATTCCTTGGCCAGTCGCTGGCCCTCATGGGTACGGCCCTGGTTGCCCATCTGGGTGACCACGCCGGCCTTGTTCGCGGCCTTGTGCATCTCGCGCACTTCCCAGATCGTGTTGCACAGGGGTTTCTGCACCATGACATGCTTGCCCAGTGCGATCGCCGCCATCGCAGCAGGAAAGTGGGTATGATCGGGAGTCGAGATGGTGACTGCATCAATCTTGTCCCCCATCTCCGCGAGCATCTCGCGAAAATTGATATAGCCGGCTGGAGCTGTCGCCGAGGCAAGGCCGTCCTGAGCCGCCTGTTGGCCGTGCGCCTTGACCGCCTGATCAACGATCTTCTGCTGGATATCGCACAATGCGACAATGTCGTTGCCCTCTTTCATGCAGGCTCCCCAGTCACTGCGCCCCTTACCCATCGCGCCAATGGCGGCAACGGCGAGACGCGAGTTGGCACCCTTTGCCTGACCCAGCAGGAGATTGGGACCAAGCGCCGTGGTGGCGGCGAATACGGTGGAATTACGAAGGAAGCGGCGACGATTTGTTTTCATGATTGATCTGCGGATACCATAGAACGCATTGTATCGGCCGCTCCTTTCAAAGCGCAACGCGGTCTATGCGGTCCGAGCCGATCATGACTGACCTTGCAACCCCATCACGAGCGCCCGGCAGGGCAAGCCCGGAGAGCCTCTGTGATACCCGACGAAAACCCATCGGTATCGCCTTGACGGGCACATTCTACGTGACACTCTGACTAGCCCTCACTTCAGGGACAAACGACAATGGCAGACACCGAATCCCAACAGACCCTGGCCAAAGCTTCCACGCTTACCGGAACTTCTCTGCACACTGGTCAAAAGGTCACCCTTACCATCCATCCGGCCGACCCGAATACCGGCATCAACTTCCGCCGAATCGACCTCGAGGATAAGCCGTTCATCCCGGCTCATGTCGATAAGGTTCAGCAAGTTGAACGCGCGACGACGCTGGCTCAGGGGAGCGTGAAAGTGCACACCGTCGAACACGTCATTTCCGCACTGACTGGCATGGGTATCGACAATGCGCTGGTCGAAATGGATGCCAACGAACCACCCATCGGCGACGGCAGCGCCCACCCCTTCGTCGAGTGCATCAAGGCCGGAGGGATCGTCCAGCAGGATGCTCCGCGAGGCGTCTTCGAGGTTCGCGAACCGATTCATCTCGAAACCAAGGCCGGATCGCTAATCACCATCGTTCCAGACAGCCGCTTCCGTATCTCCTGCACCCAGATGCTGCCAGACGGCAAATTTACCCAATTCTATTCCACCGAAATCACGCCCGAACTCTACGAGCAGGAAATTGCCAGGGCTCGAACCTTCGTACGCTATGAGGATGTCCAGCCGCTCATGGACAAGGGACTGATTCAGGGCGGTTCACTCGAAAATGCCATCGTCATCCGGGACGACTCGGTGATGAGCAAGGAACCACTGCGCTTCGAGGAGGAATTTGCCCGCCATAAAATCCTCGATCTCGTAGGCGATCTCATGCTCTGCGGAAAACGCATCATGGGACACGTCATCGCTGTGCGCCCGGGTCACGGGGCCAACACCGAAATGGCCTCCATTCTCTCCCGGGAATACAAGCGGATGCGATCGATGGTTCCGGGCGTCTCCATCCCGCGGGGAGAGGCGGTCATGGATGTCAACCAGGTGATGAAAATCCTTCCCCATCGCTATCCCTTCCTGATGATCGACCGGATCATCGGTTTCGAGGGGGAAAACAAGTGCACCGGGGTCAAGTCCGTGACCATCAACGAGCCGTATTTCCAGGGGCACTTCCCCGGCCACCCGGTGATGCCCGGCGTCCTGCAACTCGAGGCGATGGCCCAGGCCGCCAGCATCGTCCTGCTGCGCCCGGTGGAAAACCAGGGAAAAATCGGCTATTTCCTCTCCGCGGACAAGGTCAAGTGGCGCAAGCCGGTGATGCCCGGGGACACGCTGTTTATTGAAGCGGAAATGCTCAAAGTGCGCCGCAATATCGCCCAGGCGGTGGCCCGTTGCATCGTCAATGACGAGGTCGTCTCCGAAGCCGAGCTCAAGTTCGCGCTGATTGACGACTAGCAGAATACTTCTGAACACGAACGAACTCAGCCGCTCAGGGATCCATGGCACGCATTCACCCGACCGCTATCATCGACAGCTCCGCAGAGCTTGGCGAAGGCGTTGAAATCGGACCCTACTGCGTCATCGGAGCCGAGGTGGAGCTGGCAGATGGCTGTGTTCTCCACTCCCATGTGGTTCTCTCCGGCCCGTCGAAGATCGGTCGGAACAATATTTTTTACCCCCACGGCTGCATCGGCGGGCGCACGCAGGATCTGAAGTATGCCGGTGAGCCCACCTACCTTGAAATTGGCGACCACAACATTTTCCGTGAGCACGTGACCGTGAATCGATCGGACAGCGCTGAGGACATCACCCGTATCGGCAGCCACGGCAACTTCCTGGCATACTCCCACATCGCCCATGACTGCAAGGTCGGTGACCACGTGATTTTCTCCAATAACGGCACGCTGGCCGGCCACGTGACGGTCGAGGATCACGTCATCCTCGGCGGCCTCACCGCCGTCCACCAATTCTGCCGCATCGGCGCCCACGCGATCACCGGGGGTTGCTCAAAAATCATCCAGGATATCCCACCCTACCTGATCGCAGATGGCAATCCCGCCACCATCCGCGGTGTCAACAAGATCGGATTGGAGCGTCACGGTATGCCCGAGGAAGTTCGCACCGCAATTGCCGGCGTTTTCCGGACCCTCTACCGCTCCGGTCTCAACACCTCCCAGGCCATCGAACAGCTGCGCGCTGAAAACACCACGAACCTGCCGGAAGTAACCCACTTGATCACGTTTATCGAGAACAGCGAACGTGGCATCACCCGCGGCAAGTAACCATTATCCACTCGGAAAAACCATGATCGCGCGCCTCTCCATCGAACCTTGGCCGCCCCACTCTTTCTATCATTTGGGGTAGCCATCCGCAGTCCTCATGCTATACACTTGAACTTTATCCCGGATGATTACTGAAGGTTTCGAATTGATGCTCATTGGAATGGGAACCGTGTTCGCGTTTCTGGTGCTGCTGGTACTCTGTATGCACCTGATGGGAAAATTCGCCGACCGAATCGCCCATTTGCTCCCCGCCGAGGAAGAACACCCGCAGCAGACTGCCCGAGCCGCTGCCGGAGCCGCTGCCCTCACGGCTGCGGCAGCATCTCAAAGCGCATCTGCACGCATCGCCACAGTAATTGCGGCAGCTCACCGCGCGAGGAACTAGATCTCTCCCGTCCGGCTTCACTTCGCCCCAACATCAAGCCTGCCATCTCATGCCCAAAAACGTCGATGTCATGATCACCGCCTTCCGCGACGGCTTCCAGTCCGTCTACGGGGCACGCGTCTTCACAGATGATTTCATCCCCGCGGTCGAAGCCGCGCGCGATGCCGGCATCACCCACTTCGAGGCCGGTGGTGGGGCCCGCTTCCAGGCGCTCTACTTCTACTCCAACGAGTGCGCCTTCGAGATGATGGACCGCTTCCGCGCGGCCACCGGACCAGACGCCAACCTGCAGACACTGGCCCGCGGCATCAACGTGGTGGCACTGGATTCTCAGCCGCGCGACGTCATCGACCTGCACGCCAAGCTGTTTAAGAAGCACGGTATTACCACCATCCGGAACTTCGACGCCCTCAACGATGTCCAGAACCTGATCGACTCGGGGCGATCCATCACCGACCACGGCCTCAACCACGAGGTCTGCGTCACCATGATGGCGCTGCCCCCCGGTTGCGAGGGTGCCCATGACCCGGATTTCTACATGCAGACCCTGCAGGGGATTCTCGATGCAGAAATCCCGTTTACCTCGGTCTGCTTCAAGGACGCCTCCGGCACTGCCTACCCCTCGGTGATCCACGAGACTGTCAAGCGGGCCCGCAAGATGCTTCCGGAGGATACCCGCCTGGTCTTCCACACCCACGACACAGCCGGCACCGGGGTGGTCTGCTACCAGGCCGCCATCGAGGCCGGCATCGACCAGATCGACCTGTCGCTCGCACCCTGCTCGGGTGGCACCTGCCAGCCCGACGTCGCTTCCATGTGGCATGCGCTGCGCGGCACCGACTACCAGCTCGACCTCGACATCGAAAAGGTCATGATCGCCGAGGAGGTGTTCAAGGACTGCATGAAGGACTACTTCATGCCGCCTGAAGCCAAGGCGGTGGAGCCGCTGATCCCGTGGTCCCCGATGCCCGGCGGCGCCCTCACTGCGAACACCCAGATGATGCGTGACAACCAGATCATGGACCGCTACCCGGAAGTCATCAAGGCGATGGGTGAGGTCGTGCGCCTGGGTGGATTCGGCACCTCGGTCACGCCGGTGTCGCAGTTTTACTTCCAGCAGGCCTTCAACAATGTCATGTTCGGCAAGTGGGAGAAATTTGCCGAGGGCTATGGCAAGATGGTGCTCGGCTACTTCGGCAAGACCCCGGTCCCGCCCGACCCTGAGA
>JBDQJG010000009.1:0-31428 GCA_040263955.1 Verrucomicrobiales bacterium
ATCGGAGAGCAACTCGGACTCTTCGAAACCGGACTTTGCCGGCTCCCTGCCCACATTGACCTGCAGGTAGATTCTTGGACACGATCCCAGCTCTCCCGCCACTCGATCAACGGCTCTTGCCAGCGCCAGCGAGTCGATGCTGTGGATGTCTGCCACCAGCGGCACCACTTTCCGCACCTTGTTTTTCTGCAGGTGCCCGATCAGATGCCAGCGAAGATCCGACCCCAGAACCGGAACCTTGGCCTGGAGTTCCTGTACCCGGTTCTCGCCGAAAGCGCACTGCCCGGCACGCACCGCCTCCGCCACCACCTCGGCCGGCCAGGTCTTCGAGACAGCGAGGAGTTCGACCGATCCCGGCGACCGACCGGCATGTTTCTCGGCAACCGCAATGCGCTCTCTGGCTGCGTGGAGATTTGCGACGATGTCACTTTTCATTTTTTAAACAGCCGTGACGTCCCCTCCGGCAACTGCAACTAGCCAGCATTTCTCAGCAAGTCCATCACGACAACCGTGGATTCCTGCTGTTTTTCAATTTACCCGCCCCAGCCACTGTGCCCGTACCCGCAGAACACCGGGAAGCTGAATTCCTTCTTGAAGATCACAGTGCCACCACAGACACTGCCGCAGATGGTCATATTACCAGTAAGACACCTCCTTCACGGTTTACTCACCTTGCTGCTCGTTGTGTGCATGCCACGGGATCTTACCGCCGAGCAGGTGGCCTCGATGCGTTTCACAGAGCACGCAAGCTACGACGAGGAAGCCAAGCGCGCGCTGGCAACCGGCCCCGCCATTCTCTCCAACTGGAGGGAAATCATCCGGATTGCGCCCCCACCAGCTGACGCTTCGAGCAAGGTCCGAGAAGAACTCGCAGAGCTTCACGAGATGAAAAACCAGCGGTCTCCGGAGACAGCAAATCTCGTTCGATCCGAGCAGACGCTTGCGGGGTTCACATTCGGTCAGAACGCCTACCCCGAACTCGCAGCAAAGGCGCCATCCATGAAGCGACTGCTTGACCTGGCCATCAATGAAACCAACCCGATTGCCTTCGCACTCAAGAAGCAGTTCGACCGCGTCCGTCCCTCGACACTGGATCCCACCTTGAATCCCTGTATCGAGAATCCCGGCCACCCTTCTTATCCCAGTGCCCGCGCGGCACGCGCCTACATATTCGCCTACCTTTTCTCCGACGTCGACCCTGACCAAACGGGTATGTATTTTCAGCAAGCCAGCGAGATCGCAATCCGCTGTGAAGAGGCCGGCATTCACTTCGGCAGTGACACCGAGGCCGGCAGGGAACTCGCCCGCCAGATTCACCGGGCGCTCCAGGCTGTGCCCACCTACCAGCAGCACCTCGAGGCCGCCCGCATGGAATTTTACGACGGCCAACTTCCTGCAGAATTTCAACCTGCGCGGGATCCATACGAGATTCTCGCGGAACAGCGGAAGCAAAAAAGCCGCGAGGCTGCCACCGAAGCACATGCCGCCGATGAGAGAAAACCAACCCGGAATGCATCTCCGGGATTCCTGAAAAATCTGTTCAATAGAATCACGGGAGACTGAGCAGCCGACCGGAGCATCCCGCCCCGATCCACGAGTGCGACGCACTCAGTGCAAGCGGCGCGCAGAGAGATCCCGCCTGGGTTCGCAGATTCTGCTCACGCACTCGCGCCAGGTCTCCTCTCCGGAGAGGATCTCGATTTCTACCCGCAGGAAATAGATCGGCACATCGGTACGGCCGAGAGCGGGAAACCGCACCGCATCCTTTTCCGTAGTCAGAATCATGTCCACATCCCGATGCAGGCTGCGCTCGATGAACTGCTCGATCTCGGCAGCCTCGTAGCGGTGATGATCGGCATAGCGCCGGGTAAGCTCGATTTTAGCCCCCAGGCCGCGCACCCCGTCCTCAAAGCTCTCGGGCACGGCAATGCCGGAAATTGTGCTGACATACTTGCCATCGAGGTCTGCCAGGGGCAGGCGCTCGTCTCCGGCGAGGTTCTGCAGGTAACGCGGCCTGTGGCGACACTCGATAATTTCCGCCACCCGGTTGAATTTGCGAATGCGTGCGACGAGTTCGTCATTCGAACTGTCATCGCACTTGGTGATCAGGATGTAGGAAGCGCGTCGCAGGTTTTCCGGTGGCTCCCGCAATGTTCCCCGCGGCAACAGACGCTCATTACCAAAGGGGCTCGTCCTGTCAACCAGCACCACGTCCAGGCGATGGCTGAGTTTCAAGTACTGCAACCCGTCATCCAGCAGCAGAGTGTCGGCACCGAAGTGCTTGATGGCATAAAGCCCGCCCTTGACCCGATCCTTGTCGACGACCACCGGCACCGTTCCGAGATTTCTCGCCAGCATGTAGGGTTCATCTCCAGCGTAGCGAGAATCCAGCAACACCTTTCTGCCATCCGCCACCACGCGCGGTGGCATCTGCAGCAGTTTGCCGGAAAACCGCGCCCTGAGGCGCTCTCTCAGCGGTGGCTTCTGTGACTTGTAGCCCCTGCTCAGGATGGCCACTTTGCGTCCCCCTTCGCTGAGTGCACGGGCAAACAATTCCACCACCGGGGTCTTACCCGTGCCGCCGACAGTCAGGTTGCCGATACTCACCACGAGACACCCGAGATGATGATCCCGGATCACCCGGCGGCGGTAGAGCGCGATCCGTGTCTGCACCACACCACGGTAAATGAAGGAAAGGCCGCGCAGAACAACCCGCAGCGCGGAGGCGCGCGCCCCCTTGCGACGATCCAGTATCACGTCGATGGCGAATTGCTCGAAACTCTCCGATTGCTGCGACATAACTGAAGTAAAAAACCTGCGCCGCCCCCCCCTGATTGACCGCAAGGCAGCCCGAAAGGCAGTTTCTCAAACGATGAACTCTCTCATGAGTCGTTCTCCATCAACATACCTGCGGGCACCCGAAGCGGCCACAATCTCATCATACGATTCGGCTCCATCCGCGACGATTCCTGCACCTGCCATCGCATAAGGAACATCGCCATGACTATGCTTTTTGGTTGAACAGAAGGTCGGGTGATCCGGGGTCACGAGAATGCGATGCTCGCCATAACCTTGCAGGGCAGCACGCAATGGTGCCACGATGTGCCTGTCGATCTGCTCCAACGCCTCTACCTTGGCATCAAAACGACCCTCGTGTGACGCTTCGTCGGTGGCTTCGATATGCACGCAGACCAGATCGTAATCAGAAAGCGCCGCGACTGCTGCGCGTCCCTTCGCCGCATAGTCGGTATCCAGGTAACCGGTGGCGCCCGCCACTTCGATTCGCGGCCATCCCACCATCGCAGCAATACCGCGCAACAGGTCGACCGCCGTGATCATCACACCCCGAACTCCGAATCGATCCTCAAAACGCGGCAGACTGGGTGCACGTCCCTGCCCCCACAACCAGATACCTGTGGCCGGGCGTTTGCCTGCCGCCACCCGCGCCGTATTGACCGGATGATCGGCAAAAATCTCCTCGCTGCGCTGCATGAGACTTCTCAGCAGGTCGGCCCCCGGCCCGGCAGGCAGTGCCGAAGATACCTCCATGTCCGTGTAATCGTGCGGTGCACACGTCCGGGTCGCAGCATCAAACGGTGCTCCGTCATCTCGACAAGCCCGCACCAGCATGAGATTGCGATAACTGACCCCCGGGACGAATTCGACACCCTCGCCGGCTGTCTCAGCCTGCAAGGCGCGCAGTAGTTCCGTGCCCTCCGCGGTGGTGATATGGTCAGCCGTGAAATCAACCATGATGCCGTCCTCGATGGAGACGAGATTGCACCGAACCGCCCAGTCTTCGGCCGCCAGTTCAATGCCCTGGGCAGCCGCTTCTAGCGGGGCGCGTCCGGTAAAATAGTCATCCGGGCGATAGCCAAGCAGGCTCAGATTGGCCACTTCGGACCCCGCCGGCAGATGGATTGGCGTGTTATTGGACAGGCCGACGATCCCCTCCCGCGCAATGGCATCCATTTCCGGCGTGGCTGCCGCCTGCAGCGGTGTCAAGCCACCCAGCGCATCCATCAACTCGTCGGCACAGCCATCGGGAATGACAATCACGTATTTCATGCTGCGCACCGTCGCTGACACAACTGGAATTGCAATCGGCTCTCGACGCCACCAGCCGCCAGATCAAACAAATCAGTTTCGGTGCGGATCTTCACGGCTACCCTTGCTGCATGGAACGACCAGACGGGCGCACGCCAGACCAACTCCGCGAGATCACCTTTCAACCCAACTTCGCGCCCCACGCCACCGGGTCGGCGCTGACCTGTTTCGGAAACACCCGGGTGATCTGCAGCGTCACTATCGAAAACCGGGTCCCGCGGTGGATGAAGCAACAGAATGTCAAAGGCGGATGGCTGACAGCGGAATACAGCATGCTGCCCTACTCGACGCTCGACCGGAAAGACCGCGATATCTCACGCGGCAGACTCGACCCACGCAGCAGCGAAATCCAACGCCTGATCGGCCGGTCACTCCGTGCAGTAACCGATCTCAAGGCCCTCGGGGAACGCACGGCATGGGTCGACTGTGACGTTCTGCAGGCCGATGGTGGCACCCGAACGGCCGCCATCACCGGTGGCTGCGTGGCCCTGGCAATCGCCTTCAACCACCTAGTGGAATCGAATGTCCTCAAGAGTTCCCCCCTGAAAAAGAAAGTCGCCGCGGTCAGCGCGGGTGTCGTGCACGGCGAACCGCTCCTCGACCTGAACTACCCCGAGGACAAGCACGCCACCGTGGACTGCAACTTCGTCATGACAGAGGACTTGGAATTCGTCGAGATCCAGGGCAGCGGAGAAGAGGCTGTCTTCAGCGAGCGTGACATGCTCACGATGCTGGAAATAAGCAAGGCTGGCATCCTGCGGATCGCGTCTCTGCAGGACGCGGCCATCACAGCTGCCGCCACACCCCCTGAGGAATCCGATCTACAGGCACTCAAAAACCATTTCGGAAGCGATTAGCCGCAGCACATCCCGCCGTCCAATCCGTAAAGCCGCCCTCCTCCTCACCCCCCGCGCCGATGTGCCGGCCCCACCTTCTCGCCTGTGTTTCGCTGCTGCTGATCTGCTGCGGAGAAAAGGACGCTGCAGTTACGCCTGCCGATCCCATTATCGACGCACCTCACCAATTTCTTCCCGCTCCCCCCGACTGCCCGCAGGATCTGACCTATATCAGCCACACGGTGGAAAACGGCACAGCTTTTGTCGCCAATTACAAGCGCAGCATGAAGCCCGGGAAACCCGACTACCTGACTGTCCGCGTCGAACTCGGTGCCGATATCCAGGCAAGTGTCGCCAATTACCAGCTGTTACGGCATCGCCTGCAACAGGGTGGCAGCTCCTACCTCAGGAGCATCGAAGGGCTGGGCGAACGCTCAGCCATGCTCACGATATCCCCCACGCACATTCTCCTGCAACGTGCGAACGTCGTGATGGAAGTCGGTGCCGAGCGCCTGCCCGAATCCGCCATGGGTTTCGCCCGACTTCTGGACCAGCGCCTGCAAGCCCACCTCGAAGGCAAAGCAACCAGGGCCAACACACAATCCGAAAGTGACCTGGCCGATGAAAAGCAGGCACCAGCGCCTTGACGTGCTCACGCTTTTCGGCGACCAGCCAGATACGTTCCCCGCCCCGTAATCCATCATCTATTCAAACAACCATGGCCACTCACATCACCTCCCGGTCGAACATCGTTCTTGGCGTCGTTCCCACCCATATCAAGTTCGTCGGTGGCCTGGTCCCCGACGAGGACGGACGACTGCCTCGCGGCGATGATGGCAGACTTCTGGTTGTCAGTGAGATGGAAAAAATCTGCAGCGACTCGCCCGCCACAATCCACTCCACCCAGATCTCGGTATTCCCCGGAGTAGCGGAAAGCGACACCGAGGACATGATCTCCGGCCTCAGGGATCTCGGTCTCGAAGTGCACATCATCCTGATGATCGGCGGAGCAGACCCGATGAATCCGGCCGACGAGGACAAGGTGGTCGAGATCCTCGGGGCCGGCGTCGAGACCGCCAAGCGCTACGGAATCACCCACATCGCCTCCACTTCCTTCGAAGAATGGATGAGCGGAGCGAAAGCCAAAGAGGGCGCGGACTTCGAAGCCGCGGTCGAGCAGCTGGCCAGCGTCCATGCCCGCATCTACAACGAATATGGAATCGCAGAAAGCTGCATCCAACACTGGCACCTGGAATTTCTTCGCGGAATTGAATTTTCAACCTTCACCTCGATCGATAAGGCCTGGCAGGTAGTCCGCAGGGCCAATGAACTCACTGCAAGCAAGTGCTTTCAGGTCATGGTCGACGCCGCCCATTGCGGCGACTCGCATCTCTCGATTCCCGAAAACCAACAAGTGATCGCGGAAATCGCAGCCGCCGGGGAAATGGGAATTTTTCACGCCTCGGCAAAAACCACCCGAGGCTGTCTCTCCACGGATGATGGCTGGATCGGCGCACTGCTCACCGCCGCGGCTGCCACCGGCGAACTCAAGCACGTGTTCGTGGAGCTCTTCCACCACGAGGACGTCGCCCTGCAGGGCCTGCGCGAAGCGGTCGAGGGCCACGGAGTCGATACCACCGACGGCCGCAGTTACAACCAGACCGTTATCGACGGCATCGTCGACGTCACCCGGCGCCTCAACAACCTGAAAGCCCGCGAACTGCTCTGAAAATCGATCGTATCACCTTCATGCTGCCGGCTTTTCGTGTCCAGTAAACCCAATTTGGTGAAGCGATCTGCGTATCCATTTTCCAGCTTCAGGCCGCCAGCAATTCACAGCTCGGCGCTATTTTCGGGAAGTTTTTCGAATAATGGTTTACGCTGAAAGGAATTTCATATTATCGCATGCTGCCTCACCCGGTGCATCAGGGTTTTTTCTCCAGTCCACAATTCATCCCTTCGCTTGAACGCACATGGTCACCGACACTTTGCAGACATTCCTCAATCTCCTGGGCCAGAAGACTCGCAACAATTTTCATCTTAATGAAGAGGGCTCGATCTGCCTGTGTGTTGAGGATGATCTGGACATTATAATGGAAGCACACGAGGGACTGAATTCGATTTTCTTTTTCACACGAGTCATTTCTCTGGCCGGCATCAAGAACCTTGATCAGGTTTTGATGAGTGCCCTTGACCTGAATTTTCTCGGACTCGGAACCGGTGGGTGCACCCTCGGTCGAGATACGGTGGAAAATACACTCGTTCTGAGCGTTACGAAAACAGTCACGGAATTAAATTGCAAAAATTTCATCGACTTCTTCAACAGCTTTATCGTGATCAGCAAAAAGGTGAGAGCTTCTCTCAATAAGGATTCGGCTGATCAAACGAAAGGCACCCACGAGACTCATGTATCCGACGGTGGCATCAGAATTTAAAAGGCAGGACAAGTCTTACTGCGCTCAAACATGCACCGGCCTTGCAGCGCCCCTCCCATCATCAAGCTACCTATTGCAGCGTGACCAGCCAAGTCGCCCCGTAGCCAGCAAGCACAAGCAAGTCAGTTGCGGATCAGGCATCGCTTACAGATCGAACTGAAAAACCGCGTTGTGCCAGCGGTGGCAAGCAGACAATCCGAGAATTCACGTCACGCTTCTTATCGGCAGGTTACCCGTGGTCGCATGAAGCCAGTCACCCAAGGAGCCTGTCCTCACGATGCCGTGCAATGCTACCGGGGATTCAACGACGCTATCACGAGGGATGTCGATCGCTTAGCCACTTCACAGTGCGGCAGGCACATCAAGCCTGAATCGCCTCGAATCACCGACCGATGCACTGCGCGTGTAGCTCCCACTGACGGAGACCCCGACTTCTCCCACGATCTCAACCGCGGCATCGGCCAGAAAATTCGCCGCCGAGTCGATAACATCAGCTGCAGTTTCACTGTTCTCCTGGATGCTCTCCAGATTCTCGGCACGATCGTTCCTGATTTGGTTCGTACTCACGCCAACCGCTGTGGCTTGGTCTCCGGCAACGAGAAATTCAAGGTGCGTGATGCGATAACTTGCCGGTGCGCTCACCAAACGCGCGACAGCAGCGGAGTCTCCTCTCTGCCTCGCGGCAGCAATCGAAATTACCACATCCTCGCGCAAAGCACGATGCAGCGTGATTTCAGGACTGCCCACGTGGTTACGCATTCGAGCCAACCCCTCTTTGAACTCCGCATGATCGCGCAGGTCTTCTCTCTCCTTGAAAAGATTCAACCGCTCCATCATGGCATCGAAATTCGCGCTCTTCTGCATCGATGACCAGGCAGAATCGACTTCCCTATTCATTGCCACGCTCATTCTCTGAGAGGTTTCAGTGGTCAATACCCCGTTGCGCGTGACCATGACTTTCTCATGTGCGACCTGATAATTTAACGCCGCAGAAACCAATGACCGCCCGTGCTGATCAGCTGACGTGGCGCCGGTCAGGTCGGCTTCAGCATTGAGTTCATCCAGTTCACGATCATCTGTCGACTGCTTCCTCGCTGCCTTCAGGTTCGAAATTCCCGTGAGCGAATTCTGCTGCGAAGCAGCAGTCGCACCACGCACCTCAGCGCCGATATCCGTCTCACCCTGTTTCAAGTTAGCCGCTGCCTGAGCGCTGATCTCATATGAACTTCGAATCGTCTGACGATGCATGAACGAATTCGCCACGTCCGTGACGGTATAACTACCCCCGGCTTGCGCAGCAAGCGAGGCAGACGCCTCAAGCAGATCCCCCGGCAGCGTCGCGTTGACATTGAAATTGCCACCCATCTGCATTGAAGCCCCGTTTGAGTCGAGATGAAAAATCCGCGAAGCTCCCGAAGACTCGAGCAGATCAGCTGGTGGATTGTCGTTGCAGAGACTCCCGATGAATTTTCCGATCGACTGCGCGGCCGTTCCATCCCCTGCGTCGAAGTCCATTCTCAATCCGCTGGCTACCTGCCCCCCTAGAGAGCCATGCACCGCAGCCTGAGCACCAAGACTGCTCAAACCGGCTTTCAAGCCTCCGCTGGCTCCCACACCAGTTCGACCCTTGATCACAAGGACAAAGGTATTTTCGTCTTCACGTCGCACCTGAATACTTTCATTTTTCGCTACCGAGAATCCAAAGGTGGCATTGACACCGGGTGCCACGACAGGTGCAGACATGGTCAAGCCCCCTTCGCTGTTGACGGAAATTTCAAAGACTTTTCCCGGCGGCATGTCGTGTAATCGAGTCTCCAACTGGAAATCCTGGGTCATCTGAAGTTGCCCTATGGCATCGCGCGCCGCCCCCCGGGCACTTTCCATGGATTCCTCAACCATCGGAAGATCCGTGCCCCACAGCGATTTCTCCCCGAAGTCAGTGATCAACTCATCAGCGTTCTCGTAGCTATCCATCGAGGCTTTCAGGTAACTGACAAACTGGCTTGATCCGCCGGTTGTCACACCGGTATTCGTCTGCCCCATGTTTCCCATGCCGACAGCCGCAAGACGCTCCTCGAGTTGCTCAAGCAGGTGATTCCTGCCACCGGAGTCGACAGTATCCTTATCCAGGGCGCGGCGGAATTCGCTCAGCGTACTTAGGCTCGACTCGGCGAACACATCCAGCAGGACCGCATGCGCAATCCACGCAAGATCAGGCGCATCCCGCTTCACCTTGGAAACCTCACTGTGGCATATTTCTCTGTAACTTTTTTCCTTCAGAGCCTTCACCTTTTTGCCCTCGTGTACCACCTGGGAAATCCGCTCACTTTTTAAGCCCAGTTCAAACAGAGCCTTCACACGCTGCCCCGCCCTGGAGATTTCTTCAGGCCCACTGCCCAGTGAGTTCCTCAACGCCCTCAACAACATGCCACAATGATCGCAGCTGTCCCTAAATACGTAAGAAGACGGTAATTCCGCAATCAGACTTTGAACAAGCCGCTCAACCTCATTCTTGGGAAAAGCCTGATTCGTTGAACGCGACGCCTCATCCAGCACTGATATCAACTGCTCGGCATTCGCTTTGATCGCATCCTCATTCAGGAGCTTTCCCAAATTGGAGATATTCGCTACTTGCAGCGTGCTATAGGACAGGGCTCCGGGATCATTTTTATAGTTACTCCCTGTGATCCCGAAAAAATAACGCATCAATCCATTACTGGATTCCCCTTCTTGCTTGACAAGTACCCGCGCGAGTTCCCTGAAAGACCCTTCATCCAATGACCCTCCTTTTTCGAATCTGTCCAGCCTCGCGAATCGCCTTTGCAATTTGTTGAGAACAGTGGAGTCTTTTTTCTGTATGGCAGTTAACCAGGTTTTCTGATACAACGTCTGACCTTCAAAATCATTTCCCTGGCCGGACCCCGCAATGGCCCACGCCGTCACGCGCGAGACCAGCTGAGCAGCCGCGGGGCGACTGTTTCCCTGCAAACTGTCAAAACGGGCCAATGCGTTTTTCAACAATTCCGACTTGCCAGCGATATTCTTCGCGAAATCGGAAATGATCTGGGCCTGCTCGAGCAAATCAGCAGAGGATTGATAGGAAATACCATGCCCTGCCTGTGCAATGATCTGCTCATCCGTTTGGGCTTGCTGCCGTTCATCGCCCCTGATGATGCGCAGCAATGCCACCACTTCCGCCTTGCTTGCATCATTGTCAGATTGCCATTCAGGCTTGCCCATGGCTTCCAACAGGACGATTCGGGAGAGAAGAAGATCAAACTTCTGTAATCCAAGTGCATTGTTTTTGTTCGCATTGCAGAGTGCCGAGACAGTTCTCCGATCGAACTCAAATCCTTGAAAACCCAAGGGATTACCGATACCAGCATTGAGTGTCTGTTTTTTCTGCGACCACATTGGATTCGCAGCACGGAATACCCGATCGAGCGTTCGCTTGGCCACATGAATCTCATGCTCCAGGCGGGTTTGCGCCACGCGGATCTCCTTCTCACCAACACTGGAATCGTTGCCGCGCGCATCAAGTTTGAGCCGCAGGGCCACGTCGTCCCACTGCGGATCGTTCAACATTTCATCGATGACGGCAGGTTTGCCGGCAGCCAAATCGAGCAGCAAAGGCAGACTTCGCGACTCGACAATCCTCTCGGAGAGCTTCGAGGCGAATCCCGGAAGTTCGAATGCCCCAAAAGAATAGAGTTTGAGTAATGCCTGTTCTGCCTCCCCTCTGGTAACCATCGACGCCAGCGCGGAAGAATGTGCCGAATGCATGCCGGAGGCACCCTCGACGACCGCCATCAAGCCGCTGTTTTCCGGAAATGCTAATTTGACGATTCCCAGCCTGAGGTTGTCGAGGCTCCGCTCGAGGCTGTTCAACTCACTGCGGAGGTTCGTGAATTCATCGCTCAATGACGCACCCTCGGGCTGGTTGCCAAGGGCAAGTCGCAGACGCTCTATCTGCCCGGAAACAGTCGCCAGTTTTCTTGTGGCCTGCTCTCTCACATTGTTCCGCTCCTGCTCCGAATGCTGCCCCGGTTCCACCGCCTGCCTGACTTCAGCGGTTGTCTCCTTGACCGAACCGATGGCTTTCTTTGCAATTTCAACAAGTAGTTCTGTATTCGAAGAAACCCCGGTGTTGTGTGCCTCCTCAAAGAAAGTGAGCAACATCGAGGCACGAGGCAAGGATGCCATGGAGGACAGTTGCTCGCTCTCAACCGCATCAGTGAGTTTGTTTAGAATGTCCGCCCTGTGAGTATTCATGCACGACGTCGTTGCTTCATCGAGCCGTGCACTGAGAGCCGACTCGAAGTGTTCTGCACCGGAACAGAGGGTCCTCAGTTGCACGAGGCTGACGAGTCTCTCGGGAATGACAGTATTGGCAGAAATCGATTCTCCGCCCGAAGGGACCTCCGGGGAGGAGGGTTCGGCGAGCACTTCCAGTTGATGAGCAATCGAATTTTCCAAAGATTGCCTCAGATGATCGCTGCTTTCCTGAAGCCGATGACAACTCCCACCAAAAAAATCAGCACTGATTTTCTGCAGACTATTCCTGTACCGGATGATCTGGTCGTTTAACTCCAATCCCTTGCCAATCTGGGTTACACCAAGATCCGATTGCCGAAACTGCCCGCTCTCATCAGCGAGACGCTGGACCCTATCCTGCACGGGCTTCTTTAATGACTCTATTTTCGCTTCGGTCGAAGCGATTGATTCATTAATTTTTTCAAGAGTAGCTTCGCCCATCCTGCCCGCCAACGGACGCGACGTAATTTTTTTTGCAGCCGGCTCTTGATCCTGATTGATATGCGCATCAGAAACCGACGATGCGGGAGACGGCGTCACACTTCCGCCAGAGGCATTGGCATCTCTAAAATGACAAATGTATTCATAATGTGAGATAATGTTATCAGCCGAACCCGGAATGGGTTTACCTGTCTCAATGATGACGAACTGATTGTATCTCTCGGTCAATTGCGTTTCTATCTCCTGCAATTCCACCCGTGCTTCATTGAGGAGCTCTCCCAATACGCGCGGAAAGTCACCTGCCATGAAAGTTTCCGTCTCGGTGAATTTTTCCTCAATGAGATCAAGCGCTCCAGAAAATTCACCGAATTGCCTTTCCCGTTTTGTCTTCTCGGCATAGCAAGACGAACTTCCTGCCATCTGCAGGTTCTCCAAGGCTGTGGTTCTCCCGTCACGCACTCCTGCCAAATCTGCGAATCTGTCGATGACCTGATCGATCGCACCATTAATCCTCGTGAGTTGTTCGATGCATGCACTAACTGCTTGCCTTGTTTCTCCGGTTACTTCAGTCTGCGAACACTGTTTCGATTGGATGGATTCAAGTCGCGCCAACTCGCCGGTGTAGAACTCTTTCAACTCCTCCGGTGAACCCGAATTGGGGTGATTGATTTCAATGCTCCTCAGGATCTCCGTGTTGACTTTTGATGTCAGGGCCGCTGTGAGCTTGCTTTCGCAGACACCAAGAGCAGCAATACGTTCTTTTACATCTGTGCAATTCAGGCCAAACGTGTCGATAAAACCCTCCAAATTCTCTCGACACTCCCTTGTCTCAAGCAGGTGTTCCCTGATCTCATCGGCCTCGGCCCTGTTAAAAGGCTCGATGAGACCACCAGACTGCTGCAATGTTTTCTCGATATCATCGATGCCCTGAATGCGAGCTTGCACTTGAACCTGCAACTCGGACATGGCTGTCGACACTTTGTTTCCCCGGTGCGCAGCATTGTACGTCTCGATCGCCTGAGTAATTCGGCCAAGTTGATCCTTGACCCCTCGCGTCGTGCAATTCTTACCCGACTGCAACATCTCATGGTAGCCGTCGAGTTCCCGGTTCACGGCCTTATACTTCTGAGACATTTTTATCAGGCCAAAAAACCTATCATTCTTCGGCGGTCTTCCAGCCTCTTGAATCAGAGTTTCCTTGTTCCAGAGGGCCCCTACACGGCGTTGATTCGAAGTGCCCTGCGTGATATTGGCGGGGATACCTTTACCTGACTGCGGGGGCCTCCCGAGGTGATTTTCAGTCAAGTGACTCCGAACATGTCGCAGCGAAGCAGTTCCCTGCCTGATGCCGTCGCCGGTAGCTGTGCCATCCTGCTCTTCGGAAGCAGGCGAATGGATATGCAAGGAAGTGTCCTGTCGGGCTACGTGCGCGGGAATAACCTTAGGCATTATATTTTTCGCGAAGGATTTTTGTGGGCTGATTCTCACCACCCGGCAATAGTTTCTTTAACCGATAACCCTCCATGAAACCAGCTCAATATCCGAACGATTCGCAGACAACCCCAAATCACTCTCCCTGGCGCTGATGCAATCAGCCGGACACGATTTTCAGTCCCCTGGAAAAAGACTTTCGTGCGGACCTGTCTTCTCCCTGAACTGAAAAAAACTCCCTGAGGCCCGCCGGACTTCCAGCCGTTTCGGTTATCAAAATCCACGCACGTCGAACTCTTGAAGTCCGCGTCCAACAAGACGGTTCGCGGTTTTCTATGCAATGAACACCGAGAGACTATTTCACCGCAAAACACAAACCAGCGGCTGAAGCGTAAATGGCTACCCCGCAAGGACTCGAACCTTGAATAACTGAACCAAAATCAGTTGTGTTGCCAATTACACCACGGGGTATACGCGGGCACTATGGTATCCGGATTTTCGTAATTGGCAAGCCCACGGGTGGCAAATTCAGCCTGCCGCCTTCTTGACGCGATCCCGACCCGCTCAGACGAAATACGACCAACCTTTCAACGCAAAAAGCGAGCCGTTCTCGACTTCTTCGAGGCAGCCACCTTTTCGGGGCTACCGCAGGACACCACGGTTCCGCCGTCTGCGCCTGCCTCGGGACCGATATCGAGGAGATAATCAGCTTCCCTCATCAGGTCGGTATTGTGCTCGATGACCACCACGGTGTGCCCCTCATCGACCAGGCGGTGCAGCACTTCAGTCAGCTTGCGGACGTCTGCCATATGCAGGCCGATGGTCGGCTCCTCGATGAGATACACATTGGTTCTGCGCTTCGATCCGGTCGATCGCAACAGGGCGTTCTCCGATCGCGCCACCCCGCGGGACAATTCCGCCACCAGTTTGATGCGTTGCGCCTCGCCCCCGGAAACCGTGGGACTTGGCTGGCCCAGACGCAGGTAGCCGGTGCCGGTCTCTGCCAACAGGCGCAGGGGACGGTGCACTTTACGCACCGGACCGAAGAACTCCGCGGCTTCCTCCACCGTCATGTCCATAACTTCCGCAATCGTCCTGCCATTGTAACGGATCTCGAGGGTGGCATCGTTGTAGCGGCTGCCCCCGCAGTCCTCGCACTGCACGTAGGTAGTCGGCAGAAAATTCATCTCCAGCTTGATCCTGCCGTTGCCTTTGCAGGTCTCGCAGCGCCCCCCCTCGGTATTGAAGGAAAAACGCGAGGCGGTGTAGCCGCGAACCCGCGCTTCCGGAACGCCGGCATACAGCTTGCGGATCTCGTCGAACACCTTGATGTAGGTAGCAGGCGTAGACCGGGATGTCTTACCGATCGGGCTCTGGTCCACTTCGTAGACGGCTGCCAGGTTGGTCACACCGGAAACAGACGCGTAGCTCGGTAACACGTTACCAGAGACCCGGCCGGAATTTCGCGCTCCCGAAGCCTTCCTCGCGGAAGCCGACACGCCATCTCCGCGTCCCAACGCTCCCTTTAAGGCTGGCAGCAGGCAGTATCGCATGAACGAGGACTTCCCGGATCCGGAAACGCCGGTAATCACGCTGAGCCTTCCCAGGGGAAGCTGCACATCGATATTCCTGAGGTTGTTGGCCCTGCATCCCTTGATTCGCAGCCATCCTGCACGGGCAGTGACCGCAGGCAGCGGACGACGGCAACCCCGCCACGGATGCGGATGCTCATCCACTGAGCGCAGGCTGCACCCGGTGACCGAGGCCTTGCTCCTCATGATCTGCGCGAAACTGCCCTGTGCGACAACCTCGCCCCCGAACTGACCCGCACCGGGACCCAGGTCGATAACCTGGTCGGCACGCTGCATGGTCTGCTCATCATGCTCCACCACCAACAACGAGTTGCCCTTGTCGCGCAGTGCCACCAAGGTGTCGAGCAGACGTTCATTGTCCCGCGGATGAAGACCGATGGTCGGCTCGTCCAGCACATAAAGCACCCCTCTCAAGTTCGAACCGAGCTGCGAGGCAAGCCGGATACGCTGGCCCTCTCCCCCGGACAGGGTGTCGGCGGAACGGTCAAGACTGAGGTAGCCCAAGCCAACCTCTTCCAGGAAACTGAGACGCTGATCGATTTCCGCGAGAATATCTCGGGCAATGCGTGCCTCACGCCCCCGGAACCGAAACCGCCGGATCCTCGGGCGCGCCTCGCGGGCCGGTAAGCCTGCCAACTCGGGCAGCGACAACCCGCCGATACGCACGCTGCACGCAACCTCATTGAGCCGGGCACCCTGGCAACCAGGGCAGGTCTCATAGACGCCATCCTTTCCGCCCCGTAAAGAGCGACGCTCCTCTTCGAGTTCGGCATCGAGCACAGACTCGGCCCGCGAGACATCCAGCGAGCCCATCCCGCGTGCCGGCACCTTACCGTATCCCCGGCAGGCCGGACACCAACCATGCGGCGAATTGAACGAGAACAGCCGGGGCTCGGGATCGTCGAACGAGCGCCCGGTGACCGGGCAACTGAGGTTGATACTCAGCGTCTGGAACCGATTCTGGGGATCGAGGAGCCGCGCGGTCCCCTTGCCCACCTCGAGGGCACGCCCGACGGCCTCGCGAATCTCCGCAGCCCTGGTGCCCGGCCCCAGTTCCGCTACCACCGCATCGATGCTGTGCTCGCGGAACCGGTCAAGCCGGGTAAAATCAGCGCTGGCTACCAGACGCCGGTCGACAATCAGTTGCTCGTAGCCCTGGCGGCGGGCCCAGGCCGCCACCTCGGTGTGATAGCCCTTTCTGCCTCGCACCAGCGGAGCAAGCACCCGGACACGCCCCTGCCGCGCAAGTTTACTCACCCGCGTGGCGATGGCCGTTACCGATTGCCGGGCGGCCGGCTTGCCCGATTCCGGCGAATACTGCTCCCCCACCTTGGCGTAAAGCAGGCGCAGGAAATGATAAACCTCGGTGACGGTACCCACCGTGCTCTTTCCACCACCACGCGAGATGCGCTGCTCGATGGCGACGGTGGGAGGCAGGCCCGCGATGCGATCGACCTCGGGGCGCTCCATCTGCTCGATGAACTGCCGCGCGTAGGTCGACATGGAGTCGAGGAATCGCCGTTGGCCCTCGGCGAAGACGAGATCGAAAACCAGCGTCGACTTTCCCGATCCCGAAAGACCGGTAACCACCACGAAACGGTCATGCGGAATGCTCAGGGAAATGTTTTTCAGGTTGTGTTCCCGTGCCCCGTGAATGGCGATCGCCGCCGATTTCGCATAACCTGAAACCGCTTGTTCCGCGACGCGAGCGCAAGAAGCAGTCGGCACGCCAACTCCGGATCCGGCGAGCTTGCCCCGCAGGTGCAGCCCGGTCGGGGTATCAAGGGCGGCTACTTCCTCCGGCGTTCCCTCCGCCACCACCCTGCCACCCTCGGAGCCGGCGCCCGGTCCGAGGTCGATGACATGATCCGCATGCGCAATGACATCAAGGTTGTGCTCGATGACAATCAGGCTCGATCCGGCATCGACCAGGCGCTGGAAAGCCGCCAGCAGAACGCGCACATCATCGGTGTGCAATCCCGTGGTCGGCTCGTCGAATATCAGCAACGGCGGCGCCGAGGACAATCCTTTCTTGCCCCCTCCGGAGACCAGGTGAGCCACCAACTTGAGCCGCTGGGACTCCCCACCGGATAGCGTGTTCATGGGCTGGCCCAGCCTCAAGTAGCCCAGCCCCACTTCCGCGAGCGGCCGCAGCGGGCGGGCGGCGGCATCAGCAAGGCGCTCGCCCATGCCCTCGAAGAAAGTGATCGCCGAGTCCACGGTCATGGACAGCACATCATGGATTGTGCGACCCCGCAGCTCGATCTCCAGCAACTCGGGTGTAAAGCGCGTCCCCTCACACTCCGCACAGGTCACATAAATGTCGGAAAGAAACTGCATCTCGACTTTCTCGAACCCCATCCCCATGCATCGCTGGCAGCGTCCTTCTCCGGCATTGAATGAAAACGCCGACGCGCTGAATCCCGCCGCCCGGGCACCGGGGGTTGCCGCGAAAAGCTTGCGGATGTGATCAAAGCAACCGGTGTAAACAGCCGGTGTAGAGCGTGGCGTGCGAGCCAGCGGGCTCTGGTCGACGAGCACGATCTCCCCGACCGATCCCTGGTCGGCCCCGAGCAGTTGCTCCACCCTTCCGACAACCTCCCCACTGGCCTCCTGCCCGCGCTGCTCGAGCAGGTTGCCATACAGTACATCGTGAACCAGCGTCGACTTGCCACTGCCGGAAACCCCGGTCACGCAGACGAACACACCGAGCGGGATCTCCACGGAGAGCCCCTCGATATTGTTGGCCCATGCTCCCACTACGTGCAGGCACGCCGCCGGCTTCCTGCGCTGCTCAGGAAACGCGATCCTCCTGCGTCCGGAAAGATAATCAGCCGTCAATGACCCACCGCTTCTCGCCAACGCGGCCGGACTGCCGCAGTGCACCACCTCACCGCCGGCATCACCACGCCCGGGACCGATCTCGATGAGGTTGTCAGCGGCGCGCACGATCGCCTCTTCGTGTTCGACCACCACCAGGGTGTTTCCCAGATCACGCAGTGCGTGCATCACTTCAATAAGTCGCCCGGTATCCTGGGGATGCAGCCCGATGGAGGGTTCATCGAGAACGAAGAGGGTTCCGGTCAGGGCCGCCCCGAGACAGGTCGTCAGGTTGACGCGCTGAAGCTCCCCGCCTGAAAGCGAACGCGTGGGCCGATCAAGATCCAGGTAACCGAGACCGATGCGCTGCAGGAAACCCAGTCGCGAGCGTATCTCGCGCAGCAGCAGCTCGCAGCTGCGATCCCCCTGCGGCGCCTGCAGACCGGCAACGAAATGAACCAGATCGGTGATCGGCATTCGCCAGAGGTCCGGCAGTCGCCTGCCCTCGATCCGGTAATGCAGAGCGTCCGCAACCAGGCGGGTGCCGCGACAGGCATGGCAATCGGTATACGAACGATAGCGCGAGAGAAAGACGCGCACGTGCATCCTGTAGGCCTTCGACTCGAGCCAGTCGAAAAACCCCTTCACACCATACCAGTCGCTTTTCAGCCAGTCTTCTTCCGGGTCCCCGCCTTCGCCATAGAGCACCCATTCGCGGTCCTCTTCCGGCAGATCGCGAAACGCGCAGTCCGTATCGACTCCCCGAGCGCGGCAGCATCGCTCGAGATCGTCCTGGCACTCGGAGCCGCGCTCTCCCTGGAAAGCGCGCACCACGCCGTCGGCGATCGACAGCGAGCGATCCGGCAACGCACGTTGCAAATCGATACCGATCACCCTGCCGAAGCCCCGGCATGTCGGGCAGGCTCCATGGGCGCTGTTGAATGAAAACAACCCGGAAGTGGGAGGCTTCAGGGTGATCCCCGATTCCGGACAGTGCCAGTCGGAGGAGAAAGCCAGCGTATCGAAAGTCTCCGCATCAAAGCATTTCACCTGCCCCTTGCCCAACCGGAACGCCGCCTCCAGGGCCTCCAGCATGCGTGCCTTGCGCGCCGGAGCGACGCGATCCTGCACCACGTCAACCACCGCCGGCAGAGGCCGGTCCAAAGTGCCGGGCGGAATCAGCGCATCTCCCTTGCCTGGATCCACGGGCGGCAGATCGGTTCGGTAGAGCGCACCGAAAAGCACGATACGCAGATATCCCTGCCCCTGCAGAAAGCCGAGAAACTCCTCCGGGTCCGAGGCGGCCGGGACCGGCACCGGGAAGGTGACGATCTGGGCACGGTCCTTGCCGCATCGCTGCCGGAGCTTCGCCAGCACACTGGCTGGAGTATCCGGTCGGATCTCCTCACCCGTCTTCGGACAGCGCCCGACCGCCAACCGTGGGAACAGCAGCTTCAGGTAGTCGTTGATCTCGGTGATCGTCCCCACCGTCGAGCGGGTTGTCCGGACCGCATTCGACTGGGAAATGGCGATCGCCGGCGGGATCCCCTCGATCGCGTCGACCCGCGGCTTGTCCATGCGCTCGAAAAACTGCCGCGTATACGGTGAAAACGTTTCAACGTAACGACGCTGCCCCTCGGCATAGAGAGTCTGGAATGCCAGCGACGACTTACCCGATCCCGAGGCGCCGGTAATCACGTTGAGCTTGCCGATCGGGATATCGAGATCGATCCCCTTGAGGTTGTTCTGCGCGGCACCGCGCACTTCGATGTTTGCCAGGACGCGCTTTTTTTTCGCTTTGCGTCCGGCACGGGAGTTCCCGACCACGTTGTTCTTATCAGGCACGACCGGTGCCATTACCAGCAGGCACGCCCTTCGGCCACGAAAAAACCACCTGACTGCCCGGTGGAATGACTCGCGAACAGCTCAGCCATCGGGCCTTCAATCCAGTAACCGCTCGGCCAGCTTCAGGTCGGCAGGGAAGGTAATCTTCGGATTCGGGGCCGGATTTTCCACCAGTGCCACCGGGCGCCCAGCAAGTTCACAGGCAGACACCTCATCAGTCACCACGTCGCCGCGATCGACAATGCCGGCATACACCTCGACCAACAACTCCGCGCGAAACGCCTGCGGCGTCTCCATCGCCCACAGGTTGTCCCGCTCGACAGCACCCACCACCATTCCGGCCGCGTCCGCCCGCTTGACCGTGTCCGTCACGCGATGGGCACACGCCGCGGCACCCGTCCGAGCAGCCTGCTCAAGGCAGGCAACGACTACCTCCCCGGACACCAGCGGCCTCGCCCCATCATGAACCGCGACCAGGTCGCCCTGCCCCGGCTGCAGCAGCCGCAACCCCTCCCAGACGGACAAGTGCCGCTGCGCACCCCCCCTGGCGACGCGGCAAACCTTCTTGAATTCACCGGCATCGATCCATCCGGCACATGCCTCGAGCGTCTCTCCTCCGGTCACCACGATGACCTCATGGATGGCATCGAGGGCATCGAACACCTCGATGCTCCTGCGCAGAACCTCTCTGCCGCCAAGCGGCGCCAGCAACTTGTTGAAGCCCATGCGAGTGCTGTTGCCGCCGGCTACGATGATGGCTGTATTCTTCACCTGCTTACCGGCAGCAAAAACCTCAAACCCTTTGCCGATCCAACTCAGCCGAGCTGAGTCTGAACCATCTGCGAGAGCGTCCGGTTATCCGCGCGCCCTGCAACCTTCTGCTGCAGCATGCCCATGACCTGGCCCATTTCCTTGCGCGAGGTCGCCCCGGTCGACGCGATCACTTCCTTGACCAGTTGCTCGAGTTCCGCTTCCGAAAGTTCAGCGGGGAGAAACTTCTCGAGCACAGCAATCTCCTGGTTTTCTTTCTCTTCCAGATCGGCTCGCCCGGCGGAAGCGAATGCCGCGACCGAATCCTGGCGCTGCTTGACCTGCTTGCGCACAACCGCCAGCGCCTCGGTGTCGGTCAACTCGGCATCTGCACCACCTTTCTCGATGGCGGCATTCTTTATGGCCGCTTTCAAGCCACGCAATACAGCCAGTGTGAGGCTGTCCTTTGATCGCATCGCTGCTTTCAGTTCCTCGGTGATTGCATCATTTAGTTCGCCCATGGTCGGATGATAGAAGCACACGCGCGCTTGCGCGAACCGATTCTGAAGCTTTCTCGACCCCGGCGACAATTCCCGCAGTCCGGGCAAGCCGCACCGGCAAGGGCACGCAACTACAACAGATCAACCTGCCCGTAACCGCGACCGCGACTGCAATGTTCCAGGAAATAACGCCGCACCTCCCGGGAAGCCACTACACCGCTACGGGGCAATTCGGGAAAATCCCCGATCATCACCGGCCAGTCTTTCCTGTCTGCCGGGATGGCGCCGTGCGAACCCCGGACCATTTCGGCGTGCTGTGGAATCACATCGAGCATGGTGCGCAGCCCGAATCTCGATTTCAGCATCCTCCACGCCGCTTTCCTACGGGGATTTTTCAACGCCGGATCAAAGAACAATTCCGCCGGATCGTAGCCGTACTTACGGTGGATGTCGACGGTGCGCGCGAAATCCGGCGCGTTGTTCTCTTCCTGCCAGTAATAATACGTGAACCAGGCATCCTGTTCGGCAACCGCGACAAAGTCCCCAGCGCGGGCATGGTCAAGTCCGGCGTAATTTCTCTCCACGGGTCCCAGCACCTCGCTGATACCCGGAGTCCTCTCCAGCTCCTCCCTGACCTCCTTGTGAATCGAGGCGTCGTTGACATAGACATGCGCCACCTGATGGTCCGCTATGGCAAATGCGCGGCAACCGCCCAGATCGAGCGTCTCCCTGCCCAACTCATCCTTCACCTGAATCCAGCCGCGCTCGCGAAAGATCCGGTTGAGGTGCACCGGTCGTGATACGTCGGTGATGCCATACTCGGAAATGAGAATCGGCTTGATCGAACGCTTCTCGTAAAACTCGATCAGGTCACCCACCACGGCGTCGATCTCTGCCAGCGCCGTGCCGAGATGCGGGCCCAGAAGCCCATGGCGCTGCAGGTCGTAATCGAGATGCGGGAGATAGACCAGCGAAAGACCGGGCCAGTGCTTGTCCTCAATCCACTTAGCCAGTTCTGCAATCCACTGGGTCGAGAGAATGCTCGCGAGCGGCCCCCAGAAATGCGCAAAAGGAAAAGGGCCGAGATCATCATTGATCTCTTTGCGCATGTTCATCGGGTTGGTGTGAATATCGAATATCTTGCGCCCATCAGCGGGATACAGGGGCCGCGGAGTGATGGTCAAGTCGGCGCTCGAATACATGTTGAACCACCAGAAAATCTTCGCGCAGGTGAAACTGGGATCTTCCTCGCGCAGCTCCTCCCAAAGCGGAGCGGCCTGGATCAACTTTTCCGACTGCTTCCAGAAGCGGTGCTCGCTGTAGTCACGATCATACCAGCCATTGCCGACGATGCCGTGCCTGTTGGGAAGCACCCCGGTGAGGTAGGTCGCCTGCGCTGTGGAGGTGACGGCCGGCAATACCGGTTCCACGAGCGCCAGCTGGTTTCTTTCGAGAAAAGCCTGGATCGCGGGTGTCCTGCTTCCTATCAGTCGCGTCGTCAATCCGACGACATTGAGTATGGCCGTTCTCTGCACTAGCGGACCAGTGTCCATGAGAGTGCAAAAAGACGCAATGCCAAAAGTCGCGTCTCCTGCTGAACGTTCCGCCCAGCGACCTGCCCCGGAAAAACTCCGCCACGCGCGCAACTGCATTCCGATCCGCCGCAGATTCCGACTTGCCCCCCAACCCCATCAGGTTCCATACTTTCTTTCTTATTGCAGGTATCAGCTCGCACGACGAACGCCGCGCGAAACGATCAGCGCTGCTCAGAATTCACCTCATCAAAAACACCACCACCGCAACTTCCCAGCTATCATGGCCAGACCCGTCACCCTCTTCACCGGCCAATGGGCCGACCTCGACCAGAACACGATCATCCAGAAGGCAAAATCCTTCGGCTACGACGGCGTGGAACTCGCCTGCTGGGGAGACCACTTCGAGGTAACGAAAGCCGATGCCGCATACTGCGCAAACCTGCGTGAAAGACTCGATGCCGCCGGCATGCAGTGCCATGCCATCTCCACCCACCTCGTGGGGCAGGCCGTCTCGGACAATATCGATGCCCGCCACGCCCAGATCCTGCCCGAGCACATTTATGGAGACGGCAAGCCGGAGGACGTCAACAAGCGGGCGGCTGAGGAGCTCATGAAGACTGCCCACGCCGCCAAAGAATTCGGCGTCAAGGTGGTCAACGGCTTCACCGGTTCCCCGATCTGGCACCTCTGCTACTCGTTTCCGCCGGTGTTGCCCGGGCAGATCGACGAAGGTTACGAGAAGTTCGCCTCCCAATGGCAGCCGATTCTCGATGAGTTCCAGAGCTGTGGCGTGCGCTACGCCCTCGAGGTCCACCCCACTGAAATCGCCTTTGATATCGCCTCCGCGGCCCGCACTCTCGAAGCCCTCGATGGCCATGAGTCGTTCGGTTTCAACTACGACCCCAGCCACTTCGGCTATCAGGGAGTCGACTACGTCGGCTTCATCCGTCGCTTCTCCGATCGGATCTTCCATGCCCACATGAAAGATGTTCGGTGGTCCGATCACCCCACCGAAGTGGGGGTTTTCGGTGGGCACATCGATTTCCACCAACCCAACCGCTACTGGGATTTCAAGTCGGTAGGCCGGGGCTCCATCGATTTTGAACTGGTGATCCGTGCCCTCAATGACATCGCCTACGATGGTCCGCTTTCGGTGGAATGGGAGGATGGAGGAATGGACCGTGAATTCGGCGCACGGGAATCATGCGCATTTGTCAAAAAACTCGACTTCCCAACTTCCGACATCGTGTTCGACGAGCAGTTCGACAAGCAGAAGCAAGCCTGAATACCCACCATTCCCGGAAAATGATCAAACCACGAACGCTCGATGCCGCCACCACGGCGGCAACCCTGTGGCTGCTGGGCCTGTTGCTTGCGCTGAGTCCCCGCGCCGCTCACGGGCAATCGCGCACCTGGACCAGTGCGAGCGACCCGAGCAAGCAATTCGAGGGTGAACTGGTAACCAGTGAAGCAGGCCGGATCACGGTACGGCGCACAGACGGCACGCAACTGACCTTCGCACTGGATGTCCTCTCGCAAAAAGATCAGGACTACGTCAGTGAGCAACAGGCCAGCCTGCCGACCGGCGCCGAGAACACGGTCTACCAGGAACTGTCCTCCAACCTGGTGCGCGGCAGCATCTCCCCGCGCAGTGAATACTACATCATCTACGCGGCAGCCAGTTTCTGACGGGCCTGCATGGAGCATGCTCCCCAGTTGGTGGAGTTCTACAATACGCACGTCGCCCGCAACCCGAAAATCGACATGGTCATCTGCAGCCAGGACAAGAGCGCCGAGGCCCAGCGTGAATTGCTGTCCGCCTATCCGCTGCCCGCGCTCAGCCTGGAGGCAGTGCGCGACCGGCGCAGCATCCCGAGCATCTATCGCCACATCGACCGCCGCATCGGCTGGCTCATCGCGGTCGATCGTGAAGGCAAGGAGGTGGTGACAGGCGACTCGGATGAGGGCAGAATTCTGGCCTTTATCCAGAATGGCTGCGTGCCGATTGAGCCTTAAATCCGGCAGCTGCTCCGCGCTGGCTCCCATCTCCCATCGATCATGTTCCGTCCCACCTACCTCAAGCACGCGAAACTCCTCCATAAGGGGGTCATCAAGTTCCTGCGCTACAAGATCGACATCCTGACTGAAGCCCAACGCCTCGAGATTGAAGCCGCCAATGCCAGACTGCTGGAAGCAATCGGCAAGCGTGATCGGGATCTTTGCGAGGGCATGGCCAGGGAGATCAACCGGATCTGCGAGACCGTAGTGCCCATGCCGCGCCATCCCTCCCTGCGAGAGAATGTCGAGGTGCTGTTCGTCGCGATCGTCATCGCACTTGGAATTCGGACATACTTCCTGCAGCCATTCAGCATTCCCACCGGCTCGATGCAACCCACTCTCAACGGTATCGTCGCCACTCGTGTCGTCGACTGGGGCAAAGACGGCAGTCCGGAGAAACCCGGCTTCGTGGGGCGCGTTTTCGACTTCGTCGTCGCGGGTCGCACCTACATCGACGTGACCGCTCCGAAAACCGGGCGCCTGCGCAAAGAAGACTTCATCACGGAAAAAAAATTCCTTTTTTTCCAATCGACATTTCTTCACCTCGAAGACGGATCCAGGATCAAGATTCCCACACCGAAACGGCATGCCATCGAGCAACTCGGTCTCGGTGAAAACCTGGGTTTTCGCACCCGCGAAAGTGAATCCAGAAGCCTGCTGCTTGCCGGTCCAAGCAGGGAGATCAAAAAGGGACAAGTGCTGGCCCGTGGCTACCTGACTACAGGTGACAAGGTCCTTGTCGACAAGTTCTCCTACCACTTCCGCAAACCCGAGCGCGACGAGGTTTTCGTGTTCAATACTCGAAATATTCACGGCATCGAAAATCGCAGCGATTTCGACCCACGCTTCGGCTCACAACACTACATCAAGCGACTTGCAGCCTTACCTGGCGATTCCTTCCGGATCGCTCCACCACAACTTTACATCAATGCCGAACCCGCAACCGGTCCCGGATGCTTGAAAGTCGTTGAGAGCAGAGACGGATACGACGGCTATCACCTCTCGCTCGAGCCAAGCTCTGCCCAGTTCAACCAGGGAACCCTTCCTGCAAAAGGCTACCTCGCACTCGGCGACAACAGCGGTCACAGTTACGACAGCCGGGGATGGGGAGCGGTTCCCGAATCGAATCTCGTCGGTCCTGCGTTTGCCGTATACTGGCCTTTTGCGCACCATTTCGGGCGCATCCGCTGACCCGGAAATCCATCGGTGAAGACATTCCACCGGCAACTACTTTCATCGGCATCGGACTTTTCACCAATGCACTTTCACCCAACGCTGATCCGCTGCCAGAGGGTGCTTGCACGCGCCAACCAATGAATTCCTCAAGCCAGGAAATCACGTATCAAAGCCGGTCAAACCTGGCCTTTACGCTGTCCGTACTGCCGGGTCAACGGCGGAAGGACATGATCGATTTCTATGCCTTCTGCCGCGTGATCGACGATATAGCCGATCACCCTGAACGGGCGGCGGAGCAGAAGCGCATGGCCCTGGATACCTGGAAACAAGCGGCAGAGGCGGGCTTTCCCGGCGAAGACTGGTTGTATCCGCAACTACGCCGGATTTCGCAACGCCACGCTGTTCCAACCGAGTTGTTCTGCGAAATCATCGACGGTGTATCTCGCGACATCGAACCGGCAAGCTATGACACATTCGATGATCTTCTCGGCTACTGCTACCAGGTCGCCTCGGCGGTTGGTCTCGTGAGCATTCGCATCTTCGGATGCGGCGACGACGAGAATGCGCGCCACTACGCGATCAACCTCGGCTACGCGTTGCAACTGACCAATATCATGCGCGACGTGGGCGAAGACATCGACAATGACGGCAGGTGCTACCTCCCGAACGACATTCTCGGGCAATTCGGCGTGACCAGGGACGAGCTCAGGGAACACTGTCATACCCCGGCGTTTACCGAGATGATGCATCACCTGCACCTGCAAGCGTCCACGTTCTACGACCGGGCCGCCGCGCGCATTCACCCGTCTTTCCATCGGCGTCTCATTGCCGCGGAAATGATGGCTTCCACCTACCGACGGATCCTCAACCGGATGCAAGCGGATGGCTACCGCGTCTTTGATCGCCGCTACGGACTCTCCAAACTCGAAAAGGCAGGCATTTTCGTCCGTTCGTGGGTCCGCTCCAAATGGATTGCTCCCTTTCCCCGCGACTGACGCAACGCCGCAAATAAGCGTCTCCGGCGGTCAGGCAACCAGCCTCCGCTCATCGATGGCCAGCGTGCCACTGCCGGTAGACTTCCGGTGAGATTTCCGACGGCTTGATCTCGCTCCGGCCTCCCCAGAAGACATTCGTGTAATCTACCGGAATGCCCCGGTCCCGGAGGAACGTATCGATTGCCGCCTTATGCTCGAGAATGCGATCACGATCGGTTCCATGCATGACTCCCATGATATTGACATTACCGAAATTCGGCCCGCCTTCTCGCCAGTAGCAATGCGTGAGAATCGGATGCCTGCCGATCTGCGCTCCCGCCTCGGACTCCATGCCTGGCGGCACTTTCCAGTGAAACAACCCATTGAAGCGAGTGACCCGCTTACCCGCTCCCTTGCTGGGTTTAACGTGCTCGAGAAATGTCGAGAACCTTCCGATCACTTTCTTGTCATCGAGTCGCTGCGCCACCTCGCAGAACGCCTCCAGGCTCATTCCCGCCTCGTCGGCCCTGCCCGCCCACGGCTCACCGCCGATCTCATCGATAGCGAAGTCTCCCTTCAAGGCCAGCAGCACCCTCCACTCCTCGTCATCAAGATCGACCACCGTGGTCGTCATCATCTGTGCAGGTTCGGCCGAACGCTCACCCGGTTCGATGATCTTGCGGCGCACATGCCCGACACCGAGACTGAAAATACCCTTCGCCGGCATGAGAATGTACTCATGGGCTCCGGTCAGACGCTTGAGCACGTCAGCGTGCTCCGCGAGGGACTCTCCCTGCGGAACTTTCAGGGTAGTCCACAGCCGATACGCCGACCCCGAAACCTCCCGATCGGTCGATCGCGTAACCACGTGGCCACTGAACGGGTCCTCCCGAAACATGAAATCAAAGGTCGCATCAAGACGATCCGGATCACAACGCCAAGCCACCAGAGCGCCGTGGGCGAGCTTGGTGGCCAGCAGGGTCTGTCGCACACGACGAATCACCCCGGCAGCAAGCATGGCCTGAATGCGCTCCACAACCTGCTCGAAGTCGACCCCGGATCGAACGGCTATTTCCCGGAAAGGTTCGCGATGAAAGCCCCCCAGCTTGTCTTCCGAAACAGCCAGAATACGGGCATTGATCTCGTCATCATGTTCGACAGGAAACTCCTGATCTGTCTGCACCTCACTCATGGGACGGCCATTCTATGATCGACCACGCCGTCATGCAACGAAACTACGCTGCGTTCTCATCAGCTTGCATCATCGATGATTGGGCGGACACTCTGGCAATCGCTACCTGCCAGGGCACAATCCCGACACGAGCCGCACGGGCGGCAGGCGCCTGTTACAGTCCCCCACCCGCAATGACCGAGAGCATCCGAATCGATCTCGACAGGGAGGCCTTCCTCACCCTGGTGCAAACGCTGTGCATGGCCCGGTGGATCTGCTCCACGCGCCACGCTGAGGATCCGCCACTGGCCCTCGAGCGGGAAATCCGCAGCCTCGAGGAAACCCTTCTATCCCACGCCGAAAAACTCGGCTGCGAAAACATTGTTGAATTCGATCAAGCGTCAGGCGGACAGTATCCGACCCCCCGCTTCGAGGAAACCTCCGAAGCCCGCACTGCCATGGAGCGCTATGAGGACGACTTCTTCTGGAGCGAACTGGTGCGCGTGCTCAGCAAGCGTGACCTGGACCGCAAGGCGGAGGGCGAATACGAGCGGGCCATCGAGAAGTTGCCGGATCACCAGCGGCATCCGGTTGAGGAGCGCTACTGGGAGGAGTTTTATCGCAATGGAGTGAGCAATCTGGCCCTGTTGCGCGAGGAGCCCGCAGAGTAACAATCGCTGCCTCAGCAGCGATCTTTCAATCAGGCATCCTTCTACCCGTTGAGTCCCGACAGACTTTTCAGCAGAAACTTTCCGTCCCGACGTATCAACTTGCCGTCAAACCAGATTTCACCGCCACCGTACTCGGGACGCTGAATCTGCACGAGATCCCAATGCACCTGCGACCGGTTGCCATTGTCGCTGACCCCGTCATAGGCCTGCCCGGGCGTAAAATGGAATGACCCGGCGATTTTTTCATCAAACAGAATATCGCGCATCGGCTCACGGATTTCGGGATTAAAACCAAGCGCGAACTCCCCGATATACCGGGCACCATCATCCTGATCGAGGATTCGATTGATCGCCTTGGTATCATTGCACTTCGCCTCGACGATCCGCCCCTTCTCAAAACGCAGGTAGACGCGATCGAAGGCGATTCCCTGGTAGATCGACGGGGTATTGTAGGTGATCTGCCCCTCAACCGAATTTCTCACCGGGGCACTGAAAACTTCCCCATCTGGAATGTTATGTTGTCCACCACAGGCCACCGAACCCATGCCCTTCAAGCTGAAACGCAGGTCGGTCCCCTCGCCGATGATACGCACCTCATCAGTTCGATCCATCAGCCTCTTCAGGGCCCGCATGGGTGTGGCAAAGCGCCGGTAATCCTGCAGGCAGACCCGAAAATAAAAATCCTCGAAAGCCTCCGTGCTCATGCCGGCCTGCTGCGCCATTGCCGCGGTCGGCCAGCGCAACACCACCCAGCGTGTCTCCTTGATCCGCCAATCGAGCACCGGCCGCATGTGCGCCGTGAGCAGATTCATCCTTCTTGGAGGCACGTCCGAAAGCTCGGTGATATTGTGGCTTCCACGCAGGGCGATGTAGACATCCATGTGACGCATCTGCTCCAGGGCAATACCGGCAAGCACCTCACATTGGGGCTCGGTGACGCCCATGGCCAACTCGCGCCCGATCACGGCATCATGAAGATTCACGAAGGGCACACCGCCTTTGCCACGCACCGCCCGGACCAGGGCGACTGTCATCGGCGCGGGAATATCGAATGCCTCGATCAGAACATGATCTCCGCGCCGTACACGAGCGGAAAACCCTACCAGTTGCCGGCCCAAAAGATCATATCTGGCATCCCTCATGATGCTTGAACCTAGCGACAGCCCGATACCACCGCAAGGCCGAGCACCGGCGGGCGCGCGCGCAGCCGTGCACGCAGCATGAGCAGGAATTCCTGCAAACCATCCAATACTGGTTTATTCTCATACGCAGCGAAAAAGCGCACCATCCCTGATGTCAGATACCAAGAAATCACGCGCCAATGTCTACGACAGATTCCTCGCCGAGCGCGACTCAATCCTCGAACACAAATGGTACTTAAGCGAGCAACTCGGCAAAGATGTCGGCTTCGAGCGGGCGCTCGCCGACTGGGCGGCAAACCATCGCGACCGCTGGCTGGAGGAACGAGCACGGAAAAAAACCGTGCGAAAATAGTCGACGCCGCTCCCGAATTCTTCGAGAAAATCTCCCAGGCAACACCATCCGGACCGGCAAACCACCTTGCATGACCCGGCTCTTCAGGTTACCTCCCCGACATGGAGCATCGTGGAATTCTGCGTGCAGACGAAGCCGCGAACCGCCGCGACGAACTCGCTCGCGAAGGTAAGCAACTCGTCTTCACCAACGGCTGCTTCGATCTGCTTCACGTCGGCCATGTGCGCTACCTGAACGAAGCCGCCGCCCTGGGCGACTTCGTGCTCATCGGGCTCAACAGCGACCGATCCGTTACCTCACTCAAAGGACCATCCCGTCCGATCCATGGCGAAAGTGACCGTGCCGAGACCCTGCTCGCACTGCGCAGCGTCGACGGTGTCTGCGTGTTCGATGATGCCCGCGCCACCGCCCTCATCCGTACCATTCGACCGCATCTCTACGTCAAGGGTGGCGACTACCAGATCGATTCGCTCGACCCGGAAGAACGCGCCGCGCTCGAGGAGGTCGGCGCAGAGATACGTATCCTGCCGCTGGCCCCGGCCCGCTCCACATCGCTTACACTGCAAAAGATCACGGCGGCAGAAACCCCCGCACCACACCGGCCGATTCGTCTCGCGGTACTCGGCTCCGGAACCGGATCGAACTTTCAGGCCATCCTCGAATCCATCGACCGGGGCACACTTCATGCCGAGGTGCGACTGGCACTCTCCGATGTCGCCAACTCAGGCATCCTGAGCCTCGCCCAATCCCGCCAAATTCCCTCTGCCCATATCGCCCTCGGCGGCAAGCCAAAAGGCCTTGCCCGAAGCGCGCAGGAAGAAATCCGGGATCGCCTTCTCGATGCGGACGTGGACCTGGTGATCCTTGCCGGCTTCATGCGGGTTATCAAGAGCCCGATCATCGAAGCCTTCCGCGGGCGCATCCTCAACATCCACCCCTCACTTCTGCCACGGCACAAAGGCTTGGAGGCATGGCGGCAGGCGCTCGAAGCAGGCGATCTGGAAACCGGAGCTACTGTGCACCAGGTCACCGAGGAAATCGATGCCGGCGAAATCATCGCCCAGAAAGTGGTCGCCATCCGCGAGGATGACACCCCGGAATCCCTTCACCAGAGAATCCACCGCGTGGAACACGAGATCTTTCCCATCGCCATCGCCAACGTCGGTAGTGCGCTTATCGAGAAAGAACAGGATGCACGCGATTGAGAACGACGGAGAATCCCCGCGCGACTGCTCCTACTGCCCCCCCGGGCGCGCCTGCTCTCAGCGGTCCGTGCTC
>JBDQJG010000010.1:0-30924 GCA_040263955.1 Verrucomicrobiales bacterium
ACATGGGCGTGATGGACACCTCGGTGGCCTTTCTCACTGACGAAGCCGGCAAACCAGAGCGCCATCCGCTCAACGAGTTCTACCGCACTCCCGCCATGGAGCGGCTCGCGCAGCGCGGCGTGCGCTTCAACCAGTTCTACGCCATGAGCGTGTGCTCACCGACCCGGATTTCGATCATGACCGGGCAGAATGCCGCCCGCCACCACGCTACCAACTGGATCAACCCGACCAAGGACAATGCCGGCCCCTATGGCGCGGCGGGTTGGAATTGGATCGGCTTGAAAAAAGGCGACATCACTCTCCCCGGGGTATTGCGCGAGAGCGGCTACAAGACCATTCACGTGGGCAAGGCTCATTTCGGTCCCATGGAGCACGATGGTGAAGAGCCGCTGAACCTGGGTTTTGACGTCAACGTTGCCGGGCACTCGTGGGGTGCTCCCAGCTCATACTACGGAGAGAAAAACTATGGCCATGGTACTGAGCGCGATCGCAATGCCGTGCCGCACCTGGAGCACTACCATGGCACGGATACCTTTCTCTCTGAAGCCCTCACCCTCGAGGCGAAGAAGCAGGTGGCCGAGGCGGCGCAGAGTGACCAGCCCTTCTTCCTGCATTTCTCCCATTACGCAGTGCACTCGCCGTTTGATTCGGACCCTCGTTTCGCTGCGAATTACAAAGATTCCGGCAAGCCTCCCGCGGCCCAGGCCTTCGCAACCCTGATCGAGGGTATCGACAAAAGCCTGGGCGACATGCTCGACCAGCTCGAAGAGCTCGGCATTGCCGAGAACACCCTGGTGCTCTTTCTCGGCGACAACGGTACCGATGCGCCCTTGGGAAATCCCCACGAAATCGCCTGTGCGGCACCCCTGCGGGGCAAGAAAGGTGCCCACTACGAGGGCGGCATGCGCGTGCCTTTCATTGCGGCATGGGCCGCGACCGATCCGGCCAATCCGTGGCAGAAGCGGCTGCCAATCGCTGCCGGCACCCTGCAGTCACAGGTGGCAAACGTGACCGATCTGTTCCCGACTCTGCTGGCACTGGCAGATGTGGAGTCGCCTTCCGAACACAGGGTAGACGGCAACTCGCTGGCCACCCTGTTTACCGGGGCGGCTGACGCCAACCGCCCGCAGCAGTTCCTGATGCACTATCCCCACGGTCCGCACCGCAGCAGTTACTTCACCAGCTGGCGGGATGGCGACTGGAAGCTGATCTACCACTACCATGCACCGGTCGGAAAGCGCTGCGAGCTGTTCAACCTGGCGCAGGATCCTTGCGAATCGCGTAACCTCACGGCCGAGAAGCCAGCAGAGTGTCGGCGCCTGCTCAACGGGATGGTCGCAGCCCTGGAGGACGCCGGCGCGCAGTATCCGCGGGCTCTCGCCGATGGCGAAACTCTGCAGCGACCCGAACTCTGCGACTTGTAAGCCAGCACAGTGGCAGGGGCGGTGAAATCAGGCGTGGTAGTCCTGCAAGGCGCGCACCTTGATGCCGGAAGCCTGCAGTGAGGCGATTGCCAGGGCGCTGGCACGAGCACCGCGCAGGGTGGTGATTACCGGAATCTTGCTGGCAATCGCCAGACTGCGGATGCGCCTGCCTTCATCCTGGTTTTCCTTGGTGCTTGGAGTGTTGATGATCAATTGAACTTCACCGTTCTTGACCAGGTCGAGCACGTTGGGGCGCCCTCCGGAGAGTTTTTCCACCGTGTCGCAGGTGATGCCGGCACGAGAGAGGACTTCGGCTGTGCCGGCGGTCGCAACGAGCTGGAAGCCGAGATCGACGAAGGATCGTGCGACTTCCACGGCGGCTTGCTTGTCACGATTTTTCACGCTGATGAAAATTTTTCCTGCCAGTGGAAGTGCTGACGAGGCAGCCATCTGGGATTTGGCGTAAGCGGCGCCGAAATCCAGATCGATACCCATGACCTCTCCGGTGGATTTCATTTCCGGACCGAGAACAATGTCGATTCCGGGGAAGCGGATGAACGGGAAAACTGCCTCCTTCACGCAGTAGTGCTCGGGGGTTATCTCGGTGGTGAATCCCAGATCGACGAGCTTTTCGCCGGCCATGACGCGGGCCGCGAGCTTGGCTAGGGGAACCCCGATCGCCTTGGAGACGAACGGAACGGTACGCGAAGCGCGCGGGTTGACCTCGATGACGAAGAGTTCCTCGTCCTTGACCGCAAACTGGATATTCATCAAGCCGCGGACATCGAGGGCCTTGGCAAGCGACTTGGCCGCCAGGATGATTTCGGCCTGCATTTCCTGGGAGATCGAGAAAGGCGGAATACAGCAAGCGCTGTCGCCAGAGTGAATGCCGGCCTGCTCGATGTGTTCCATGATGGCCCCGACGACTGAGGTTTCACCGTCAGAGATACAGTCGACGTCGACCTCGATGGCGTCTTCGAGAAAACGGTCGACCAGTATCGGCCGGTCCGGACTCACCTCGGTGGCAGCCTCGATGTAGCTGCGCAGCTCGGTGTCATTGTAGACGATCATCATGCCGCGGCCTCCCAGCACGAAGGAAGGCCGCACCAGGACCGGGTAGGAGATCCGGTTGGCGATGGCGACCGCCTCGTCGGGTGTGACGGCGGTTCCTGCGGGAGCCTGCTTGAGTTCCAGTTTGTCGAGCAGCTCGGAGAAGAATTTCCGGTCCTCGGCAAGTTCAATGCTTTTCGGCGAGGTTCCGATGATCGGCACGCCGGCTGCTTCGAGGCCTGCTGCCAGGTTGAGTGGTGTCTGCCCTCCGAACTGGACGATGACTCCCCACGGCTTTTCCTGCTGTGCGATGTGCAGGACATCCTCATGGGTGAGGGGCTCGAAGTAGAGCTTGTCGGAGGTGTCGTAGTCCGTGGAGACCGTCTCGGGGTTCGAGTTGACCATGATCGTCTCGAAACCCATCTCCTTGAGCGCGAAACTCGCGTGCACGCAGCAGTAATCGAATTCGATACCCTGGCCGATACGGTTGGGACCGCCACCAAGGATCATGACCTTGCGCCGTTCGCCGTCTCGCGCCTCATTTTCGGTTCCGTAGGTCGAGTAGTAGTAGGGTGTTTTCGCCTCGAATTCGGCAGCACAGGTGTCGACCAGTCGATAGGTCGGGTCGGTGCCGGCTGCCTTGCGCTCGGCGGCGATTTCTTCCATGGTGCGGCCGGTCTGCACGGAGATCTGGCGATCGGAAAATCCGAGTTTCTTGGTGGCACGGTCGGCGCCTGTCAGGGAATTGCCAGCCAGTCGGATCTGGTCGATCTGGCGCAGGAACCAGGGATCGATGCCGCTCAGGCGGTAGATTTCGTCGATGTCGAGGCCGGCATTCAGGGCGTGCACAACATAGAAAATTCGATCGTGGCAGGGCACGATGAGCTTCTGCCGGATGGTTTCCAGATCCCATCCCGAGCCGGTATCGGAAAGCTCTTCCTTGCCATCAAAACCGAGGCCAGCACGGCCTGTTTCCAGTGAACGCAACGCCTTCTGCAGTGATTCCTTGAAGGTTCTGCCAATTGCCATGGCCTCGCCTACCGACTTCATCTGGGTGGTCAGCACGGGATTGGCCTGCGGGAATTTCTCGAAGGTGAAGCGGGGAATCTTGGTTACCACGTAGTCGATGGTCGGCTCGAAGGAGGCCGGCGTCTCGCTGGTGATGTCATTGGGCAATTCATCGAGGGTGTAGCCGACGGCGAGCTTGGCGGCAATCTTGGCGATCGGGAAGCCGGTCGCCTTCGAAGCCAGCGCGGAGGAGCGCGACACTCGCGGGTTCATCTCGATAACGATCATGCGGCCAGTTTCCGGGCAGACCGAGAACTGGATGTTCGAGCCGCCGGTTTCCACGCCGATCTCGCGGATGACCGCGAACGAGGCGTCGCGCATGATCTGGTATTCCCGGTCGGTCAGGGTCTGCGCGGGCGCCACCGTGATCGAGTCGCCCGTGTGCACGCCCATGGGATCGAGGTTCTCGATCGAGCAGATGACCACGCAGTTGTCCGCCCGGTCGCGCATGACTTCCATCTCGTATTCTTTCCATCCGAGCAAAGACTCCTCGATCAGGATCTCGTCGACCGGACTCAAGTCGATGCCACGAGCGCAGATTTCCTCGAACTCATTTCTGTTGTATGCGATGCCTCCACCGCTTCCGCCGAGGGTGAAAGCGGGGCGGATGATGAGCGGGAAGGCGCCGATTTCCTTGGCCACTTCACGCGCCTCCTCAATGGTGTGGGCAACGTTGGAGCGCGCCACGTCGAGACCGATTTTCAGCATGGCCTGCTTGAAGAGCTCGCGGTCCTCGCCCTTGTCGATGGCCTCGGCATTGGCGCCGATGAGTCGAACGCCGTGCTTTTCCAGTCGCCCGTCACGGAACAGGTCCATCGAGGTGTTCAGTGCGGTCTGGCCTCCGAGGGTGGGCAGCAGGGCGTCCGGCTTCTCTTTCTCGATGATGAGTTCCACCACGTCCGGGGTGATCGGCTCGATGTAGGTCCGGGCGGCGAACTCCGGGTCGGTCATGATGGTGGCCGGGTTGGAGTTTACCAGGATCACCTCATAGCCTTCCTCGCGGAGGGCCTTGCAGGCCTGTACTCCGGAGTAATCGAATTCACAACCCTGCCCGATCACGATGGGCCCGGAGCCGATGAGCAGGATTTTTTGGATGGTTTCGTCTTTGGGCATCTTTTGAGAATGCGGATAAGAGCGCTTCCTGTTTCAGCTTTTCTGGAGGAGCGTTGCATCTTTTGCATGCCGCGGGCGCGGTGTAAAGCGGGGTCTTGCCAAGTGCGGATGCTTTCTTTAACAGTTAGGTAATGTATGAAATAGAGTTCTATGCTCCCGGACTGCGCGATGCCGCTCGGCTCAGGCGGTTCGGCCAGGAGTTGGAGACCCATCCGGGTATCTGCTACAAGGTCGACACCAATCATGACATCGTCTATTTCGAGTTCGATGAACCGGACATGACTTCCTTTTCCGAACTGCGCTCGTTTTTCAGGGTGGCAGGCTTGGTGCCGCGGCTGGTTGGGGAACGACCGGAGGAATTGCCCGCCGGAAAGTCCGGCGAAACCCAGAAACTCGGGAGTGATACCCAGAGAATCGAGTAGGGTGTGCGGATACCGGCGGCAGAAGTATCGTCGTTGCCTGCACCAGTCAGTATTGATGATGATGCGCAGGTGCATTCTGAAGAATGTCGCTGAGGGTATCTGTTGAGAGACAATGTGATTGAGGATTTGGCGACCACGCGGGAAGGAAAACCAATGCAGCAAGTGATTCGATTATCTGGAGGTTGGGTTCTCGGTCTGCTCAGGTATCTGGGAAAGCTCGCCGAGCTGTGTCGTCTGATCATGGAGGCCCTGGTCCACGGGAGGTTCTTCCTGCGCCTGCTTTGCCGCCAGATTGTGGCGATCGGCTATGGCTCGCAAACGGTAGTGGTGGTCACTGGAGCATTCACGGGAGCGGTGTTTGCCGCCCAGTCCTATTTCAAGTTCAAGGATTTCGGAGTGGAATCCTCGGTGGGCGCACTGGTTTCGGTTGCCATGTGTCGGGAGTTGGCTCCGGTTCTCACGGGGTTGATGGTGACCGGCAGGGTGGGGGCGGCGATGGCAGCGGAGATCGGCACGATGAAGGTGACCGAGCAGATCGATGCGCTGCGGGCAATGGCGATCCACCCGGTCGATTACCTTGTGATTCCAAGGGTGGGTGCGATCATGATTTCGATGCCCTTACTGATCGCCGAGTCGATCACGTTCGGGATCCTCGCCGGTTACGCGGTGACAGTCTACGGTTTCGGTGTGCCACGGGCCTGGTATCTCGACCACCTGTTTTATCACACGGAACTTGAGGACATCGTCATCGGGATGCTCAAGGGCTTTGTGTTCGGATTGCTGATCGTGGTGATTTCCTGCCAGCAGGGACTCACGGCGAAGAATGGCGCGGTTGGCGTGGGGCAAGGGACTACGAACGCGGTGGTACATTCCTCGTTGGCTATTCTCATTTTTAATTTTTTCCTCACTTTTCTTCTCAATACGTTTTTTCCACTGGGAGCGTCCTGAGAATTTCGGCGGAGGGTTCAGACTCACAGCGCAACCATGTCGATCGCAGCAAAGCAGGGATTTATCGAGATCAAGGATCTCCGTATCGCGTTCAAGGGAAATCCCATTCACCGTGGAATCGACCTGATTGTGCCGGAGGGCCAGACGCTGGTTGTCATTGGCGGAAGCGGTGAAGGTAAAAGCGTGTTGCTCAAGCAGATGCTCGGCTTGCTGCGCCCGGACAGTGGCTCGGTGAAAGTCGATGGGCAGGAAATCACCGGATTGCCGGAACGGGAAATGGCTGAAAGTCGAAGAAAGGTCGGCATCCTGTTCCAGAACGGCGCGCTGTTTGACAGCATGAACGTGTTTCAGAATGTGGCTTTTCCCATGGTGCAAGCCGGCGTGCGGGACCGTGAGAGAATCGAGAGTCGGGTGACACGCTGCCTCGAGGTGGTCGAGCTTGCCGCAGAGGGTGGCAAGATGCCGGTTGAATTGAGCGGCGGCATGCGCAAGCGCGTGGCGCTGGCGCGGGCGATCGTCAATGAACCGCGTTGCGTTCTTTATGACGAGCCGACTGCCGGCCTGGATCCGATTGTGGCCGACAGCATCAATATCTTGATCCGACGTCTGCAGAAAAACGACAGGGTCACCTCGGTGGTGGTGACGCATGACATGCAGAGCGCCTTTCGAATTGCCGACAGGATCGCTTACCTGCGTTCGGGAAGAATCTATTTTGACGGCACGCCCGAGGAATTACAGGCTTCCGAAGATCCGAAGATCCGCAACTTCATCGAGGGTGTCTCCAGCGAGCGCGAGAAGTCGGAGCCTGGTCTGCGCCCCGGCGGGCACAACAGTGCATGAGAAGGAAGTGATGATGCCGCCGAACAGATTGTCGGGTAAGCGCGATGCGCATGCTGATCAGCCAGATCGGCTCAAGCAGGCGTGGTGGGGAGGGGTTGCAAGCGGTCTGCTGGTTACCGTAAGCTCATCGGATGTTGCTGGCGGGCATCCTTGTCGAATGAATCCCGGGGGCCGCATGTTTCTTTCCTGCGCTTCCGTGCTAGAGTGGAACAGTTCAAGCATGCTGCATCATGGGTGACGAAAATCGCAAGACCGAATTGTTGGTGGGACTCTTCCTGCTGGTGGGGCTGTTGCTTCTCGGCGCGCTGATTCTGCAGTTCAGCAGCGTCAGTGAGGCGCTCAAGCCGAAGTATGAGCTGTCGATCAACTTTCCAAGTGCTGCGGGACTGGTGCAGGGGGCACCTGTGAAACTGGGGGGCGCAACCATCGGCGAAGTGGCGAGGAAGCCTCGGCTCAATGCAACCTTCAATGGCGTGGCAATTGATGTGAAGATTTTTTCGGAATACCAGGTGCCGGAGGGCTCCGACTTCGTGATCGCTACCAGCGGGTTGATGGGGGACAGGCTGCTGGAGATTCGACCGCCCGATCCGGAGAAGCTCAGTGGCGCGTTCATTCCGCACGGCGCTGTCCTTGAGGGTAAGGGAACCAGTGGACTGGGAGCAATCGAGGATGCCGCTGTCGCTTTGACCACGAAGACGGAAGCTGTGTTGGAGGGCGTGGAGGAGGCCATCGAATTGTTGGCCGAAGCGGTGCGCAATCTGGATGCGGGATTTCTCAAGGAAGAGAATGCGGAAAGTTTCAAGCAGAGCTTGAGTGGACTGAGTGGGGCAATCGCGACGATCAACGAGGAAATCCTCTCTGAAAAAAATGTCCAAAGCGTGGAGGCGATTCTCAGTGGCTTCAGCGAGACCACGGGTAGTTTGCGCGCGGGGGCCGATTCCTTTGGAGAGGCAATGCAAAAGCTCTCCCCGGTAGTCGATAAAATCGAGCCCTCCGTCGAGAAAATGGACGTGGCGCTGACAAGAATCGGGGATGCTGCGGATTCGTTTGGTGAGACAGCCGAAGTGATCGGCTCCAAGGTGGCCGCTATTGAAGAAGGGGATGGTCTGCTGGCCGCGTTGTTGGCTGATGAAAAGCTCAGGGAAGAATTTGTTGCGCTGATTTCAAATCTCCGGCGTCATGGTATCCTGAAGTATAAGGATGGAGTTGCCTCGGAGGCCACCGCCGCGCAGCAACAGCAAGACGTCAGACGTTTCCGGAGCAGGCCGCACCAATCACTCAAGTTTCCCCGCTAGGCCGGAAGGGGAGCAAAAAAATTCAACCGTTACCAGACTATGCAACAGGCATTCCTCGTCGCCCTGGCAAGGGCGGGATTCGTTACGCTGTGCTGCCTGCTTGGCATTTCGTTGGCGCTTGGTTTCGGTGCGGAGCCGTGGGTGGGCGCGTTGTGTGGGACCGGCTTCGGGTGCTTGATGATCGCGATTGATCGAATGCTCAAGCACTTGACCATTCGTGGGTTTTCCTCGGCAACCTTCGGTCTCATGATCGGCATTCTCTGTGCCTGGCTGGTGACCCAGACGGGCATTTTCGAGAGCATGTGGATGCGATCGCTGAAAAATTTCGATGCCGTCCGGGATCTCGCACAGTTGGCGCTGTTTACGTCGATGGGATTTTTCGGAATATCCTTGGCCGTGAGGAGTGACCGGGAAGAATTCTCGTTTGTGATTCCCTATGTCCGTTTCAGGCAGAAGGCATCCCTGGATCGTCCCCTGCTGCTCGATACGAACGTCATCATTGACGGCAGAATCCGAGCGGTGTGCGAGGCAGGATTTCTCACGGGGTCGCTCGTGGTGCCGCAGTTTGTACTTGATGAGTTACATCGTCTTGCCGACTCGCGGGATGCCACCAAGAGCGAGCGCGGCAAGACCGGCTTGGATGAGCTCAAGTTGCTGCAGGAAATGCCGGCGCCCGGAGTAGTGGTGCTCAAGGTGGATCAGATCGAGGAGGAGGTGGAGACCGACAGCGAATTGGTGCGCGTAGCGAGGAAATTCGGCGCGTCGATTATCAGCAATGACACCAACTTGCGGCGGGTAGCTGAGTTGCAGAACGTGACGGTGCTCAACTTGAATGATCTGGCGATTGCCCTTCATCCCCGCGTGGTTACCGGGGATGAGTTCAATTTGACGCTCTCGAAGCGGGGCCGGGAGGAACACCAGGCGGTCGGCTACCTGGATGACGGAACGATGATCGTGGTCAATGGTGGTATCGGCGAGCTTGGCAACGATGTGCGGGTGCGGGTGACTACCCAGTTGCAGACAACCGCTGGAAGGCTTGCTTTTGCTGAATTAATCGGTTGAGCACCGGGTTCCACAAGATGCATCAAATTATATAAGTAAATCTTTTGATGCAAAAAGATCAGGCTGGAAGAAAAAGTCTTGCAGACGGGGGGCAAGCAGTCGCCTTTCCCGTATGTTTGCGGTAGGAGCAGGCCGGGTAGGCCGGGTAGGCCGGGTAGGCCGGAGGGATTTTGTTCCACCGCCAGGCGATACAGGCTGTTAATCCTGTCCAGAGATCAGCCGTTGAATTTCTTCCGCTGTCATGTCGGGTGGCACCTGGCTGGGGTCGATGGTGATGGCTCCGGGTGCATTGCCGGGGGCCTGCAGGGGAATTTCCGGCAACCTATCGATTGTATCGTCAGGTAGCGATGAAGAACCAGGTGGCAGGAATTCCGGAACCGTGTCTCCAAGGCGTCGCAATTGATGCGGGCCATCGATTTCAATGGCATCGGCACTGAGATAGAAAACCGTTTCACCGGCCGTGGCCTCGATGACGCTCTGGCCCCGCCTCAGGACCGGCCGTCCGCGCAGAATGATTTCGCGGACGCTGACATCGGCCTGTTGCGCGAGCGCGATGAGGGGTTCGGCAAACTTGATTTCGAGAAAGACATTTCCTGAGGCGCTGAATGCGCTGAGTGGCTCTCCCGGAGCCAGGGGAGGGTGAGAAATCTCCGTGGCCGCGACTCGGAACAGCGGCGGCATCTCCATGGTATGGGCAGCCATCAGAGCGGCCTCACGGAAATCCATGCTGAGGAGAAAATCGACACTGGCGGGATCTGTCAGAGTATCGGGTGCCCCGACGATGGCCCTGGTATCGTCCGGCGGTTCGAGGCCCGGGGGAACGTCGTCCCCGGGAATGACCTTGCATGCAGAAAACGACAGTGCCCCGAGCAGGGCGATGAGTTCAACCGGGAATCGAGGCGGGCGATCGATCCGTCCGGTGGGCGGGTAAGGCGGAAGCACGGGATCGGGCGGTTGGAGATTGTCTGTGGTGTCGGCTGGTTGGTGGAAAAGTCAGGTGATGGAACGTTCAGGCGGGATTCGAGGGAGAGGCCGGCCGGCCCTGCTCATCGACCAGCATGACGCGCAGGGGGATGCGTCCGAGGACCTGCTCGTCGCATCGAATGTCGATGGCGTAATTTCCGGCGTCCGGAAATTTCAGGCGTTGCATGTTGACGACGAGATTACGGGTCACGAAGAAGGAATCGGGCGAGGGAAGTTTTACATCGAATTGCGGTTCGAATGAGGGAACGATCTCCTTGCCGTCGGCATCGATAATCGCGACGGAAAATTTCTGCACACCTTCGTCCTCGGCGCGAAAACAGATCCGCATGGCAAGGCTGCATTGGGGATGAACGATCGGCGCACCACCGCGCCCGGCGATGGTGTCGAAAGCACCCATGACGGTGAGTTTTCCGCCGTAGTCGGCTGCGGCGTCGCAGAGAGTTGCCACCTGGAGTTCCATTGTCTATCTATGGCCCTAACTGTTGTGATTTGCCAGCTTCTTCGATTCGGAAATTTCCTGCGTGGTGGTCACTGGCTCGCGTGCATCGGGTTGTGGACTGCCTCCTGTGGGCCATCGGCAATTGTCGAGCAGGCAGCTGAAAGGGGAACCGGCGAACCGGCCATGGTCTGGTCCGTGCCCACCGCGAGCGGTTGCAAGCTCCTGCTTGTTGGTTCGCTGCATTTGCTCGGCAAGCAGGATCACCCCCTGCCGCAGGTGCTTTTCGATGGACTTGATGCATGTGACGTAGTCATCACCGAGACAGGGTCTCCGGCAGAGAGCCGATTGGAAATCGAGCAGTTCGTGCGCGACAACGGGATGCTGCCGCCGGGTGAAGAATTACTGACGCAGGAGCTTGGGACACGGCTTGGCCAGAAGTTGTCTGCATATCTGGATGCCAATCCCACTGCCGGCGCGCGCCTGCAGTCGCTACGACCCTGGGCGGCGACTTTGCAGATTGCCGCCGGGAGTTATCGCGGTGAAGGGATCGACAGCAGTCATGGTGTGGACGCCATGCTTCTGCAGCGCGCTGCTGAGCGCGGTATGCGTATTGCAAGTCTTGAATCTCCCACGATGCAGCTCTCCGCGTGGGCCGGGTTGGCATGGGAGGAGCAGGTGCGCCTGCTGGGCGAGGTGCTTGATGAGGTTCAGGATGGCACGGGGCTGGAAGAGTATGCCCGCCTGAGGGAGCTGTGGCGTGCGGGTGATCTGGCGGGTCTCGCGCGCCATATGCAGCAGGCGTTGAGCGGTGAAAACACAGTCATTGAGGCGCGCCTGTTGGGTGCTCGCAATCGTCGCTTCGCCGAGCGGATCGCCGAGCTTGCGGAGATGCCGGCTGATCGAGCGGAAGATTGTCTCGTGCTGGTGGGCGCCGCGCACCTTGTTGGCTCGGCAGGCTTGTTGGAGCTCCTTGGCGAGCGGCTTGGGGTGGCGCTGGTTCGGATCATGCCCGCTGCGGGCGCAGGGACGGGGCCTTGAGCGGGCCCCGTTGCCGGCCCTGTATCGGGTTGGGGGCGGTTGGTTGCCCGGCGGCAGGATGGTCGGTGCACGGCAGGCGGCGCAACGCGTAAAAGACTGTCGAAAGACCTTGCATGTCATGGGCATCCCTTGGAGAATCCCAGCCCACCAGACCGCCAGCATGTCGAGGACAACTGATCTCCATATCGTCGAGAATGTGCCGCTGCCCACGCCGGCGCAGCTACTCTCCGAGATTGATCCTGGTGATGAAGCGGCTGCCTTTGTCTCCGCCAGCAGGAAACAGATCGAGCAGATTCTCTTCGGCGACGACGAACGATTACTGGTCATTGTGGGTCCCTGCTCGATTCACGATCCGCAGCAGGGTCTCGACTACGCCAGACGCCTGGTGGGTCTGGCCGAGGAACTTCGTGACAGCCTGTATATCGTGATGCGCGCGTATTTCGAGAAGCCGCGGACCACGGTTGGTTGGAAGGGATTGATCATGGATCCGCGTCTGGATGGAACCGCCGATATTCAGTCAGGCCTCAAGATAAGCCGAGGATTTTTGCGCGACCTTGTCAGCATGGGGCTTCCTACCGCCACGGAACTGCTCGATCCGATTACCCCGCAGTACATTGCCGATCTGATCAGCTGGTCTGCCATCGGTGCGCGGACCTCGGAAAGCCAGACCCATCGTCAGATGGCCTCCGGATTGTCGATGCCACTGGGATTCAAGAACGCGACCCCGGGGTCGCTGGTGCCGGCAATCAACGGGATCAAGGCTGCCCAGCAGCCGCAGACATTTCTCGGGGTGAACCTGGATGGTCAGGCTTCGGCGGTGACCACCGAGGGAAATCCGAGTTGTCACATGATCCTGCGGGGCGGGGAGAATGGGCCGAATTACCGGGCTGAGGAGATTCAACAGGTGCAGAAGCTGCTGAGAAAACATGCCCTGCCGGAGCGGGTTGTGGTTGATTGTTCGCATGCCAATTGCGGCAAGAGCCACAAGAAGATGGCGGCGGTGTTTCGCGATGTTGTCGGTCAGCGTCGCGATGGCAACAAGGCGATTATCGGCTGCATGCTGGAGAGCAACATCGGAGCAGGCAACCAGAGCCTCGGCGATACGCTCGATGCGCTCGAGTATGGGGTTTCCATCACCGATGAATGCATCGATTGGCCTACCACCGAGAAACTTCTGCGCTGGGCGAGTGAAGAACTCGCTGGCTGAGGGGCCCGGCGCGGTGTGGGATCGGTTCAGGCGAAGACGAGGCAAAATTTGCCGGGATGCTTCAGTGGGACTCGAGAGTCGGCACTGCCGCCAGAAGATTTTTCGTGTAGGCGTGTTGTGGGTCCTGGTAGATCCGTTCCGCCGAGGCTGATTCGACGATGGTTCCGTGGTAGAGTACGATGACCTGGTCGCTGACATGCTGGACGACCGCGAGGTCATGAGCGATGAACAGGTAGGTCAGGCCAAGCTCTTCCTGCAGGTCTTTCAGAAGGTTGACGATCTGGGCCTGCACGCTGACATCAAGAGCGGAAACTGGCTCGTCACAGATCAGTAAGCGGGGCTCGACGGCGAGTGCCCGGGCGATACCGATTCTCTGCCGTTGCCCACCGCTGAACTCATGCGGGTAGCGCTTGCCGGCATCTGCCGGCAGGCCCACCTTGCCGAGCAGGTAGTCGACTCGGTCGGTTTTTTCCGATTTTGAAAGTTTCTTGAAATGGATGTCAAGCGCCTCGCCCACCGTTGAGCGGATGGTCATGCGGGGATTGAGCGAACCGTAGGGATCCTGGAAAACCATTTGGATCTGCTTGCGCAACGGTTGGAATTCACGGCTGCTGAGGGCGAGGATGTCAGACCCAGCGAATGTGATGGATCCGCTGGTGGCCGGGACAAGTCGGGTGATGGCCCTGCCGATGGTCGTCTTGCCGCTACCGCTTTCTCCGACGAGCCCCACGGTGGTGCCCGGAGCAATCTCGAAGGAGACGTCGTCGACAGCCTTCACAACATCCATCGAGCGGCGAAAAATGCCCCCGGAGATCGGGAAATGCACCGCGAGATTTTTGACTTCAAGCAGGCTTGCCATGGGATGCTTTACCATGAAAAAGCAGGGAAAGCCACACTTGCTGGGTCTGCTCAACCAGAGAGTGCGGCCACTGCTTTGGGTGGCGCAACTTCCTCCGTCACAGCGGCGCTCTCCAGCCCCTGATAGTAACGCTTGGCGAGGATACCAATGGCGCCTTCGTGGGTGGCGAAGAGATCGGACATGTGGGTGGCAAGTCCCGGAGTTTGAGCTTCCGCTGCCGAGCAGATCTGGGCGATGTCTCCGCCAGGCCCCGCGTGTCGCCCGGGGGAGAGAAAGAGCATCGACAACACGACCTCGCGCTCGAAACCCGGCTTGCCGAGCAGGTTTTCCAGCAGGGGCTCATTGAACGCGTAGGCGTCTCCCTCGCGGCGCTCCATTGAGGACGCCGCCACCGGCCCGTAGCGGTCACCCAGCAATACCCGAAGCTGGTCGGCGAGGAAATTTCGCACCAGGTTGACGGCGATCCTCGGCGTGCCGTGGTCGACGAGGGTGATGCCTGGCCGGACGAGATGTTCCTCGGTGATTTTCTTTTCCACGAGGCTGGCGAGAATTTCCGCGACATCCGTGTTGCCGGGATCATCGAGGTCGACGAGGCAGGGTGCCAGCCGCATCTCGAGCGCGGGCCACTGCTCCCGAAGCTCGCGCATGCGTTGTGGCACGTATTCATAGATTGCTGCACTGTGGCCGAAGAAGAACGGAAGAATCAGGAACGAGTCGATGCCCTCGGCACGCCGCGCGTGAAGGAAGGGCTCGAGGATCTGTGCCGGTTCGCCTCCCAGATCTGCCGGGTCGACCTTGGTCGAGTGCAACAGTGAAACCGGATGGATTGGATGGCCGACTACGGCACTGATCCGGGTGGCGATTTTCCTCAGGTTCAGCGTCGACGTGGCGCGGTGTGAGCCGTTGTCGACAAGGAGGGTGCAGGGTGTCGGGGAGCTCATGGTGAAGTCTGGTACATTGTAAACACGAACGGGATACGCCTCAAGTGGGCTGAAGGGAAGCGGGTGTGGACGTTTTGCCGTGATGGGTTACCATCCTGCTTCCGCCTCATCGCTACGACCGATGAAACCCGAAAGCACCAGAAAATATCGTCCCTTTCCAAACATTGATCTTCCGGATCGATGCTGGCCGGATCGCGTGATCAGCGCGGCGCCGCAATGGTGCAGTGTCGATTTACGCGATGGCAACCAGGCTTTGGCGGTGCCCATGGGGGTGGAGGAGAAACTCGAGATGTTTCAGCTCCTGATCTCGGTCGGCTTCAAGGAAATCGAGGTGGGCTTTCCCTCGGCGAGCGATACCGAGTTCGCCTTTCTGCGTCATCTCGTCGAGCATCACCTGATTCCTGAAGATGTGACCATTCAGGTGCTGGTGCAGACACGTGAACACCTCATCCGGCGAACCTTCGAGAGTCTGCAGGGCGTTTCTCGTGCCATCGTGCATATCTACAATTCGACCTCCCCGTTGCAGCGGAGGATCACGTTTCGTGACGCTTCGAGGGAGGAGATCAAGCAGATCGCGGTCGATGGCGCGCGGGTGGTCAAGGACTTGGTCCCGACCCTGCCGGATACTGACGTGCGCCTGCAGTATTCGCCCGAGTCGTTCTCCGATACCGAGGTGGAGTATGCGCTCGAGGTTTGCGAGGCGGTCATGGATGTCTGGGAGCCGACCGCAGGGAACCCGATTATTCTCAACCTGCCTGCGACAGTCGAGTGGACGACTCCGAATGTTCATGCCGACCAGATCGAGTGGTTTTGTCGCAACATGAAAGCAAGAGAGAAGGCGATCATCAGCCTGCATACGCATAATGATCGCGGGACCGGCATCGCCGCCACCGAGTTGGCGCTGATGGCGGGAGCCGACCGCGTGGAGGGAACACTGTTCGGCAATGGCGAACGTACCGGCAACCTCGACATTGTCACCGTGGCTTTGAACATGAACAGCCACGGAATTCCTACCGGCCTTGACTTCAGCGATCTCGAGGCCATCAAGCTCGTCTACGAGCGGGTCACCCGGATGCGGGTGCCCGAGAGGCAGCCTTATGCGGGAGAGCTGGTATTCACCGCGTTTTCCGGATCCCACCAGGACGCGATCAAGAAGGGTATGGACCTGCGCGCCGGTCTCTCCCCCGCCAGCGACACGCCGTGGGAGGTCCCATACTTGACGATTGATCCGGAAGATGTGGGGAGAAGCTACGAGGCGATCATCCGCATTAACTCGCAGAGCGGGAAGGGTGGTGTGGCGTATATTCTCGATCGCTACCATGGTCTCGATCTCCCCAGGGCGATGCACCCCGAGGTGGGTGCGGTCATCAGTGCCGTAGCCGACGCGAGGGGAGGTGAGTTGGGGGCGAAAGAGATCGGGGAAGTGTTCGCTGAGGAGTTTGTGAATATCTCCAGCCCGCTGCGCCTGGTAAGTTACGAACTTGATCATGATGCCGGCCAGCCTGGTCACGTCTGCTGCCATGCCCGGGTCGAATTGTCCGGCCAGGAGCATGCGCTCGTGGGCGAGGGCAATGGACCGATCAACGCGTTCACGGCGGCTCTCGCGGAGCTCGGGGTGAAGGACTTTGCCGTCGGTGACTATCGTTCGCATGCCATCGGAGCGGGCTCCGCGTCCGACAGCGTGGCGTATGTCTGTATCCGCAACGAGAAATCGGGAAAGAATTTCTGGGGATGTGGACGCGATCCGTCGATCGAGATGGCGGGTATCCGAGGGCTTTTGTGCGCGTTCAACAGGGCGCGAAAATAAACTTTCTGCGAGATCCGGCGGATCCGGCGGCAGGGCTTTTGTCGCACCGGGTCGGGTTGGCTGTGCAGTGAATTGTCGCCGGTGGGTACGGAAATGATGGCGCAGCAGGGAATTCTGCTTACCCTCTGTGCCCGGCTCGTGGCTCAATGACTCGATACGGTGACTGCCGATATGAAATTTACAGTTGGTCAGCGGTGGCTCAGTGAAACCCAGCCGGAGCTCGGCCTGGGATTGGTTACTGGTTGTGACGGGGCCGGCGTGCAGGTGCGCTTTCCAGCATCGGGTGAGAATTTCACCTTTGCGCTTCGCGGTGCCCCGTTGCGGCGGGTCGCGTTCGGTCCTGGTGACTCGGTAAAAGATCAGTCGGGGGAGAGTTTCGTGATCGTGGAAGTCCGCGAGCAGGAGGGTTGCCTGGTCTATATCGATGACCAGGGTCGCGAACTGCCCGAGATCGGCCTTTGCGACAGCATCGGCTTCCAGAAGCCTCAGGCGCGCCTGGTGGCTGCATTGGTTGATTCTCGACAATTGTGGTCGCTGCGCCAGAGGACGTTGCAACAGTGGCTGGTGACTGGAAGTCGCGGTGTGCGTGGTCTGCTCGGTGGACGGGTCTCATTGATCCCGCATCAATTGTACATCGCCCATGAGGTTGCCAACCGCTTCGCGCCCCGAGTGCTGCTTGCCGATGAGGTCGGCCTGGGCAAGACCATCGAGGCCTGCCTCATCCTGCACCGGCTCTACTTGAGCGGCAGGGCGCACAGAATTTTGATCCTGGTGCCCGATGCTCTCGTCAATCAGTGGTTCGTCGAGCTCTTCCGAAGGTTTTCGCTTTCTTTCAGTATCTTCGATGAGGAGCGAGCACTCGCGATCGAGGGCGGCGGGGAGGGCAGCGACAATCCTTTTCTTGATGAGCAACTGGTTCTCTGTGCAACCTCGTGGCTGGCCGGTGACGCGAGACGCGCGGAGCAGGCTGCGGCAGCTGGTTGGGATCTGCTCATCGTTGATGAAGCGCATCACCTCGAGTGGACGTCGGCGCAGGCGAGTCCCGCGTATCGAGCAGTCGAGCGGGTGGCGCGCAAGACCCCGGGCTTGCTGCTGTTGACTGCTACTCCCGAGCAACTCGGTCGCGAGGGTCATTTCGCGCGATTGCAGTTGCTGGACCCGGATCGCTTTTCGGATCTCGAGGAATTCGTCGAAGAGTGCGGGCATTTTCGTGAGGTTTCTGCCCTGGCCGATCGGCTGCGCAGTGGAGCGGCGCTGGCATCAGACGAAACGGATCTGTTGGACAAACTGCTGGGCGCCGGCACGGGCAGTCATGCGGTGGCGGCGAGTGACCCGAAACACAGGGAGGAACTGACCAGCAGATTGGTGGATCTGCATGGCACCGGCCGGGTGATGTTCAGGAACCGCAGGAGCGTGCTCGAGGGATTTCCCGCCAGGCTGCCTCACCTCTATGGGCTGGAGAATCCGAAAGACCGTTCTCCGGATGCAGTCAAAATCGACTGGATTGCATCCATGCTCAATCAGCTGCCTGGTGAAAAGTTTGTGCTCATCTGTCACAGCGAGCAGACGGCGATCGGTATCGACGAGGCGTTGACGCAGACCGTCAGCACCACGGCGACGGCTCTGTTTCACGAGGGTTTGAGCCTTTTGCAACGCGACAGGAATGCAGCGTGGTTTGCCGACGCGGATGGGGCAAGAATCCTGGTCTGTTCCGAGATTGGCAGCGAGGGGAGAAATTTCCAGTTCGCTCATCACCTCATCCTGTATGACCTGCCGCCGGATCCGGCCCTGTTGGAACAACGCATCGGGCGGCTCGATCGCATCGGTCAGAGCAGCGAGATCCACATCCATGTTCCCTACCTGCTCGGAACGCCGGAGGAGCTCTGGGCCATATGGTATGACCAGGGGCTGGGGGCATTTTCCTCCACGCTGCACGGTTCGCGGGAAATTCTCAAGCAGTTCGGCACGGAAATGGCCGACCTCAGCCTTCCGGGGCGGGCCTGGGAAGAGGCATTGCCGGGTCTGGTGGAGCGCACGCGCGAGGCGGCCATTGCAATCGATACGGAGTTGGAAGCGGGAAGAAATCACCTGCTGGAAATCAGTTCGCACCATCCGGCCCAAGGGCAGTCGCTGAGGGAGGCGATCGAGGCAATCGATGAAGACCGGCAGCTGCAGCGCTATTTCCTGCGCCTGGTCGATCATTTCGGGGTGACCGTGGAGGACCTCGGAGAGAGTGAATTCCTCCTCAAGCCGGAGAATCTGTTCGACGCCGAGGCGTTTCCGGGACTGCCCACGGACGGGTTGTCGATCACGTTTGATCGTGAGGTCGCATTGGCCCGCGAGGAACTCGTCTTCCTGACATGGGATCACCCGATGGTGCTCTCCGCCATGGAGAGTCTGCTCGCCTCCGATGCCGGCAATGCGGCATTCCTGCGGATTCGAGGAGCTCCCGAACAGGCCCTGCTGGTAGAGGCAGTGTTCGTGATCGAGTGCGTGGCACCTCCTCGTCTGCATGCCGAGCGGTTCCTGCCTCCGACACCGGTGGCGGTTCTGATTGATCATCACGGCAAGGAGCGCTCGAAGCAGTTTGGAGGGCAATTGCTTGCCCGGGCAGCCACTGGAGAAGTCGAATGGCTGCGGAAGAACGCTGGCAACCTGCGTGCGGTGCTACCAGCCATGATGGCTGCCGCGGAGCAGCGGGCCGAGAAGCTTGCCGGGCGTGAGCGTCAGGCTGCGTTGGTCATCATGGCAGAAAAGCTGGACGCCGAAATCGGTCGGCTCGAGAAACTCCGTGAGTTGGGGCACCCGATCCGGGAAGATGAAATGGCGCTCGCCCTCGGCGAACGGCAGGCACTCGATGAGGCTATCCGACAGGCGCCGTTGCGAACTGATTGCGTGCGCCTGATCATGGCGACTCCATGAGGGGGCCGAGGTGGCGCAAGTCACTGACCTGCTGCGGACCGCTCTCTTTGGGGACGCGGGCAGGCGTTGTACCGGACGCACGGCCGGCATGATCGGCGAGGCTTGATCCGTCAGCGCTGTTATTTGTCGACGATCAAGGCGATAAGCCCATCAGCGATTTCCCGCAGGCGGGCGACCTCGGCAGGTTGGAATGTCATGCCTTCAGGAACATCGACAAGGTCACGGACGGAAGCGATGCCTTCGCGCAGTTGCTTGATGTGTTCTTTCTCCTGCAGGGAGGGGTGCAGATCTTCCAGCCCGGAGAGGTAGTAGTCGATGATGTCGGAGCGCCCGAGTGTGCGCGTTTTTTCCGGCGTGTAGGATTCCCCGGTCGTGGTGCTGGCGATCTGGAAAGCGCGGATCCAACCGCCGAGGCTGATCAGGTGCGCGATTTCCGAGTCACGCAGCAGAACCATCTCTGCTTCGACATCGGCCTGGGTGGCCGCCAGTTCCATGCGCAGGCCGCTCCAGTTGCCGAGCAGGCTACCCTCGAGCAGGCTTTTGGCGTGCTTGCTGACCCGGTCATGGGCTCCGATCGCGCGCGCATAATCGAGGATGGCCTTGCCGACCGGTTCAAGTTCATCGACTTTTTCGCATTGCACTGCGAGGAAGCCGTCTGCGATCAGGACACCGAGTGTAAGGGCCAGTTTGCTGCGGTCGGGCGGGGGGCGACTTTCGTGGTCCCGGCGAAGAATTTCATAGGGAAGCGTGCCGAGTTTGTCGAGTTCATCGAAAAGTTTTCGGATCGATGGCGTGGTGAAATCATTGATGCCGAATTCCTCGCGAACGTGCTCATCCCCGAAGAGGTCTTCGGGGACATTCTGGGCCCGGAGGGAGCTGCAGTGGATCAGCGGCGATATGAGTAAGAAGAAGAGGGGGCCGATGCTTGTGGATAGGCAGCCGGCGATGCTTGGTCTCTTCGTCATGGTATCGGGTGTGAAGGGCAGCTTGCGGGTGAGTTTCGTGATCATTGGAAACCTGCGGGCAAATTGGCCCGTTCCCGGTCCGGAGGCAAGCGTCTGGATTGCTTCAGCGACAAAAAGATACCGAGGGCAGCTTTCGAAGCCTTTCGAGGTATGCTGTGGCCAGCCCTCATGGCCAGTTTGCATACGAGGTTTCAGATCAAAAAGGTGGAATGGCGCAATCGCCCCGGTGAGCTCTCAATCAGGCGCTTTCGCTGCCAATAAGGTTGCATCCTCGTCTCGTCGAAGACATAAAGAGCCATGCGGTTTTCGCTGGCTCGGCGATGTTGCCGCTTTCGGTTGTCCCGGGTAGCGGCATGGCGGTGACCAGTGAAATCTTCCACAGAATTTTTATAGCATGAGAACGATACTTCAAAGGGGCTTGCTGTCGCTCGGGTTGATGCTGGTTTCATCGTCATGCTCGTCTTTCCGCGACATGCGTGAGAGCGAGCTTGTAATCAGCGTTCCCGATCAACGCATGGCACTCTACCAGGAAGGTTATCGGCTGCGGAGGTATCCGGTTTCCACGTCCCGATTTGGTTTGGGAGATGCGCCGGGCAGTTACAAGACGCCGGTGGGAACCTTGCGGGTGGCGAAAAAAATCGGTTCGCGAGCAGAACCCGGCGCAGTGTTCAAGTCGCGCAAGAGAACCGGAGAAGTCCTGCCTCCCAATGCGCCCGGTCGGGACCCGATCGTAACCCGCATTCTCTGGCTCGAGGGCACCTGTTCATCCACGCGCAATGCATTCGGAAGATGCATCTACATTCATGGAACGCCGGAGGAACGCACCCTCGGGAGGCCGACAAGCTATGGCTGCGTGCGCATGGCCTCAGCGGATATCATTGACTTGTTCAAGCGCGTACCGGTAGGCTCCCCGGTTGTCATCACAACCAGGCAGCTGGCAGAGGAGCATCGTGTGCGTAAGGCAGGAAGCGGCTGAGCCTCGGGTGTGAGGTGACGAGCGTTGGTGTCAGGGTGTAAGCGTGCGAGAAAGAGAAATCTTTTGCGGTCAGGAATGCACTTCTCGTTGCTTGACAGGAAGATAAAACCTCCTAAGTTCCGCTCCCGCAATTGTGCGGAATTCAAAATACTGCAATGGCCAACTCAGCATCAGCTCGCAAACGTATCCGTCAGACCGAGACCAAGACGCGTCAGAACCGCCAGGTTTCGGGTCGCTTGAAGGTAGCTCGCAAGGAGTTTCGGTTGCTTGTGGAGGCAGGGAAGTTGGACGAGGCAGGGAAGCTTTTGCCGGACGTGTTTTCGCGGGCCGACCGGGCTGCGAAGTCAGGCGTGATTCATAAGAATGCGGCCGGGCGCATCAAGGGACGGGCGGCAGCACAGCTTGCGGCGAAAGAGTAAGCGGCACCCCGTGGTTTCGCTGGGGCCCGTTTGGCGGGCGATGTTATCGAAGGGGCCTCGGGCAGAAGGTCCCGTTCTGTTCCATGTGCACGTGCGATGAGAGCGGGAACAAGCTTGCGCATCGGATTATGGAAGCCGAGCTGTTATCGCCTTGGATTGTGTAGAGGATCGGTTCAGGGGTCAAGAATTGGAGTGTGAGGGTTGCTGGCCGATTGGCCGGGGGTTCTGTGCTCGGCAAGCATATTTTTTCGAGCGGACCAGCGATGATGGCGTATATTCCCGAGTAGAGGATCCATCACTCGGGAAGTTTCGTATTGAATCTGGCAAATGAAAGACGGCAGTGACGCATTACAGCAGCGCGCGCAGCAGGCAGCGAAGATCATCCAGGATCCTGGCAAGTACAAGGTGTGCCTCAGTTGTGACAGCATTGTGGCTGCAAAAGTGACGCTTTGCCCGAATTGTCACGGTTATCGATTCGATCCGGATCGCGATCAGGTGGTTTCACAGGCGCGGGAGCTCGGTCAGAGAGAACAGCATTCGGTCATTGCCAGTGATCTGGAATGATCCCCGCTGGACGGGTCGGATGGCGTGGCTTGCGCTCAGGGATGTTTCTTCTTTCGGAGTGCACGGATTCAGAGTCACGTGCGCAGTTGCACTTCTGGTAGACGTAATCGGCCTTCAGGCTGTGGCCATGCGGAGTGACTTCTCCTCAAGTAAGGGCGGTGTTGGCGGCTTTTGAAGTTTTTCAGCAGCGCTGATCCCGCGTAGATACTGGATTTTTAGAGGGTTGTATTTTTTCCAAAAAAATTGTGGAAAGAAAGTTAAGAAGAGATAAGTATTACATGGGGAGAAGAGGGCTTTCAGGCCTCCAACCTCACACACAACAAAAACAACAAAAATAAGTAAATGAAAATTAGCAAACTAATCGTGACATCTGCGGTTGCCGCTGCTGCGAGCCTCGTCTCTCTGCAGGCGGGAGTCGCTCCGGCACCTATGCCCGCTCCGGTTGCTCCTGCGGCCGATGGGGTTCTTGCAGACTATGGAATTACCGGCCAGCTTAGCTCCGGTTTTGACAGTCGTTACATGTTCCGTGGTGTTGACCTCGGGAAGGATGCAATATGGACCGGACTTGATCTCTCCATGCCGTTGACAGACGGCGTTGGTCTTGGAATTGGCACTTGGTATGTGAATCCTACAGAGCAGAGCGGTGACAATGACATCACAGATGAGCTTGACTTCTACATCAGCTTGGGAACAACCATCGGAGCGTTCGATGTAGCAATCGGTCACACATGGTATTACTACCCCGAGAGTCGGGAAGGAGATATCCAAGACGACACGAACGAGTTGTTCGTTTCACTTGGAACCGAGGTCGGTGGAATCGCCGTAGGGGCAGTGTATGCCTACGACATGGATCTTGAGACGCATTATACCGAAGTATCCTTGGGATACGGTATGGCAATCAGTGATGTCGTAGCCTTAGAGGCTTCGGTGAACGTTGGATTCCTTGACGAGAATTACGCACACTCGACGTTCTCTCTTGGGGTGCCGGTCGCGCTGACGGGTTCTGCAACACTGACTCCTTATGTCGCCGCTGTGTTCCCGACTGACGACAGGGACATCGTGACTCATGCTCCTGAATTTGCCGACCTCTATGAAGGCGATGACGAAGTGATCGGCGGAGTCTCGCTGAGCGTTTCCTTCTAATACTGAAGAAACGTAACACGCTTTGAATAGCGGGTGCCCGGCTGGATTTCCAGCCGGGCACTTTTTTTTGCGGGTAGAGGTCTGCGGGCAGGCAGTGCTGTGCCTTGGATGCCGGGGGCACGGATCGGGTGCGTCTCGCGGGAACAAATTGGGCTCGCTTGTCGGTGATGGAGTTGCTCCCAACTGCTTGAGGCTTGCAGCGACAAGGCCTGTCCCTGTGAATGCCGAGAGTTCTTTCGTGGCGCCGGATCAGCAACCGAAATTTTTTCTTGCGTAAGGTTATCCGGGCGCGACGAAAAGCTGAAACTGGCGCATCATGGTGGCGTGTTTGTGCAGGTCGCCATCGATTCGGGAGGAGGGCTTGTCCTGGATTACCGCGTGCCCTCCGAGCACAGCGGTAAAGTTGCCTTGGGCAGCCTGGTCGCCGTGCCCCTCGGAAAGCGCGTTGCCAATGGAATCGTTGTCGGATTGTCCGCCAAACCGTCGGTGCCTGGTCTCGCCGCCGAGAAAATCCGTTCGTTTTTCAAGCTGCTCTTTCCGACGCCGGTTATCGATTCTCAGCTGGTGGAGTTGGGTGATTGGGTGGCGCAGTATTACGGGGCGCCCAGGCAGCTGGTGCTGCGCTCGTTCGTGCCGGCTGGGGTATGGAAGGGAGGAGTGCGCTCCGCGATGCAGACGTGGCTCGTCCTGATAGACGGAGTCTCGGCGGATGGCCTCGAGCGTTCCCCGCGCCGTCGCGAAATCGTCAGAGCCTTATGCGCCGTGCCGCAGCGGGAATTGCCGATCAAAGCCCTGCCGGGAACGCGGGCAGCAAACTTCGCGATGGCGCGCAAAATGGAAAAGGCGGGGCTTTTGCGCCTCGAGATGCGCCCCTTGGGCGATCCGTTTCATGGTGACGACGGGATCGTGCCGGTAAAGCCTCCAGAGCCGAATGTCGAGCAGGCCGAGGCAATCGCCTTTATTTCCGGACTGCTGCACGAGAAGCAACCCAAGCCGTTATTGCTTTTCGGAGTAACCGGAAGTGGCAAGACCGAAGTGTATATCCGCGCCATCGATGAGGTGGTGGCGGGTGGCAGATCGGCACTCCTGCTGGTTCCCGAAATCGCGCTGACACCGCAGACCATGGAGCGCATGCGGGCGCGCTTCGTGCACACCGGAAAGGGTGTGGCATTGCTGCACAGCGGGCTCTCCGAGGGGGAGCGTTACGGCGAGTGGTGCCGGATTGTATCGGGTGAGGCGAAGATCGTGATCGGCCCGAGAAGTGTGGTGTTCGCGCCAGTGCGCGATCTCGGTATCATCGTGGTTGATGAGGAGCACGAGCCGTCCTACAAGCAGGACAGCTCGCCGCGCTATCACGGCCGGGATGTTGCCGTGATGCGCGGCAGGATCGTCGGTTGTCCGGTGATTCTCGGCAGTGCGACTCCATCACTCGAGTCGATGCACAATGTTCAGGCGGGCAAGTACCATCTGTGCCGCCTCGAGCGGCGGGTTGATGGTTGCGAGTTGCCGGTCGTGCGGGTGGTCGACTTGCGTCGTGAGCCGCGGTCGCAGGGCGCCGCTCCGGCGATTTTTTCAGTCGAGCTGGCGAAGCAGATGCGCCTGCGCCTGGAGCGCGCCGAACAGGTGATTCTGTTTCTCAATCGCCGTGGCTATGCCCGCAGTCAGCAGTGTCTGGCATGTGGCCAGGCGGTCGGCTGTCCGCATTGCAGCATGACACTCACCTATCACAGGAAACGGGAGCAGTTGCTGTGTCATATCTGTGGGCACCAGCAGCGGCCGGCCCGGGTTTGTCCCGAGTGCGGCGATCCCTCGATCAGGGCATCCGGGTTCGGTACCGAGCGGGTAGAGGCGGCACTGGCCGAGCAGTTTCCCCGTGCCCGGGTTGCGCGGGTCGATTCGGATACCGTCTCGCGCAAGGGACATCTCCAGGAAGTGCTGGACGATTTCAAAAAGGGCAGGGTCGATATCCTGGTCGGCACCCAGATGATCGCCAAGGGCCTGCACTTTCCCGGAGTAACGCTGGTCGGCGTTCTGCAGGCTGATCTCGGGTTACAGACGCCTGACTTTCGAGCTGCTGAGCGGGTCTTTCAGTTGCTCACCCAGGTAGCCGGAAGAGCAGGTCGGGGAGATCTGGCCGGAGAGGTCGTCGTGCAGGCATTTTCACCGGAGAGCCCGGCTATCCAGTTCGCCAGGCACCAGGATTTTGATGGATTTGCGAAGCAGGAATTCACCATGCGCAAGGCCTTCGGGTATCCGCCGTTCCGTCATGCCGCGCTCCTGCTCAGTCGCTCCCGGGACGCCGCAGCCGGGCACCGTGTGCTGCTTGACATTGCGCAACACTTGAAGGCATCAGCGGAAGGCCTGGGAGTCGTGGTCGGCGAGGCGATTCCCTGCCCGTTGGAGAAAGCACACGGGCAGTTTCGTTTCCAGGTGCTGTTGCGCTCGGCCTCCCCGGCACGCATTCGAAAACTGATTACCGGTGGCTTGGCAGCTGTTGATATTCCCGATGGGGTCATCGTTGTGTGGGACATGGATCCTTACTCCCTCATGTGAGTTGGCACTCCGGTTCATGGAATGTAAAATTTAGGTTGGCGATTGCCTCTTCCGTTGTTCATACTGTCGAGCATGAAGGTTTTACGAGTTTTGTTATTGGGCTGCCTGTTGACGGGTCTTGTCGCGTGTGGTGATGGTTTGAAGTCCGAGGCGACCGGGGGAGCGGGGAAGAAACAGAAAACCTTCACCAATGGTATCGGTCAGCAGATGATCTGGGTGAAGCCGGGCAGTTTTCGAATGGGAGATCTCAATGGCACGGGGGGCAAGGATGAGCTGCCGGTGCGCACGGTTGAACTCTCCGGTTATTACCTGGGAGCGACCGAGGTGACACAACAGCAGTGGCAGGCGGTCATGGGCGCGGAAGCGAAGAATCCCAGTCGATTCCAGGGTGCGGAGCATCCGGTGGAGCAGGTCAACTGGCTGATGGCAACGGACTACTGTCGCAGGTTGACCGAAAGCGAGCGCGCCGCCGGGAAACTGCCCGAAGGCTATGCTTACGTGTTGCCTACCGAAGCGCAGTGGGAGCATGCCTGCCGGGCTGGTTCGGAGGAAGATTTTTCTGTCAAGCTGGATGCGGGTGCCTGGTACAGTGAGAACTCGGAGGGCACATCCCACCCGGTAGCAACGCGCAAGGCGAACGACTGGGGTTTTTCTGACATGCATGGCAACGTCTGGGAATGGTGCCAGGACGGGTTCCGCAGCACCTATCAGGGACTGGCTGTGCGTGATCCTGTCGGCCGCGGTGGGTTGCCTGCTCGCGTGCTTCGTGGTGGTTCGTGGTCGAGTGGGGAAAGTCTCTGCCGCTCTTCGAAGCGTCTCTACAGCAAGCCGCGTAGCCGTGATACGGACCTTGGTTTTCGGGTAGCTCTGGCGCCGGTTCAGGCTGGGGAATAAGTAACGGCAAGAGAGCGGGCGGTGTCGGAGTGCGCGCCCGTATGCTCCTCCCGGCGTGGCGAGAGAACCGGGCTCCCTGGGCCCCGGCCATAACTCGCGTGCCACCCTGGCTGTAGCGTGCAGGATCGCCTTGAGAGCGTCGTCTCATTGCAATAACCATCAGGCCTCAGGGTGATTTTGAGACGCAGTCTCAAAATATGATTGACCCGCTCACTGCGATCTGCTCTTCTGGGCGACGATCAATTGAGACAAAGTCTCAAAAAGACATGATAAAATACCTGATCAGCTCCTCCCTCACCGCAGTCGCTGCCCTGTCTGTCGGCTTCGGCGCCCCCCCTGAACCTTTCCAGGTCGAGCCGGTTATACCGGCGGTGAGCGCGTTTGAGCTTGATCCGCTGGTGGTGATCGGCAGCGAAGAAGCGGTCACCGAGCTGTCGGGGTCGGGCGCTTTTCTCGATGCTGCCGATATTCGCGAGCAGGGATACGTCAACGGCAACCGGATTCTCAACGAAGTTCCAGGGGTCTACGTCCGGGAAGAGGATGGGTTCGGCAACTTTCCGAATATTTCCATTCGCGGCGGTGACGGCACGCGCAATGAAAAGATCACCGTCATGGAAGACGGCATTCTGAGCGCGCCTGCTCCCTACTCGTCGCCGGGTGCTTATTACTCGCCGAAGGCGGCACGGATGTCCGGAATCGAAGTGCTCAAGGGATCCTCGCAGGTACGTTTCGGTCCCCATACCACGGGAGGCGTAATCAATTATTTGTCCACCCCAGTGCCGGAAGACCATCGAGTTTTTCTTCGTGCCACCTATGGATCATGGGGCACCTTCCAGGGGCAACTTTATGTTGGTGACAGTGTCGAGGCTCCGGGAGTGGGGCGCTTCGGCTACCTGCTCGAGGCGTTCTACCAGGGGTCACAGGGCTACCGGACAATTGATGGTGCCCCCGGCGTGCCGCGCTCGGAGGAAACCGGCTTCTCTTTGGTCGAGCCGATGCTCAAGATCTTCTGGGAGCCGGACTCCGCCCTCTACCAGCGTTTCGAGGCCAAGTATGGGTACTCCGAATTTGATTCCGACGAGACCTACGTGGGCCTGACCGAACGGGATTTCCGTCGCGATCCCTATCGCCGCTATGCCGGATCGTTTCGCGACCACATAGCTACCGAGCACCACCGCAGCTATCTCAAGTACACCATCAAGCCGACTGACCGGATTACCATCGGGGCGGCCGGCTACTACAATGCATTCGCTCGCAACTGGTATAAGATTCGCAACGTCAACGGTGAGAGTTTGCACGAGGTGCTGGCGCGTCCGACAAGCTTTCCGGCTGCTTTCGACGCCATACGCCTGCGCGGTGAGGGCGAACTCGGCCTGCGAGCCAATGCGCGCGACTACCACCTCTATGGAAGCCAACTGACAGCCGATATCGAGACCGCCACCGGAAGTATCGAGCACGAATTACACTTGGGAATTCGCTACCACGTCGATGAGATTCGCCGTTTTCAACGCGATGACAGCGTCCTTGTAGGGCCGGCCGGATTTGAGGAAATCGTTCGTGGCGAGCCTGGTTCCGGGGGCAACCGTTACCAGCAGAGCGAGGCATTGGCTTTGTGGATCGAGGACAATATCGAGTTAGGAGCATTCAGCTTGCGTCCGGGTTTGCGTTACGAAACGATTGCGCTGCACAATACCGATTTCGAGTCCAATTCACAGAACCGGGTGACAGCGGTGCGCAACGGCAACATTGATTACCTGGCGCCGGGGATCGGGACAAATTATGAGGTCTCCGAGGCAACCCACATTTTTGGCGGTGTCTACAGGGGAGTTTCGGTGCCCAGCCCCCGTGCCCATCTCGAGGGTGGCGTTGAGATCGAGGAAAGTATCGGCTACGAATTGGGCCTGCGGCGCCGGACCGAAAAACTCGGGCTCGAGCTTGTCGCGTTTCTCAGTGACTTTGATAACCTGACCGGTACCGACGCCGGGCTCGGGGGAGATGCCACCGTGAATGCAGGGGAGGCCGAGGTTTATGGGGTAGAGGCTTCAGTTTCCTGTGACCCTCTTTGCGGCAGCGCCATCAGCATGCCGCTTCACCTCAGTGCCACGTGGACGCAGGCGACCTTGTCGCGAACACTTGCGACTGGCGGAGCGGACAATATCTACGCGGGCGGTCGTGCCGGAGCAGACATTCCCTATGTTCCGGAGTGGAAGCTCAGCGCGGGAATCGGGCTGGCGGCTGAGCGGTGGGGCATCAACCTGCTCGCGACCTACAGCAGCGAGGCTTTCGGAACGGCGCGCAATCGCGCTGCGCCGGTTGACAGTTCGCGGCAGGGAATCATCGATGAAGTGTTCTTACTCGACCTGAGTGCCCATTACCTGCTGCGCGAAAATGTCCGCTTGCTTGCTGGTATTCAGAACCTGCTGGACGAGAGTCACTTGGTCAGCCGTCTTCCCGAGGGACCGCGTGCTGGTGCCCCGCGTTCTATCTATGCCGGTATTGAGGTGAAATTTTAGGGCCCGAGTGTCTGGTTCCCGTTCCGGGCCTGGTGATCGCAGCTACAGCTTTTGTTTTACATCCCCTTGCGAACAGGTACTCAGTAATCAGCCATGAACGATTCCAGTCTCGGCGAACTCTTCCTGAAGGGTGGTTTGATCATGTGGCCCCTTCTCGGACTGTCGCTTCTCGCCGCCGTGTTGATTTTCGAGCGGGCGCTGTATTTCTTTCCGCGCGGCTATCGGGTCGGTCGTTCACTGGAATGCATTCGCGCAGGATTGGAGGAGGGACGCCTTGTCGCCTCACGCAATCCACTCGTGCAGGTTGCCAGCGCGTACATGAAGGGGCTTGCGGGTGGACCTGAACATGTCCGCAATGTCACCTCACGGGAGGCCAATCGGTTGCTCAACCGGCACGAGCGCGGCCTGCGCCTGCTGGCCACCATCGGGAATATCGCTCCGCTGATCGGGCTGCTGGGAACCGTCTGGGGCATGGTGCAGGCCTTTGCCAATATCGCGGTGCTGGGCGATGCGGTGCGCCCGTCCGATCTTGCCGATGGCATCTGGACGGGCCTGCTTACCACCGTGGCCGGTCTCGTGGTGGCGATTCCGGCGATTGCCATGACACGATTCTACGAGGCGCGTATCGATCACCTTGCCCACGACCTGAACGAGGTGGTGTCTCATCTGGATGAGTGGACGCGCGAGGGAGGCGAAGGGGATAGCGTTGCCGGCGGGAAGGTGAACCAATGAACGAGTTCCCGATTCAGCGCCGCAGGCGGATCGATGCCAGCTTCGATCTGACCCCGCTTATCGACGTGGTATTCCAGTTGCTGATTTTCCTGATGATCAGCAGCCAGTTTAAGAAACCGGAAGCGTTCATCGACCTGCCCATTGGACGTGGCATGGCTGTGGCGCAGGAGGAGCGTCCGGATGTGGTTCGGATTGGTGTCGACGCGGCGGGCAGCTTGACACTGAATGGCAAGCTGGTGGCCCGTGAGGAGTTGCGTGATGCGTTGCTCGAGCACGCCGCCAAGGGCGTGGTGCGTGCGGAGATTCGTGGCGATCGAGAGAGTGCATACGGGCAATTTGTCGAGGTGCTCGAGGAGGCGCGAGCCGCCGGTATCACCAGTCTCGGAATCGTTAAGAAACCGGAGCCGGAAACGGGGGCAGCGGTGGAATAGCATATCATGGCCGCCGCGCGCGAGATCCATACCCTGTTCAGGTGGCTGCCCGCCATGGGCCTGGGCCTTGGTCTGCACCTGCTGCTGTTCGTGGACAGGCCGGTTGTGCTCACCCCCGCGGAGCTGCTTGCCGGCGAGGAAGTCGTTATCCCGATCGACCTGCTTGTGGAGCACCCGGTGGATCCGGAGGTTGTGCCGGCAGAGGAGCCCAAACCCGAACCCGAACCCGAACCCGAACCTGAACCCGAGCCCGAGCCTGAGCCCGAGCCTGAGCCTGAGCCCGAGCCCGAGCCTGAGCCTGAGCCTGAGCCTGAG
>JBDQJG010000011.1:0-30791 GCA_040263955.1 Verrucomicrobiales bacterium
GCCTCGAGGCAATCATTGCCGCCTCCTCGATATTGACCATCCTCGCCATCGTTGCCGGGACCTGCATTTTTTATGCGAAGCTGGCCCGGTTACAGCGTGAGCGCCTGGCAGATTCTCTTCAGAGAGCCGAGAAAATTGCTCAAACTCTCGAAGCCCAGAAGCAGCGGGAAAAAGAACTTTACGCAGTGATCGGGCATGAACTGCGGACTCCTGCGGCTGCCCTGAAAATGCTGCTGAATAAAGAAGGACTCGATGAGGCTCTTGATCGAGAAAAATTATTTTCCTCCCTGACCGATCAACTGCTGGGAGTAATCGATACCTTGAAATCCGTTGCCCAACCGGATCCGGTAAAATCGGCTTCTTTCCGTCCTGTTCTGATGGCTGATTTACTTACGGATCAGATCCTCGCCCTCAGGCCATTGGCCGATCAGCATGGCATGACGATGCTTGGCAAGCTCGAGACCATCGAGGGGGTCAACATCATGACGCATCCTCAGCTGCTGCAACAGATTGTCAGTAACCTCCTGAAGAATGCGATTATGCATTCTGGGGGCTCGGAGGTTTCTGTAATGGCATCGATCGATTTGATCACGAAAGAGGAATTGAGTATTGAAATCATCATTGAGGATGATGGCATGGGTGTTGATCCAACGAAGCTTGAAAAGCTTTTTCTCCCGTTCCATCGCGGCGACAGCAAGGCTTCCGGCACAGGCTTGGGACTTTCGGTTTCGAAAAGCATCGCCCATCAACTCGGTGGCGATCTCTCCTTTAAGGAGCGATCAGCCGGGGGCAGTAGATTTATCCTGGCGTTCACCGCACAAACCATTGATGCCGCCGCAACCAAGAAAAAGGAATCAGAATCGAACGCCTCTCTGCAAGGACTGGATATCCTGCTGGTAGAAGACAATCAGACAATTCAGCTGCTGACAAAGCATCTCCTTGAGGAAGCGGGCGCCCGCGTCGAGCTGGCCGGCAATGGCGAGGAAGCGCTCGAGAAAATAAAAGAGAACAAAGTGGATCTTGTTCTTTCGGATATCTTTATGCCTGAAATGAACGGCTATCAATTCGTCCGATTGCTTCGGGAGCAGAACAAATCAACGCCGATTATTGGCCTGACTGCTGCAGTGATCGGTGAGGAAACCCGGTTGATGTTGGATGCGGGCGCTGATGCAGTATTGAGCAAACCCGTGGATATAGCACAGCTGCATGCACTGGTTAAGCGGCTGGGGCAGCCTGATGTCCCCGAATTACAGACCCAAGGATGAGTTTTACGGAAATCCCGGGGTTACGGAGTTGATCCGCGGGAGATCTGCCGCTCGAGCGCTGGTATATTCACGTGGCCTTCGGTGCCTGAGGGCATCGCAAGCAGCGGCCGAGAGATCCTGAAGCTCTGAGCGATTTTTTGTGCGTTGCGCTTCGGATAGCATCTGCGTTAAGCCACCCGCAGCTCTGCGCGCAGTTACCAGATCGATATCCGCATCAACCGGGCCCGGGAACTGCTGCGCGAGAGGCGCGCGTTCTACCAGGGAGACTGCCGAGTGACTGGGAGTCTCGTCGGTGTATTCCTCCTCACGGCAGTCCAAGGTGCGCGGGCGAGGTAACATTTCAGAGGGATGCAGTGTTTGATAACAGCCAGCGCGCGTGGAATCGAGAAAGGTTCTGCGTGAGATGGGCAGGGTTTGTACGCGCTCTCCCAGCCGCTGTTTTCCGTTTTTTATTCAAACAGCGCGCGCACGCCGGTCACCGGGGCGCAACTCTTGACGACCATCTGCAGGTTGCGTTGCACGCCATCGTGTTCGTCGTAGTAGAGCGAGTGTGTCGCGATGACGATTCCGGTGAGTTCACCCTTGTCGTTGAATACCCCGCTGCCGCTGGATCCGCGGGCGAAGTCCGCGGTGATCTGGAGACGCTCGGCGCTGTTCTTTTGGTTCAGGAAATAGCGGGCGATGATCCCCTCTGAAACGGTGTAGAAGTTTCCTCCCGGATGACTGATGACGCGGATGCTCGCTCCGGTCGGGTCACCCGTGGAAAGGGGCACAAAGGGGAAGGCATCCTGGCGCTCGCCCCTGCCAAGGCGAACGATGGCCACGTCATCCGGCTCGCAGGCCGCGAGAATCTCGACAACCGGATAAACCTGGCCGTCGGTGTCCATGGCGCCGAAGGCTCCGGAGTCTTTCTGGTCCATGACGTGGTAGTTGGTCACCGCGATGCCAGAGGGGTCGATGAGCACGGCTCCGGAATGGTTGCCATGCCAGCGGTCGCATTTGCCGCATTGGAAAACCCGGCCGAGGATGAGCGAGGCTTTGCGTGCGCGCTCGAAAAGTGCCGCTTTGTCCACATCAGCTTGGTTGGGTCGAGGGTGCGCGAAATGGTGTTCGGCGGACACTTTTTTGTTCTGCAGGCCGGTGAGCAAGACGTCGATTTCGGTCGTCTGGCCACTTTCCATCAAGTCGGTGAGCTCCTTGTCGAAGCGGGCGCGGATGGCCGTGTCATCAACCGGTCGTTCCGCTGTCGAAGTCTCGGCATGGTGCTCGGCAAAAGTCTCCGCGGTGAAAAGCAGTATGGCGATACCAGCGAGGAAGGCGGCACGTGAAAAAAAAGTGGTTGCTCGATTCATGGCAGGCAAAGGCCAGTATGAATGGGTCATGGAACGGTGGCCAGAAAATTCGGGCGCGTCATGTCGCTGGGTTTGTAGGTGAAAGGTTGGCGACAAGTTCACGGTATTTTCTGTGGTGCATATGCCATGCGGTATCATGCATCACGCCTGATTGGGCGTTGATGCAATGAGTTGCGCGGCAAGTCAACGCGGCCCGAGGAGAGACTGTATGAAGAGACCACGGATGAGACGCATCTTTTTTTTAATCGCGCTTGCAGCGGCAATGCTGACAGCAGCCTCTCCCTGCCCTGCAGCAGGACATGCGGAGCCATTGCCGAATATCCTGTTCATCCTCGCGGATGACCTCGGCTACGGGGACGTCGGTTGTTACAATGCGGAATCCAAGGTTCCAACGCCTCACCTGGATTGCATGGCGGCCGAGGGCATGCGATTCACCGATGCCCACAGCCCGTCGACGGTCTGCACGCCGACCCGTTACAGTATCCTGACCGGTCGGATGCAGTTTCGCACCGGCATGAAGGGAGTTTTCACCGGTGCGGGCGGGCCCAACCTGATCGAGGCAGGGCGCCTGACCCTTCCGCAGATGCTGCGTGACAAGGGCTATGCCACGGCGTGTATCGGCAAGTGGCATATCGGCATGAGCTTCTTCGACAAGCAGGGTGAGCGCATTACCGACCAGGGCATCAACGGGGTGAAAGCCATCGACTATTCACGCCCGATTCCCGATTCCCCGATCCACCGCGGCTTCGATCAATTCTTCGGCACGGTGAGTTGCCCGACCACCGATTGGCTGTATGCCTTCATCGACGGTGACCGGATCCCGGTGCCGCCGACACGCATGCTGGATAAGAGCCTCTTGCCCAGGCACGAATACGGCGGGGACTGCCGCCACGGCATGGTGGCCGATGGTTTCGATCACGAGGAAATCGACCTGGTTTTCCTGGAGAAAAGCAGAGCTTTTCTGAAGCAGCACGTGGCCGCGCACCCCGGCAAGCCGTTTTTTCTCTACCATTCGATGCAGGCGGTGCACCTGCCGTCTTTCCCGGCCGAGCAGTTCAAGGGCCGCACCGAGGCCGGACCACACGGCGATTTCATCTTCGAGATGGATTTCATCGTCGGCGAGCTGCTCGCCACGCTTGAGCGCCTGGGAGTTGCAGACAACACCTTGGTCTTCTTCGCCAGTGACAACGGGCCGGAGGTGACCGCCGTGTTGCACATGCGCGAGATGTATGGCCACGATGGGGCCCGGCCTTGGCGCGGCGTGAAACGCGACCAGTGGGAGGGCGGGCACCGCACGCCGTTCATCGTGCGCTGGCCCGGAAAAATCGAGCCCGGTTCGACCAGTGACCAGTTGCTGAGCTTGACGGACGTGATAGCCACTTGCGCGGAGATTGTCGACGCGCCGCTTCCGAACGAGGCGGCGGAAGACAGTTTCAGCATGCTGCCAGTCCTGACAGGCTCCCAGGGAGAAGAAACGGTGCGGCCTTCCATGCTGCAGCAGACCATGTCGCTGGAGTTGTCGATACGTGAGGGCAGCTGGAAGTACCTCGATCATCAGGGGTCCGGAGGCAATAACTACAACAGCAGGATGAAGCCCTACGCGCTGGAAGAGAAAGATCCTGAGGCGCCGGGACAACTCTACGATCTGGCGAACGACCCGGGTGAAACGTCCAACCTCTACAGTAGGCACCCGGAGGTCGTCCAGCGCTTGCAGGCGCAGTTGGAGGAGTTCAAGAGCAGCGGGCGCAGTGTACCTTTGCGCACGGTGTTATTGAAAGATGCGGGTGATGACGACGAAGCGACCGACCTGTTCGCAGCGGGAGATTTCTCCGCCTGGACAGATATCAAGGGCAAGCCGGTGAGCCGCGGCTGGAGCATCGATGAAGGCGTCGTCCACCGCCATTCCGGCGGAGGAGACATCATCACCAGGGAATCCTACAAGGATTTCGAGCTCAGCTTTGAATGGAAAATCTCGACGGCGGGAAACAGCGGGGTGAAATACCGCACCAAGGGGAAACTCGGGCTGGAGTACCAGATCCTTGATGACCAGCAGCACCGCGACCGCGAGAATCCGACCCACCGGGCGGGCTCGCTCTACGAGCTGGTGGCAGCTCCCGATGACAAGCCGCTCAAGCCGGTGGGCGAGTGGAACCGGGCGCGCATCGTGGTAAAGGACAGGCAGATCGAGCACTGGCTCAACGGCGAGAAGATCGTCTCCCAGGAATACGGTTCGGAGGATTGGCGGCAGCGCTTCGAGCGCAGCAAGTACCGTGGACAGGAAGGCTTCGGCAGCTGGGAGGGGCCCATCCTGCTGCAGGACCATCAGGACCCGGTCTGGTTCAGAAATTTGAAGATCAGGAGACTGTGAGGCTGCGCCGTTGTTTGCTTTTCATCCTGTGCCTGCTGGTTCCGGCCGTGCCGGTCTTCGCCGGTGTCTTTCAGGCTAACGGGATCAAGATCGGCGAGGTTGATCAGAATTCCGCCCTGCTATGGATGCGCCTCACCCGTCACGCCGAAGCCAACCACGATGGGGCGGACTTTCTTGTGCCGGCGAAGATGGACGGCAAGGGAGCCCCTGAACCGCCGGGTATGGTCGAGCAGCTGCCGCAGGGTATGACGCTCGATACCATGCGGGGGGCGGTTCCCGGTGCCGCGGGCAGCGTGCGTGTCACCTGGAGCGCCAGCGATGGCAGGGAAGCCGACAGTGGTTGGCTGCCGGTCGATGCGCAGAAGGATTACACCAAGCACTACCGGCTCGAGCGGCTTGAGCCGGGCGAAACATACACCCTTACCGTCGAGAGTCGGGATTCTGCCGGCGAGTCCGGGCAGACAGTGGATGGGACCTTTCGCACCGCGCCCGCCGCGGACCGGGAGCTTCCCGTCACCTTCGTGGTCACCTCCTGCCAGGATTACCCGCGGCGCGACAGCCCCGCCGGTCACCGGATCTACCCTGAGATGCGCGCTCTCGACCCGGACTTCTTCGTGCATGCCGGTGACATCGAGTACTATGACAAGCCCGACCCGTTTGCCACCAACGTGGAACTCGCGCGATTCAAGTGGAACCGTCTCTACGGCCTGCCCAACCTGTCGGGTTTCCACTGCCAGGTGGCCAGTTACTTCATCAAGGACGACCATGACACTATCAGCAACGACTGCTGGCCGGGAGTGGATTACGGCGAGCTGACCTGGCAGCAGGGACTCGATCTTTTTCGCGAACAGTTCCCCGTGAAGCAGGACAACTACCGGACCATTCGCTGGGGCAGGGACCTGCAGGTCTGGCTGGTGGAGGGGCGCGATTACCGCAGCCCCAATACCCAGCCGGACGGACCGGAGAAGACCATCTGGGGCAAAGAGCAGATGGAGTGGTTTCTGCGCACCTTCGCGGAGTCGGACGCGACCTTCCGTGTGCTGATCTCGCCGACCCCAGTGGTGGGTCCCGATCGATCCGGAAAAGCAGATAACCATGCCAACAAGGGCTTCACCTACGAGGGGGATGTGATCCGCGATTTTCTCGCTGCACAGCGCAACGCCTTCGTGGTCTGTGGCGACCGGCACTGGCAGTATGTCTCGGTGGATGGTCGCACCGGCGTGAAGGAATTTTCCTGCGGGGCCGCTTCCGACAGGCATGCCGGCGGCTGGAAGCCGGACCGGGTAGAGCCGGAGCACCGTTACCTGGCCGTTCAGGGAGGATTTCTTTCAGTCACCGTGGAGCGCCGCCACGGCGAGGCCGTGCTGGTGGCTCGGCATCACGATGTGTCGGGCAAGGTCACCAATGAGGATGTGAACCCGGCAGTGCAGTGACCTGCTGTTGCCTGCCGCTACTTCCTGAGCTTCGAGATACAGTGTGCGGCGGGTTGCGCGGGCAGTGATTGTTCCCACGAACGCAGCACCTCGGTAAGTTGCTCGACAATTTCGGGGTGCTGGGCTGCAAGGTTGTTCTGCTCTGCCCGGTCCCGGGGAATGTCGTAGAGTTCCATGCGGCTGCCGTCGCTGTTGCTCACCAGCTTCCATTTCCCGTCCCGGATGCCGAGCTGTGGCCAGTTGTCGCCTGAGCCCGGGCCGCGCCATTGCCAGAAGAGCGGCTTGTTGCGGGTGACTTCCTTGCCAAGCAGGGCATCGACCATGCTCTGGCCGTCGGGCGTGTAGTCTTGCGGAAGCGCGGCACCGGCTAATTCACAAAAAGTCGGCAGCAGGTCGACAGCACTGATCACGGTCTGGTCGTCGGTCTCCCCGGCGGCGATCCTGCCGGGCCAGCGGGCGAAGAAGGGCACCCGGATGCCGCCCTCGTAGAGGCTGCGCTTGCGGGCACGGAGTCCGCCCGAAGAACCGACCGAGTAGTGAGTTCCAAGGGCTTTGCCGGTATTATCCCCGTGATGCTTGCTTTTGCTTCCACCGGTTCTCTCCGGGCCGTTGTCACTGGAAAAAATAAGCAGTGTATCCTTGGCGAGGCCGAGCTCGTCGAGTGCTTGCATGATGCGTCCGACACCGTGATCCGCCTCGGCAAGGATGGCGGCATAGACCTGGTGCTGCTCATCGAGGTCCTTGAATGTCTCCAGGAATTCTGGCTTCGGCCAATGCGGCGTGTGCGGTTCGTGCATCCACACGTTGATGAAGAACGGTTGATCGCGGTGCTTGCGGATGAAGTCGATGGTCCGATCGTAGGTGGTGGCATCCGAGGCCGGAATCTGCGGGCCGTAGCCGTTGAACACCCCGGAGTCATCATAGCCATAGGCGGAGGGATGCGGCGCGTCATCACAGCCCGAGTTGGTCAGGTGCCACTTGCCGTAGTGCGCGGTCTTGTAGCCGGCCTTGCCGAGCAGTCGCGGAAGTTGCACGACACTCGGATCGAGCCAGTCCGGCATGCCGCATTTCTTGTTGTGCTGCGGATCGGCGAAGTGCTGGTGGATGCTGTAGCGGGCCGGGTAATGCCCGGTCATGACGGCAGCGCGGCTCGGCGAGCAGACCCCACTGGCGACCGTGAACTGGGTAAACGAGGTGCCCTGTGCGGCAAGCTTGTCGAGATGGGGGGTCCTGAAGTGCTCGTGTCCGTGGCAACTGAGGTCTCCCCATCCCCAGTCATCGGCGAAGAGAAAAATGATATTCGGGGGCCGCTCGTCGGCGTGAATCGTGGCGAGCGCGGCGCACAAGCCGGCAGTCACGAGGAGAGAGCAGAAGAGACGTTTTCCGGAAGTGAGAAGTGGTGAGAGCATGATTCGTTGTTTGTGTCGTAGATCCATTGGTGATTCAAGCAGGGTATTCGACCGCGGCACTGCTGTCGAGGGCGGCAGGCTGGCGTGCTGACCGGGGACAGACTGTTTTAGGTGTTCGCGGTGGCGCGCACGCTTATTGCCTGCGCAGGATGATCGCTTTCAGGTTGAGCAGCGCCTGACCGCCGCCCTGTTTTTTGAGCGTCAAAGTGGCCTGCCCGACATCCTGCACGTGGATGTGGCCGGCGTGGAGACCCTGGTAGTCGTTCCAGTTTTTCGTGGCAGGCACGAAGCCCGCGCACCAGCTGCCTCCGCAGTCGAGGCGGAAGTGGCCGCCGGCGTAGGCAGGATCCAGCGAGTAGTCGAGTTCGACCGCGTAGAGCGTGTCCGGCGAAACATTCTGGAAGGTCCAGCTCGCCGTGTTGTCATTGCTTTGCCAGTAGCCGAGATTTTTTTGCCCTTCCTCGAGTGCCAGCGGGCCCTTGCCGGTGATCTGCGCGTCCCGCGCGGAAAGGAGGATGTCGCCCTCCCCGAGGTCCGGTTGATCACCTTGATCAACACTTGCGGTGATCTCCGCGTTGAAATCGAGCCGGATCACCGGCACTGGACTGGCAGGAGCCTGGGCCGGCAGAGAGATGGCGACTCGGTTTCGGGCAGTTTGGATCTGCAGCGCCTGTTCTTCTGCATGACCCAGCAACGAGGCTGTTGTTGCCGGTGTCGCCAGCTTGTCGAGCACCAGCTGGCCATCCTTGGGCCATTCGAAGACGTGCAGGTAGAGGGTTTTGTCTTTCTGTGTCAGGCGTCCCCACGAGGGCTGGGGGATTTTGCTGCTGTCGGTGCCGTAGATCGCCGCCCCGTTGACCTCGAGCCACTTGCCCATCTCGAGCAATTGCTCGGTATTGCCGTCGGGAAAGGTTCCATCCGGCCGAGGGCCGACATTGAGCAACAGGTTGCCGCCTTTGGAGACGATATCACTGAGCTTCTCGATCAACTGGCCGGTGGACTTCCACTTGGTGTCCGCCCTCTTGAATCCCCACGAGTGGTTGATCGTCCAGCAGGCTTCCCAGTCATAGCCCAAGTCCCCGCCGGGAGTGACCTGTTCAGGCGTACCGAAGTCCCGTTTGAACTTCTGCCGCTTGGACACCCGGTTATTGATGATGATCGAGGGTTTCAAACCACGGATGTAGCTGTAAAAATCCGCCCCGTCCTCCAAGGTCCACCAGTCCACCCAGTCACCGTCGAACCAGAGAATATCGGTATCATATTTCTCGATCAGCTCGCGGACCTGGTCCTTCATGTAGCGGACATACGCTTCCTTGTCCGCCGGCTTGGCGACGCGCGAGTGATTGGCGGCATCTGCCCAGTCCAGGATCGAGTAGTAGGTGCCAAATCGCACGCCGTGTTTCTTGCAGGCCTCGCTCAGCTGCGCCAGCGGATCGAAGTCCAGGCCGGCATGGTCCACGATGTCATAGTCTGTGTGGGCGCTGTCCCACAGGCAGAAACCGTCGTGGTGCTTGGTGGTGATCACGAAGTACTTCATGCCGGCATCGCGGGCGGTGCGGATCCACGCATCGGCGTCGAACTTGTCGGGCTGGAATCGCGCGGCGACCTCGCGGTAGGCGTCCCGGGGAATGGTTGCCTTGGACTGGATCCATTCCGCATAACCGCGCGCGGGTTTGCCCTGCCACTCGCCTTCGAGGACCGAGTAGGCGCCCCAGTGAATGAACATCCCGAAACGGGCCTCGTTGAACCACGCCATGCGTTCTTCGAAGGCCGCGTCACTTTCCTGCAGCGGATTGAGTAATTTGGCGTCCTGTGCCTGCAGGGGCAGGAACGCGATGGTGAGATTAAGAGTAATAAGCGCGCACAGGTGCACGGGGTTGAGTCGGTGCATGTCCGAAGTTCGCAAGTTCCTCATGCATTGCCATAGAATTTCGCCCGGGTCTCGTTCCGTGTTCCGAAGCAAGACGAATCGTCGCCCTGTTTGCCTTTCCCGGCGTGGCGGTTGTGTCGTTATCCGGGACCTGTCCCCGTGATTTTCCTTCTCATTTCGCATCAAAGCAGCAAGAGTAACGGCGGCTCGACATGGATCCCTTTGTTTATCAGTACAGTATCGGTGGTTTGGTTTTCGCCGTCGGGCTGGTCTATGCCTGGCGCCAGGGTTACGTCGGATTTTCCGGCCGAGCCTGTCGCAATCTCGTCGTCATGCTGGGCGGGTTGCTGTTCTTCATGGCCATCCAGGGATACCTGCAGTATGCGCCCATGTTCGAAGCGGAGGCGGTGCCCTGTATTGGGGAGGCGCGGGAGGCCGGCAAGGCGATCGGCAAGCCGGTCGATTATGTCATCGTTGTCGGTTACCTGATCCTGATCCTGTTGATCGGCACCTTGTCCGGGCGGCGGCAGAAGGGGACCCGGGACTTTTTCTTCGGTGGGCAGCGGTTTTCCTGGTGGCTGATCGCTTTCAGCCTGGTGGCCACCCTGGTCGGCTCCTACAGCTTCGTGAAGTATTCCCAGGCGGCCTACAATTACGGCTTCGCCTCGAGCCAGAGTTATCTCAACGACTGGGCGCTGATGCCGCTGTTGCTCTTCGGGTGGTTGCCGATTCTCTACTTCTCGCGCATCACCACCGTGCCCGAATATTTCGAGCGGCGTTTCAATCGCGGGGTGCGCCTCGCGGCCACGGTGGGGGTGCTCGTCTACCTGGTCAGTTACGTGGGAGTCAATCTCTACACCATGGGAACGGTCTTTCACCATCTGCTCGGCTGGGATCTCCTCGGGGCAGCAGCGCTGGTGGCCGGGGTATCGGCGGTTTACGTGACCTTCGGCGGCCAAACCTCGGTGATCATGACCGATCTCTTCCAGGGTGTGATGCTGCTGCTGACCGCCTGTTACTGCTCGCGCTTGGCATCCACTACCTCGGCGGTCTCGGGGACTTTCTCTCGCACCTGCCCCGGGGACATCGGCTGGCCTTCAACAATTTCAATGACAACCCCGCCTTCCCGTCGGTGGGCATCTTCTGGCAGGACGCCATGGCCAATTCCGCTTTCTTCTATTTTCTCAACCAGGGGATTCTCATGCGCTACATGGCCACCAGGTCGAGCCGTGAGGCGCGCAAGGCGGCCATCGTCATGCCGTTGATCCTGATGCCGATCGCGGCGGTGGTGGTGGCTTCGGGGGGGTGGATCGGGCAGGCCTTCGTCCATGCCGGGGTGCTGCCGGAGATGGATCCGAAGAAGGCTTTCTATATTACCGCTGAATTCCTTTCACACCCTGGGGTGTTCGGACTGATTCTGGCCGCGCTGGCTGCTGCCCTCATGTCGACGGTAGACACCCTCATCACCGCGGTCTCCTCGATCGTGGTCAACGACGTTTATCGTCCTTTCGTCAATCCGGGAGCCGGCGAGAAGCAGCTTCTGCGCACGGCTCGCCTCAGCGCGGTCGGGGTCACCTTGCTCGGGATCGCCCTGGTGCCGGTGTTCATGCAGTTCAGGACGATCTATGCAGCCCACGGCGCCATGACTGCCGCGGTAACGCCGCCGCTGGTGGTGGCGTTGCTCTTGTCGATCTTCTGGCGACGGTTCACGGCAGCGGCTGCGCTGGCCACCATCGTGGGCGGGCTTGTCGCCATCGGCGTCTCGATCTTCGTGCCCGAGATCATCCGGCCTTTCGCTCATGGAGTGCCGATGGATCCGGATTTCCGCACGGCCGATGACAGTCTCTTCGCTGGTGCCAGGGAATACAAGTTCATGCGTGCTTTTTTCGGGCTCGGGGTCAGTGCACTGATCGGCATTACGGTCACCCTCATCACCAGGCCGGAGCCGGAATCGAAGCAGGCTGGCTTGGTGTGGGGAACGCTGCGAGACGCCATCCGTCGCTACAAGGGATCCGATGGCAGTGAGGCTGACCAGGCCTCGGCCCTGGCATTGCCGCGCAGGGCGCAGGTCGAGGCCCCGCTGGCGGGGGAAGCCCGGCTGCCGGTGGTGCGCTTGTCAGCCTCGCTCAAGGAAAAGTTGCGAGCCGGGGCGGGCGACCCGGTCTACGTCACCGATCGCCGCTGGTGGTTGGGTGGCCTGTACTCGATCCAGGCGGTGGCGGGCGAGAACCTCGACGATCCCGGGGACGCGGTCGAACTCGGATCCGATATCTACCCGCTGGTCGTGGTCGGGAACCGGGAAGGCGAAGCGATCAAGGTCGAGCGCTTCTACTGACCGAGTTTCCGGCGTCCCCGTTGCAGCCTTCTCAGGCCGCCGGTTGTGATCGGATCGAGGCGGCGGTGGTGGCAGGGGTCGAGGTCGGAAAACAGGCATTCCAGGATCATGGCGACGTCGCAGTGCGTGACCAGCAGGCAGGTATGGGCCGGGGATTCGCGCTCCACCTCGAGGATGAGATCAAGGGCACGGCCGGCCACCGCCTCGACCGTTTCGGCGCGGCCGGGAGGGGTGGCAGGTTTCTCCGGATCGGTTGCCCAGACCTCCTTGTAGTGGCGGTCGGAAAGAAGCTCGAACTCGCCGAAGTCGCGTTCCCGCAGGCGATTGTCCACCGTGGGCACCACGTCCAAGAGGGAGCCGGCAATCTCGGCAGTCTCGCGGGTGCGCAGGAAGGGGGAGGTGATCAGGACAAGCGGCGGCCGCGACAACAGCTGTTGCGCCGCGAGTTCAACCGAGGCCGCCACTTCGGCGCGACCTTGTTCGATCAAGCCGTAAGCATGTTCCGCGTTGGCGAGCCGGCTGGCGATGATGCCGGCCTCGTTGGCTTCGCTGCGCCCGTGTCGCAGGATAAACCAGCGCTTCGACAGAACTGCCGGAAGGGTGTCTGTGGATGTCGAGGAGGTGGTCATGGGAAAAATTTCTACTTGGTGGCACGCTCGAGCCAGTTCCTGACCGCGGCCGGGTCATCCGCGAAGCAGCCGTCCGCCCCGGCTTCCCAGGCGAGCTCGAAGTCGCGCTCGTCACGCACTGTGAACGGGTAGACCAGCAGTTCCTGGTCGTGCACCTCGGTGACCGCGGCACGGTCAAGGATGCCGATGGCCGGGTGAATGCTTGTCGCGCCGAGGCGTAGTGATTCCCGGATCGCCTGCGAGAAGCCATCCTCCACCGGCATCGCGATCGGGATCCTGGTGTCCAACGATCGGACTTCTTCTACCACCGCCGGGATGAAGGACGAGACCAGGACCTCGTCGTGGGACAGCTCGCCGCGTCGGATGGCCCGAGCGACCAGTTCGCAGACCGGCCCGACGGACCCGTGATCCTTGAGCTCGAGATTGATGGGAATCCTTCCGGCCACCAGAGCGAGCACCTCCGCCGCTGTCGGTATGCGCTCTCCCCTCCCGGCATCGAGGAGTCGCAGTTCGTGGTGCGGCATCTCGTAGACCGAGCCTCGCCCGTTGGTGGTGCGCTCGAGTGTCGAGTCGTGCAGCGTGACCAGTTCACCATCCGCCCAGCGCAGATCCACCTCCACCATGTCCGCCTTGTCCTTGATCGCGCGGCGTAGCGAGCACAGGGTATTCTGCGGCTCGTGGGTGCGGGCGCCGCGGTGGCCGATCACTTTGAATTCGCGCATGGTGAAAGCATATCATAGCATGGATTCGGCATGAGACGGATACTGGCACTCGACCAGGGAACTACCAGTTCGCGCGCGATCGTGTTCGGGGAGGACGGCGAGCCCCTCGGCAGGGGCCAGCACGAATTCACCCAGCATTTCCCGAGACCTGGATGGGTCGAGCACGATGCCGGAGAGATCTGGCGAACCCAGCTTGACGCGGTGCGGGACGCCCTGCGGGATGCCGGCTGCGACGCCACGGATATCGCTGCCATCGGCATCACCAACCAGCGCGAGACCACCGTGGTCTGGGATCGCGCTACCGGTGAGCCGATTGCACCCGCCATCGTCTGGCAGGACCGCCGCACCGCCGACTTCTGCGGGGAGAACCGGGAGGACTGGGAGGAGGAGATCCGGCGCAAGACGGGACTGTTGCTCGACCCGTACTTCTCGGGCACCAAGCTCAAGTGGCTCCTCGACCGGGTGCCCGATGCCAGGCGGCGCGCAGCCGAAGGCGAGCTCGCCTTCGGTACTATCGAGACCTGGCTGGTATGGAAACTCACCGCCGGCAGGCTGCATGTCACCGACGTCAGCAATGCCAGCCGCACCCTGCTCATGGATATAGGCTCGCTCGCCTGGGATGACCGGCTGCTCGAGTGGCTCGACATTCCTCGCGCCCTGCTGCCACGAATCGTCGGCAACAGCGAGGTCATCGGTCACACCGACCCGGATGTCGTGGGCGCGGAGATCCCGATCGCGGGACTGGCGGGCGATCAGCAGGCGGCTCTCTTCGGCCAGCTCTGTACCGAGGAAGGCATGGTGAAGAACACTTATGGCACCGGTTGCTTTCTGCTCATGCAGACCGGCGAGAAGCCGATCTTTTCCGGGCACCGCCTGCTGACCACTGTGGCCTGGAAGCTCGGGGACTCCGCGTGCCGCTACGCGCTCGAGGGTTCGGTGTTCACTGCCGGAGCGGTCGTCCAGTGGCTCCGGGATGGGCTCGGCCTGATCAAGGAATCTTCCGAGGTCGAGGCCCTTGCCTCGCGGGTTCCCGACAATGGCGGAGTCTACCTTGCCCCCGCCTTTACCGGTCTGGGCGCCCCTCACTGGGATCCCTACGCGCGCGGTGTCCTCGCCGGCATCACCCGCGGTACTACCGCCGCTCACCTCGCGCGCGCCGCCCTCGAGAGTATCGCCTACCAGGTCGATGACCTGGTGCGCGCCATGCGCTCGGACACCGGTCTCGAGCTTGCCGAGGTGAGGGTCGATGGTGGGGCCTCGCGATCGGATTTTCTCATGCAGTTCCAGGCCGACCTTCTCGGTTGTGCCATTACCCGTGGCACCACCGCCGAGACCACCGCTCGCGGGGCCGCCTTTCTCGCCGGCCTGGCTAGCGGAGTCTGGCAGGATATTGGCGAGCTGCAGGCGATCTGGCGGGAAGAACATCGCTTCACGCCCGGGGGCGACGCCTCACGCGCGGCTTCTCTCCGGCGGGGTTGGGAGGCTGCCGTGAAGAGAAGTCTTGGCTGGGCACGCGAGGCGGGGGAGGGTGACCGTGGCGGCGATGCTTGAAGACCCGAGGGCATCCCTGTTGCGGGTCGCCACCGAATCCCCGGTTTGTTGGGACGTGCTGGTGATCGGCGGGGGAGCCACGGGCCTCTCCGTTGCCTGGGATGCGGTATCCCGTGGTCTCAGGGTTGCGCTGGTCGAGCAGGCTGACTTCGCCGAGGCTACTTCCAGCCGCACAACCAAGCTCGTTCATGGGGGCGTGCGCTACCTGCGTAACGGGGAGATCGGCCTGGTGCGCGAGGCGCTCGCCGAGCGCCGGCTGCTGCTGCGCAATGCCCCGGAATTCAGCCGGCCACTCGGATTCGTCCTGCCCGTCACCAATCAGCGGGAGCGTCTCTATTACCGGTTCGGGATGGGGCTCTATGACCTGCTGGCGAGGGACGCCGGGATCGGCAGGTCGCGGCTGCTCTCGCTGGCCGATACGCTCGAGAGGTTGCCCGCGCTTCGCATGGATAACCTTGTCGGCGCGATCGCCTACAATGACGCCCAGTTCGACGATGCCGCCCTTGCCGTCGCCCTGGCACAGGCGGTCAACGCGAGCGGCGGGCTCGCCCTCAATCATGCCCCGGTCACCCGGTTGCTTCGGGAGGGCGACCGGGTCATTGGCGCGGCGGTCCGCGATGTCGAGACCGGGCGGTGCTGGGAGATGCGCAGCCGGGTCGTCATCAATGCCACGGGCGTCTTTTCCGGTGCGCTGCGCCGGGAAAACGGGCTTGCGTGCCGGTGGGATGTGCGTGCCAGCCGGGGCTCTCACCTGGTCTGTCCCCGCGAGGCCTGTCCCATCGATCATGCCCTCATCATCCCCGAGACGCCGGATGGGCGGGTGCTCTTCGCCATCCCCTGGAAGGGTCATGTCGTCATCGGCACCACGGACGTGCCTGTCGGCAGCCCGGTCCTCGATCCTCACCCTGACGATGATGAAGTGGCATTTATCCTGCGGGAAGCCGGCCGTTCCCTGGGCCTTGTCTCCTCCGATATCACCAGCCGGTGGGCGGGCTTGCGCCCCTTGGTGAGCCGCTCCGGGGTCCGCTCCACCTCCGCCCTCTCCCGCAAACATGTCATCGAGCAGACCGCGCCGGGTCTCGTCAGCGTGCTCGGGGGCAAATGGACGACCGCTAGGTGGATGGCCGAGGACGCGATCGATGCGGCCATCCGTCACCAAGGTCTGGTGGCATCGCCATCGACCACCCGTGATCGCCCGCTTACCGCGCACGGCGCCCGGCCACCGCGGCGGGATCTCCTCGACGCGCCGCCTGACCCGGGGTGTCTTGCCACACCTGTCGTCGAGGACTGTCGCCACGCCTACGCCCGCACCCTGGGTGATGTTCTCTCCCGTCGCCTCCGCGTTCTCCCGCTTGATGCCCGGAAGGCGCTTGAGCTCGCCCCCGGGGTTGCGGCGATCATGGCCGGAGAGCTCGGCTGGGACGAGGCGATGGTGAAAACACAGCTGGCAGATTTTCGCGAGACCGCATTGGCTTGCTTGCCGCCGGGGTCCGGTTAGGGTTCCACGCAGCCGGTTGCCCTCGTTTCTCGGGGCACGGGATTCCATTGAGGAAACGCTCTACCGGAACACAATCAGCAAGCTTCCCATGAAAAAGCCCACTCAAGCAGGACAGGCCCCAGGTAGAGTCACCACGACCTGTGCCGTGGCGTTGCTGGCTGTAATTGTCTGCGGCCCCCGGCTGCGGGCCGAGGAACCGACCCTGGCGGAGGATCCGTTCGCAGTGGATCGCGAGCAGTTGGGCGGACACGCGGGCAAGCGGCCGTGGGCGGGCAAGTCGCCGGAGGAATTGCGTGCCTGGGCGAAGCAGCATCTGCACCACAAGCTGACCGCGCGAACGGTGATCGACGCGGCGGCGCATCCCGAGTGGGCTTGGTTCCGCGAATCAGGACTCGGCCTGTTCCTGCACTGGGGGCCGGCCAGCCTGCCGCCGGCCAACGGGGATGCCTGGGCCATGGTCTGGAACGAGCACCGTGCGAACAACAACCTGCTGCAGAAGCCCGAGGACATGTTCGCGGCGGCGGAGAGCTGGAACCCGGAAAAGTATGACCCGGAGAAGTGGATGGCTGCTGCTGCCCGGGCCGGATTCGGCTATGCCGTGCTCACCACCCGCCACCACGATGGCTATTGCCTGTGGCCGACCGAGCACGGCGATTGGGACACCGGCGATCGCATGGGTGGTCGTGACCTGGTTCGGGGATACGTCGATGCCTGCCGCCGCCACGGCCTGCGCGTGGGGCTGTATTACTCCGGGCCGAACTGGCACTTCGATTACAAGAACAAGGACTTCTCGCATCCCCCGATGGGAGTCAATTACCAGCACGAGAAAGTCGCTGCCGATCCGCCGCTGGCTGCGTTGATGGGCTACTCCCCGCCGCTTCCGGGTGACGGTGATCGCCTCGAGCTCGAGGAGTCCACCGGCCAGGTGCGTGAGTTGATGAATGAGTATGGCCCGATCGACATCATGTGGTGGGATGGCAACCTGATCATGTCCGAGGAGGAGCTTGCTCGATTGCAGCCGGACATCTTCGTGGCGCGCGGCAACATCGCCACGCCCGAGGGCAAACACCACGGCATGAGCGAGCATGTCAAGGTGACCAACGAAGCCGGCTGGTGGTGGGAACTGTGCATCAAGTCGGAAAAGGAGAGCACTCCCAACTGGCACTACTCGCCGGTGCTGGAGAACAATCACTGGGGGGCGGACAAGCTCCTTTCCGAGCTGGTGCGCTGCCGTGCCCTCGGCGGCAACCTGCTGGTCAATGTTCCGCCGCGTCCCAATGGCGAGATGATGGACTGGTTCTACCCTGTCTGCGACGAGATGGCCGGATGGATGGCGCACTCGAGTGAGGCGGTTCGCGGGGTCGACCTCGACCCGCCGCGGCCGACGCTGGATAAGACAGCCAACTCGGTCACCACCAGGGACGATACCTGGTACGCCGAGCCCGACCAACAGGGCAGGGTCTTCATCGAGGCAGTCGGCAAGCCGGTGGCGGTAACCCTGCTGCGCACCGGCGAGGTGCTGCCGCACGAGTTTCACGAAGGTTCGTTGCGGGTGGTCGTTCCCGAAGCACTGCGCACCCCGCTGCCGGACCTGGTGAAGATCGAGTTCGGGGTAGGCGTGAAGCCTGAACAGGGCGAGTAAATCTTCCTTCCCGGCTGACCGGAGATCGGTAAGCTGGCGCATAGTTTGACATGATGAAATTCGCCCTTTGCAACGAGATGTTTCGCGACCTGCCGCTCGGCGAGGCCTTCGCGAAAATCGCCGAGCTCGGTTACCAGGGGGTGGAGGTGGCACCCTTCACCCTGCGGGACAACCCGCTGCAGATCGACGAGTCGGACGCGGATCGCTGCCGTGAGGCGGCCGAGGCTGCTGGGCTCGAGATCGTCGGGCTCCACTGGCTGATGGCCGAGACCGAGGGACTGCACCTGACTCATCCCGAACCGGAGATCCGCGCCCGGACAACCGCTTACCTCGGCCGGCTGGCGGTGCTTACCGCGCGCATGCGGGGAACCATCATGGTGCTGGGCAGTCCGCAGCAGCGCAACCTGCTGCCGGGAACGTTGTATGAGGATGCCTTCGCCCGTGCGGTCGAGATCATCCGCGAGGTTTCGGAAGTAGCCGGTGAGCACGGCGTGACCCTTGCCGTTGAACCGCTGTCACCGGTGGAGACGAGTTTTTTAAGTTCCTGTGCGGAGGCCAGGCGGCTACTCACCGCGGTCAACCGTCCCGCCTGTCGTTTGCATCTCGACATCAAGGCGATGGCGCACGAGCCCGCGGGCCCGGTCGCGACCATTCATGAACACCGTTGGGAGGTAGCCCACTTCCATGCCAACGACGTCAACCAGCGCGGCCCCGGCCAGGGACCGACGGATCTGCGTGCGGTAGCAGCCGCCTTGCGGGCGATCGAGTACCGCGGCTGGATCTCGGTCGAGCCCTTCGACTACCATCCGAGCGCGGAGGACTGTGCGCGCATCAGTCTGGAGAATCTGCGGGCAGCTTTTGGCGAGGGGTAAGCTGAGTTGCTGGAAGTCGTCGGTGTAGGTTCATTGCCCTTGCTCGTAGTGCAGCTCGCAGCGTGGCAGCGCGTTGCGCAGTCGCCGCCGCCCCGTTGCGGAAAGGTCGGTGCGTTCGAGGTGGAGCTCGCGCAGCTGATCGAGCCCGGCGAGATACGGGATTGCTGAGTCGTCGATGGTGGTGTCATGCAGCCACAGCCTGTTGAGTTTCCGCATGGCGGAGAGGTGCCGAAGTCCCTCCGAGCTGACCTGGGTTTCGCCGAGGTGCAGGCCCTGCAGGTTGATCAGCCCGGCCACGTGGGCCAGGCCGGCATCGGAGATTTGGTTGCCGCGCAGGCCGAGGTATTCGAGCTGCGTCATGGTGCCGAGCCTTGTCAGCCCCGCGTCAGAGATTCCCGTTTCACCGATCGGCAGCAGTTTCAGCGAGGTGATGCGGCGGAGATGCCCGGTGCCGGCGTCCCCGACCCGGGTGCGGAACAGGTTGAGCCATTCGAGCTGCGGCAGCTCCGCGAGATGGGCGATCCCCTGGTCCCCGATCGCGGTGTTCTCGAACGACAGGTCGGTGACTGTCTTAAGTCGTCCGACCAGTGCCAGGTCGCTGTCCTTGATCTCTGAATTATCATTGGCGACCACTTCCGTTGCCTGCCCGGATTGCGCGTTGACGAACACCCGCGCCCCGAGCGCGCGGAGGGCCGCGACTGCCTGTTGTTGCGGGTTGTCGGCTTCCGCTGCCGCAAGGTCGGCAGTGAGCATCGACAGTGACAATACGGCGGCTCGAACCAAGGTTGGCATGACGTGCCGAGATTACAGCGAATCGGCGAGCATGCCAGTTTTCGCGATGCCTGAAAGACCTTTGGAAGGCCGGGCGTTTTCTTGGTTATGACTGCTGTCTCTTCGAATTCACCCTCTGGGGATGCACTGGCTGCCTTCTCCTCGCCCTCTCGTCGTCGGTTTCTCAAGACCACCTCGGCTGCAATGGCCACCGGGTTGGTCGGGTCCGGTCTGTTGCGTGGCCAGGATGGGGGTGGCGATATCCTTCGCGTCGGCCTGATCGGTTGCGGCGGCCGCGGAACCGGAGCGGCCGCGCAGGCGCTCAATGCGGATAAGGGGGCGGTGCTGCATGCCGTCGGGGATGTCTTCAGTGGTCCGTTGGAGGGGAGCCTGAGGAACCTGGCGGCGCAGTTCCCGGGAACGGATCGCGCCAGCGTGCCACCCGAGCGGCGGTTTGTCGGACTGGACGCCTTTCGCCAGGTGATCGACTCGGGGGTCGACGTGGTGCTGCTGACCACGCCTCCGGGGTTTCGTCCCGAGCACTTCCGCGCCGCGGTCGAGGCCGGCAAGCACTGTTTCTGCGAGAAGCCGATGGCGGTTGATGCCGCCGGGGTGCGCTCCTCCATGGAGACGGCGAGGATGGCGAAGGAAAAGTCGCTGGCGGTGGTTGCGGGGTTCTGCTGGCGCTACTCGCCGTCGCGTCGCGAGGCATTCCAGCAACTCAGGGAAGGTGCCATTGGCGAGGTGACCTCGGTGTTCTCCACCTATTACACCGGGCCGGTCAAGCCCTACCCGGGGGATGAGAGGCGCCCGGCTGGCATGGGTGACGTCGAGTGGCAGATTCGCCACTGGTACAATTATTCCTGGATTTCGGGAGACAGTCTTCCCGAGCAGGCCTGCCACAGCGTGGACAAGATCAGCTGGGCTCTTGGTGATATCGACCCGATCGCCGTCATCGCCACCGGCGGTCGCCAGGTGCCGTCGAAGGGGGGCAACATTTACGACCACTTTCACATTGCCTACGAGTACCCGGATGATGTCATCGCGCATCTTGGTTCCTGCCAGATCGCCGGCGGCCTGAAACAGAATACCGACGTGATCCGTGGCACCAAGGGAAGCCTGCTCATCGGCAAGGGGCCCGTGCCCGTCATCGAGGGGGAGAATCCGTGGCGTTTCCGCGGCAAGGGTGAGCGCAACATGTACCAGGTGGAGCACGACGAGCTGTTTGCCAGCATCCGTGCCGGCAAGCCGATCCACGATGGCGACTGGATGCTGCGCAGCACCCTGCTGTCGATCGCCGGGCGCATGGCCGCCTACCGTGGCGCCCGGATCACCTGGCAGCAGGCCCTCGAGGATGCCGAGGATCTGGCTCCTGATGGCCTGGCCTTGGGCGATGCATTCGATCCAGGTGGGATTCCGATCCCGGGAAGCGCCGGACACAGGAAAGCATGAATATCCAGCCAGCCAGTTCACGACGCAGGTTCCTCCTGCAAACCGCCTCGACGGTGGTGGCCACCGGTTTTGCGAGTAGGGGGGTGGCACAGGAACAGGCTGCCACGAATGTGGAGGAAGCTCAGCCGGATCAACCTGGCCAGATCCTGCTCTCGGTGAAACTCGGCATGATCAACGCCAAGGGGCCGGATGAGAAACCGATTCCGTTGGTCGACCGGCTGTCGATGGCGATGGATGCCGGCCTCGATGGCGTGGACTTCGACCAGGCCGGTCACCACTCGCTGGATGAGGCGGCCGAGGCGGTGCGGGCCTCCGGTGCCTTCGTGCACAACGCGATCAATCACGCGCACTGGAAGCAGCGCTTCACCAGCCCGGACCTGCAGGCACGGCAGACCGCGGCGCATAACCTGGAGCACTGCATCCGCCTCTCGCAGCGTTGCGGGGGCAGCGGCGTCCTGCTGGTGCCGGGCAGGGGCGATGACGGCCCGTCGGAAGTCTGCGAGCAGCGCGCGCGCGATGGCATCTCCGCCTTGATCCCGCTGGCGGCGCGCCTCGGCCAGCCGATCCTCTTCGAGAACGTCTGGAATCGTATGTTCTACGACCACGACACTCCGGCGCCTCCCGAGCAGTCGGCCGATGCCCACGTGGCCTTCATCGACAGCTTCCGCAGCCCGTGGGTGGGCCAGTATTTCGATATCGGCAATCACTGGAAATACGGCCGCCCGGGCGAGTGGATCCGCGCCTTGGGTCATCGTTGCGTGAAGCTCGATGTGAAGGGCTACAGCCGTGCGGCCGGCGCGTTTACCGACATCGAGGCCGGCGATCTGCCGTGGGACGAGGTGCGCGACGCGCTGCACGCGATCAACTTCACCGGCTGGGCCACCGCCGAGGTGGGTGGTGGCGGTCTCGAGCGGCTCAAGAAGGTCCGTGAGCAGATGCGGCGGGTCTTCCAGCTTTAGGCGCAAGGCGGGGTGCATCCAGCAGCACGCGCCGGGTGGGGGTGGAGGAGTGAGTTTACGAGCGAGTGCCGGATGAAATTTCCGCCTGTGATAGCCGCGAATGGCTCACCAGCTCGCTCCTACAGGTGATTTGGTAAAGCGCAACCGGCGGCGGCCTCGGCGAGGCACGCCCTACCTGTCTTCCGCTACTTCGCCGGCCCGAGCAAGTGCCTCGCGTGCCTGGCGGGTGATGGCGTCCCATTGTTTTTCCGCGATCTGCTCGCGGCTGGCCAGCCATGAGCCGCCGATGGTGGCGACGACCGGCAGGGCGAGGTAGTCGTTCATGTTCTCCAGGCTGATCCCACCGGTCGGGCAGAAGCGCACACCGAGGGGCGCGTAGGGGGCCGCCAGGTTCTTGAGCATGCCGGGTCCGCCCGCGGCGGCGGCCGGGAAGAACTTCAGCAGCTGGCAGCCCAGCGCGAGCCCACGCTCGATCTCCGATGGGGTCAGAACACCCGGCACGAAGAGGGTGCTGTGGTCTCTGAAAAGCGCGACGGTGTCAGGATTGAGCCCGGGAGCCAAGCCGAAGTCCACCCCCGCATCGAGGCACATGCGGACCTGCTCGGGTGTCACCACGGTGCCCGCACCGAGCAGCATTTCCGGGAAGCTCGCGCGGATGCGGGTCAGGGCCTCGGGCGCGGCCGCGGTCCGGCAGGTCACCTCGATGACGTCGATGCCCCCGGTCAGCAGGGCCTCGGCCAATGGTTCGGCAGCGTCGGCATCGTCGATGACGATTACCGGGATCACCGGGCGCTGCAGCAGTGTATCGAGGGTCGTGGGATTCATGGTGCTGGTCCTTGTTATCGGTCGACGCGCGCGCCGGCGCCGGCCACCAGCTTTTCCACTTCGGAGAGTGAGGCCATGGTGGTATCCCCCGGGGTGGTCATGGCGAGTGCGCCGTGGGCGGCGCCATACTCGATCGCGAGGACCGGATCCTGCAGCACCATCAGACCATAGATGAACCCGGAGGCGAAGCTGTCGCCGCCACCGACCCGGTCCATGATTTCCAGGCCGGGGCGCGGCGTGGCGGTGTGGAAGGTGCCGTCGACCCAGCAGGTAGCCCCCCAGTCGTTGACGGTGGCGGTGCGAACCCCTCGCATCGTGGTGGCGGCCGCCCGGAAGTTCGGAAACTCGGCAACGGCGCGCTCGATCATGGTGTGGAAGGAACCTACCTCGAGCTCGGTGAGGTTCGCGTCAGTACCCTCGATCTCGAAGCCGAGGCAGGCGGTGAAGTCCTCCTCGTTGCCGATCATGACATCGACGTGGCGGGCGATCTCACGGTTGATTTCACGGCACTTCTCCAGTCCGCCGAATCCCTTCCACAGCGAGGGCCGGTAGTTGAGGTCGTAGGACACGATGGTGCCGTGTTTTTTTGCGGCCCTGGCCGCCTCGATGACCACTTCGCCGGTCGTTTCCGAGAGGGCGGCGAAGATACCGCCGCTGTGAAACCAGCGCACACCGCGGGCGCCGAAGAGCTCCTCCCAGTCGACGTCGCCGGGCTTGAGCTGCGCGGCCGCCGTGTTGCCGCGGTCGGAGCAGCCGACGGCTCCGCGGATGCCGAAGCCGCGCTCGGTGAAATTGAGCCCGTTGCGCACGCTGCGCCCGATGCCGTCGTAGTCCACCCACCGGATCAGCGAGGTGTCGACGCCTCCCTGCAGGATCAGGTCCTCCATCAGCAGGCCGACCTCGTTGCGGGCGAAGGCGGTGACGATGCCGGCGCGCTGACCGAAGCAACGGCGCAGGCCGCGGGCGACGTTGTATTCGCCGCCGCCCTCCCAGGCCTGGAAGCGCCGGGCGGTGCGGGTGCGCCCTTCGCCGGGATCGAGCCGCAGCATGACCTCGCCCAGCGAGACAATATCGAAGGCGCAGGAGTCTTGGGATCGTACGTCGATCATGGTTCTGGCGATAGAGGTTGGTAGGGGGAGTGTTGGTAGTCGATTTCCGAGAGCAGGCGCATGAGCCTGCGGCCGTAGTCGAGGTAGATTTCCACCGGGTCACCGGCGTCGGCATTCGGTGAGTCCGCGTCGTGGAACACCGCGGCGAGGTGCGGCTCGATCGAGATGCCGCCGTCATAGCCACTGCGCTTGAGCTCGGTGAGGATCTCGCGCACCCGGGCCTGTCCCTCTCCCGGGTAGGTGTAGGTCTCCTTGTCGTGGTTCTCCGGGCTCGGGTGGAGGCAGTCCTTGATGTGGACGTAGGCGATGTGCTCGCGGACTTCGTGGTAGAACTCGAGCGGATCCTGCCACGGCAGCTCGGGCTTCGAGCGGTCTCGGTTGAACACCGGGTTGCCGGTGTCGAAGACCAGCTGCATGCCGGGCACTGCCTCGAGCAGCTCGAGGGTGTGGCGGTAGCTCAAGCCCCCGTAATTCATACAGTTCTCGTGCAGCGCGGTGATCCCCGCCGCGGCGAAGGCCTCGACGATGTGGCGCAGACGCCGGATGCGCTCGCCCACCTGTAGTTCTTCGCCCTCCACGACCCGGTAGCTCATGATGCGCACCATTTTTACCCCGAGGCGCTGCATGCGCGGGATGGCGCGGGCGATTTCTGCCTCGGTGATGGCGAAGTCATCGGCCACGTTCTTGCCCCAGTTGGCGATCGCCGAGCCGAAGGCGTTGATGTGCACGCCTGAGCCCTCGAGCGCGGCACAGACTCGGTCGAAGGCCGCCTCCGGGATGTCATGGATGTTCTGGCCGTCGATACTGCGCGCCTCGATGGCGTTCCAACCGAGTTTCGTGGTGGTCTCGATCTGGACCTCGATCTGCTGCGAGGCCTCGTCGGCGATTCCGGTTAAATACATGGGGGGTAGGAATATTCGGTGGTTATCGTCGTTCAGAGCTCGACCGGCGCGCCACCCTGCCTGGCGGACTCGTAGATGGCGGTGATCAACGCCACCGCCTTGCGGCCCTCGTGCCCGTCGATGGCGGGGTGGCGGGAATTGCGCAGGGCATCGAAGGCGTCCTCGAAATTGCGCTGGTGCCACTGGAAGTCGATCGCCTTGGGGTCGGCGGCACCGGCTCCGGCGGCCGAGGCATCCATGCCGTAGCGCGCGAGGATTTCCTCGTCTTCCTTGCGCGGATCGGCGAGGTCCCAGGTGTCGAAGCGGTCGTCGACCATGCGGATCGATCCGCGGTCGCCGCAGACGTGGATCGACGCGGGCAGTCCGGTGCGCGAGTAGCAGGCCGTGGAGCCCTGCAGGACCCCGCGCGCGCCGTTGGCGAACTCGATGATGGCGACACCGACGTCCTCGGCCTCGATCCCCTTGTGCGCGACCAGCCCGATCGAGCCGCAGACGCGGGTGGCGTCCCCCACCAGGTGCAGCATCAGGTCGATGGTGTGGATTGACTGGTTCATCAGGGCGCCGCCACCGTCCAGTGCCCAGGTGCCCCGCCACGGGGCGCTGTCATAGTAGTCCTGCGGGCGCCACCACTTCACCGCCGCATCGACCAGTGCCAGCTTGCCGAGACGCCCGGTGTCGATGGCTTGCTTGAAGACGCGGGTCGAGTCGTTGAAGCGCCGCGGAAAAATACCGGAGAGCGACACGCCGTTCTCCTTGCAGATCGCGATCATTGCATCGATTCGCTCCGGGGTCACCTCGAGCGGCTTCTCGCAGATGATGTGCTTGCCGGCCCGGGCGGCCGCGCTGGCGTGCTCGAGGTGGGCGCCACTGACCGAGCAGATGGTGACGGCATCCATCCCGGGGTGGGCGAGGAAGCCCTCGAGGTCCGCGTAACCGCTGCAACCGTGTTTGTCGCCGAAGGCGTCGGCCTTCTCCTGCTTGCGTGCGTACGCTGCGACCAGCTCGGCACCGTCCATGGCCTGCAGTGCCCGGGCATGGAAGTCGGCGATGACGCCGGCGCCGATGATGCCCACCTTGAAGCAGTGCGCGTTGCTCATGGTTGCGGTTCCTTTCGATCGGATGCCACCCTGGCGTGGCGGTTCTTGAGCCGGAAATGCCCGATTGCCACCAGCACGAGAAACAGGCACAGGCCGATGGTGCCGACCGGGTAGCCGGCGAACTGCTTGGTGGTGGCGGTGTGACCGGCTGCCAGCCCGGTGATCAGCAGGGAGGTGCCCAGCAGCGTGTTCCACAGCACGCGGCTGCGGCCGCGGGGCAGCTGGTCGCCGAGCAGGCGCTTGGAATTCATCATCAACAGGAAGGTCAGCGAGGCGATGGGGAAGAGAATGTAGCCGAAGGTCGAGGCGACGACGGCGAGAAACGCCTTCGATCCGCCGTCCCAGAATACCGGCCAGAGCACACCGACCGCCCCGGTGAGAATGCCGGCCTTGTGCACCGGCCCGCCGTGGGCTGCTCCGAGCATCTCGCAGAACACGAAGCCGGAGATCAGCGAGAGCAGCGAGATGGTGGACAGCGCCATCGCAAGCACGCCGAGCCCGAACACCGTATTCGCGAAGCCGGGGTCGCCGCTCAAGTTGGAGAGCGAGGCGGCGAAGTTGGCTGTGCTGCGGGGCACCAGCCGGGCAGCCAGTTGCTTTTCCGCATTGGAGAGCGCGATGGCCTCGAGTCCTTCCTCATTGTTTCGGCTCTTGATCAACTTGTCGAAGTCACCCTTACCGGCGGAACTTTCGACCACGGTGACCTGCCCGTCGCGCGTTTCGATGAGTCCCTCGTAAGGCTTGCCATGGAACATGTAGGCCGCGGCGATGGCGACGCAGGAGACCGCCAGCACGTAGGGTATGACCATGCCGGTAGAGAGGTCGAAGATCGCCAGGCCACGGTGTTCCCGGCTCCAGTGCCGGGAGAGCATGGAGTAGGGCAGCAGAAAGGTCATGTTGATGCCGACCGCGGTGGCGGCGGCCCCGACCAGGCGCATGCGCTGCGCTTCGACGATCTCCTGCGACCAGTAGGACTGGACGGCAGGATCGGGGATCTGCCCGAGCAGGGCATGGAAGGCCTGTGAGGGTCGGTAGAGGATGGATGGGTCGGGAATGAAGCCGCGCAGAGCCTCGCCGAGAGCGAAATCCTCGGCCGTGGTAGCCAGCTTCACGACCACCGCCATGAAGCAGAGCACGATGCCCGCGACCACCAGCTTGAGCACCCACTCGTAGATGCGGATGCCAAGGCTGCCGCTGCCGTAGCAAAGCGTGATGCCGGTGACCACCGCCAGGATGACTCCGGAGACCAAATACTTGGCGCCATCACCCGCACCGTCGAAAAGCCCGGGCATGAGGTTCTGGCTGACCGCGCCGTAGGCGAGCGAATACTGGGGCAGGACCCAGACCAGGTTGGCGGTCAGGGTGGCCAGCAGCCAGCCCCAGGCGAGCACCGGGTTGATCTCGGTGCGGATGGCCTCGAAGGGCGACCGGCCGGTGGAAAGCGTCACGTAACTGATGGCGCAGAGCAGGATCACCCCCAGCACCATGGCCAGCAGCTGCACCCAGAGAATCGAGTAGCCGCCGATCACCCCGAGGAACAGCGCTCCGGCCAGTGAGCCACCGCCCAGCGTGATGGCACTCTGCAGCCAGCCCGGTCCGGACAGCCGGGTGTAAACCTTCAGGCGGGTGAGGCCGCCCGCGGCCTCGGCCTGCGCCAGTGCTTCCCTGTCGACTTGTTTCATGGTGTGGTGATTTCGCGGATGCGGATGTTGCGGAAGGCGTAGACCTGGCCTTTCTCGCCGTGGTGCTGGATGGCGATGGGCCCCTCGTTGTCGGTGGTGTCGCGCAGGTCGGTGGTCTTGACTCCGTTGACCCAGATCTCGATCTGGTCGCCCTGGCAGCGGATGCGGAAGTGGTTCCAGGCGTCGCGTTCCAAGGCATCGCGACGCTCCGCGGTCCAGTGTTCGGCGTTGTAGGGATTGTCCAGCGGCTTTTTCGGGTGGATCCAGCCGCGGCGGCCCTCGTCGTAGAGACCGCCCGACCACCTGCGATCCGAGCCGTCGCATTCCGCCTGGTAGCCGAACATCGAGCCATCCGGTTTCTGCTGCGCGCGAAACAGGATGCCGGAGTTCGCCTCGCCCGGGGGAAGCTTGATTTCGGCCTCGAGTTCGAAGTCGCTGAAACTGCGGTCGCTGGTGAGGAAGAATTTTTTGTTCGCTTCGAGCTTAATAATACCGTCGGCCACGCGTGCCTCGCCGTGTGGATAAGGATTGTGCCAGCCGGCGAGGGTTTCACCATCGAACAGCTCGGTCCAGCCGGGTTTGTCGGTTTCGGCGTGGACGTCGGTCAATACGACCAGCCCGGCGAGCGCGGTGAGGCAGGGAAAGAATCTATGCTGCATCGAATCGGAAGTAGTTTTTTGCGTTGTGGTAACAGACGTCCCGCACCAGGCGGGCCAGAAGTTCAAAGTCGTCAGGGAGCAGCCCCTTGTCGACGTCGTTGCCGAGCAGGTTGCAGAAGATGCGCCGGAAATACTCGTGGCGCGGGAACGACAGGAAGGACCGGCTGTCGGTGAGCATGCCGACGAAGCGCGAGAGCAGCCCGAGGTTGGAGAGCGCATTGAGCTGCCACTCGATACCCTCCTTCTGGTCGAGGAACCACCAGCCCGCGCCGAACTGGACCTTGCCGGGGATCGAGCCGTCCTGGAAGTTGCCGGCGATCGAGGCGAACAGGTAGTTGTCGGCGGGGTTGAGGTTGTAAAGGATGGTGCGCGGCAGGGCGCCAAGGCTCTCGAGGTGGTCGAGGTAGGCTCCCAGTCCGCGGGCCTGCGGGAAGTCGCCGATCGAGTCGAAGCCGGTGTCGCGGCCGAGTTGGCCGACTCGCGTCGTGTTGACGTTGCGGTGGGCGCCGAGATGGAGCTGTTTTGTCCAGCCCTTTTCCGCGTCCAGCATGCCGAAGAACACCATCAGGTGGCTGGCGTAGTCGCGAAATGCCTGCTGGTCGATCGTTTCGCCGGCGAGCGCCCGGTCGAGGGCCTCGGCAGCCTTGGCCCGATCCGGGTTGCCCCCGAAACACTGCTCCAGTCCATGGTCGGAGAGGCGGCAACCCGCGGCGTGGAACTGTTCGTGACGGGTTCCAAGCGCCTGTTCCAGGGTGTCGAGACTGTTGATCGTCACGCCACTCACCCTCGACAGGGCAGCCAGCCAGGCAGCGAAAGTGTCCGGATCACGGATCCCCAGCGCGCCGTCGGGGCGGAAGGTCGGCAGGCATTTCGGTAAAGACCCCGAGGCATTGGCCGCCACGTGGTGGTCGAGCGGATCGGTCGGATCGTCCGTGCTGCACACCACCTCTACATTGAAATGCCGCAGGATCCCGCGCGCGCTCATTGCGGGCTCGGCGAGACGCGCATTGGCCGTCTCCCAGATAGCGGGGGCGCTGCCCTCGTCGATGCGGCAGTCGATGCCGAAGAGGCGCTCCAACTCGAGGTGGGACCAGTGGTAGAGTGGATTGCGCAGGAAACAGGGCATCGACCGGCAGTAGGCGAGGAACTTGTCGTAGGGATCGGCGTTGCCGGTGCAGAAGACCTCGTCCACCCCGTTGGCGCGCATCGCCCGCCACTTGTAGTGGTCGCCTTCCAGCCACAGCTCGGCGAGGTTCTCGAAGCGCCGATCCTGCGCGATTTCTTTTGCCGGCAGGTGACTGTGGTAGTCGATAATCGGCAGGCCCGACGCTACCTCGTGGTAGAGAGCACGCGCCATCTTGCCTTCCAGCAGGAAGTCGTCATCCAGGAAAGTTCGTTGTTGAAGCAGGCTGCGCATGCGGTTGCCTTGAGAGTCGAGTCGTCGCGAGAGAGAAAAGAAGATGACAGCTTGCTTGACTCGTGTAAAGCTAAAAACCAAAAGGTCTTCTCGTAGGTATGACAGAACGCTTGTTCGACATCGGTGAAAGGGTGGTGGTGGTTACCGGCGCAACCGGCGTGCTGGCCGGTGGCACTGCGGCTTACCTGCAGCGGCAGGGGGCGTTTGTTGTCTACCTCGGCCGTGATCCGGTGAAACTGGAACATGCCATGGCGGAGGCGAAGTTGATCTCCGAGCGCTGCATGGGGATGGTTTGCGATGTGCTGGATCGGAACCGCCTGCAGGCGGTTTACAGGGAAGTGATCGAGCGGACCGGGAGGATTGATGCGCTGGTCAACGGTGCCGGGGGCAACCGACCGGGTGCCGTGGTCGGGCCGGATGCCGATGTGTTCGACCTCGACATCGACGAGTATGCCAAAGTCGTCGACCTGAATCTGCAGGGCTCGGTGCTGCCGACCCTGGTCTTCGGCAGGGCGTTTCGGGAATCCGGCAAGGGCTGCGTGGTGAACTTTTCCTCGATGTCTTCGGAGCAGGCGATCACCCGCGTGCTCGGTTACTCGAATGCCAAGGCGGCGATCGACAACTTCACGCGCTGGATGGCGACCGAGATGGCGATGAAGTACGGCGACGGCATCCGGGTCAATGCCATCGCGCCCGGGTTCTTCGTCTCGGACCAGAACCGGGCCCTGTTGCTCGAGGCGGATGGTAGTTTTACCGAGCGGGGTCGCAAGGTGATCGCCAAGACGCCGTTTGGTCGTTTCGGCAGGCAGGAGGAGGTCTATGGAACCATCCATTACCTGCTCTCTGACGCGGCTTCGTTCGTGACCGGTGCGGTAGTTCCGGTTGATGGCGGGTTCTCGGCGTTTACCGGTGTGTGAGACAAGGCGATGCTGAAGGAAACCATGCGCTGGTACGGACCCGATGACCCGGTGA
>JBDQJG010000012.1:0-30453 GCA_040263955.1 Verrucomicrobiales bacterium
CCACAAACCGGAGGCGACTGTGGTATCTGTAGCCCCACCATTCGCGCCATTGATGTCCCAGATATTGCCTCCCGCAGCGCCGGCAACCACGCTGATCTGGCCGTCGGTTGAAAATGTCGAAGTATCCCACGCAAGCCCTGGGGCCAGATCGGCACCGTCGAAGTCGAAGGAAGGGCTACCGGTAAACGAGCCAAAGTCCACAAGGTTGAAGACATTGCCTTGGGCAGGATTGAAGCCGTTGACAAGATCGATGTCGATTGTTCCTCCATTGGCGGCGTAAGCGCCAGTGATCGACAATTGGTCGTAAGCGCCTACCGCCGTGCCACCGAGTTGAAAAAGGTTCGTTCCGTCAGTCTGAAGGTTGACGTTGCCGCCTACGCCGTCACCACCTATGGTAAACAGACCCGCGGCATTATTGGCGTCGCCCGATGTAAGTACGGAGCCTGCAGTGACAGTCACGTTTCCTGTGACCGCTTCAACATCGTTGCCTCCTCTGAGGACACCAAGGCCCGTCAATGTTTGGCCGCTGGCCAGCACGATCGTCTGCGAGTTTAAACCGGTCACGTCAAGATTCGCCCCATTCCTTATTCTGATCACCCCGCTAGCTTCGATATTGTTAGTGCTGGACCCGTTGCTCAACGCAGTGATACCAGATACGATGTTTGTGCTTCCGGTATATGTATTAATACCGGTTAAGGTGAGAATCGAGTCCCTACCCGGAACGCCGGAGTCTCCCTTGATTAAATCTCCGTCTCCTGAGATCACCCCAGAGAAAGTCATCGACGGTTTATCCGCTGAGATTGTTAGCGCTGCATCCAGTTGGACGTCGCCGGCACCGTTCAAGGTGAAGATTGTTTCGGCAGTATCGACCTCCAGTCTGCCCCCAGCACTCACGGTAACGTTGTTGTCATCGTCGAGTGCATCACCAGTTGCCCCCTGCAGGAAAAGCGTGCCCGCATTCACGGTGATCCCGTTTTGAAAATCGCTACCTGTGCCAGTCAGCGTGAGTGATCCGACTCCCACCTTGATGAGTTCCTTGCTTCCAGGTCCACTCCCGGACGTGACGACGCCGCTGTAGATGAGGTTGTGATCAGCGTTTGTGGTCACAGTCAATTCATCACGCAAATCAATATCAAGGCTGATTGTATCGACAATCGCACCATCGATAGAGGCCGTCGTGGTGATGGACGGTGAACCGGGAGCACCACCATCATTCTGCATAATGATCTCGTTGCCAATGAGCGTGTATTGGTTTCCGACTGAATCGTTCGTGAATGAGATGCTGTTCACATCAAGCCCACTGAGATCATTGTTCGTCGTCTTGATTCCCTGCCCCTGCACAAATTCGAGTTGATCGTCGCCTGTGGGAAATCCAGTATCCCAGTTAGCACCCTCACTCCACGCGCCTCCGCCGCCGCTCCCAGTCCAAACCCGCGTGGCACCACGAAGCGGTTGCAGGGTAGCCGAGAGCAGGAACAGCAACAGGCAGGCTCCCAGCGAACGGAGAATTGTCAGCCCTTGATTTCCAAGCAGAGCGAGGCAGGCCGATAGATGTCCTACAGGAGCACCTAAAGCTCTTCTTTCGCCTGCCGTAGTTACCGAAGTTAAAAGTTTAGTCATCTTTGTTCCTGTCTAACATGGATAGACAGCAGGTTGGCCCATCATTGGACCAAACCAACCTACCTTCAGTAGAGCAGAACAACAAAGATTGCCAACTCAAAAAAGGCGGAAATATAAGAATATTTATTGAGAATCGGCGAGGCGAGCAACCTCGATTTCTGGCCGAAAAAACAGTTTATTCAGATTTCAGCAGCTAGCCTTCTACAAACATAAGCCACTCCAATGATATCGAGCGAGTCGTTTTCACTCGCTAAGAACCTTCAGAATTCAGGAAAAAAAGACTCTGCCTTCACGGCTCAACGCCGTTTTAGAAGACGCCGGGAATCACTGAGTTCTCGGGCACTTGAGCGAACCGCTCTTGGCATTGAAGAGGGGAGTCCGAGGCATTGTCAGGACGAGCGTCGCATCGGCTTGCGCCCACGTACTTCGAAAGTCACCGGCAGGCCCTCGAGTTTCAGGGATTCCCGCAGCTGGTGTTCGAGGTAGCGCTTGTAACTGGTTGGCAGGATATGCGCCCGGTTGCAGAACAAGAGAAAATGGAGTGGGGGAATCGAGCAAGGACGTTCCGGGTTTTTCCATACACTGTAAAGCAGGTTAAAACGGCGCCCGGTCTTCAGGGGAGGGGGATTCTTGTAGATGGCACGCTGCAGCAATCGGTTGAGTTCGCCTGTGCCGATATTTTTTGGTGAGCCCTCGTGGATTCGATTTACGGCCGCAAACAGCTTTTTCAGGTAGGTGCGATCCTGCGCGGATGTCGCCACCAGAGGCGCATAATCGAGGAAAAACAGCCCGCGGCGCACCTCGTCGGAAAGCTTCTCCCAGCGTTTCTTGAATGGAAGCTCCGGGTGGTAAAGATCGAACTTGTTGACCACCACCACACAGGCTTTTTCCTCGTCCTGAATAGTCTGGGCAATCTTGCGATCCTGAGATTGCACCCCCTCGGCAGCATCGATGACCAACAGGCAGATATCGCTGCGGCGAATGGCTTTCTGCGAGCGCATGATCGAGAACGCCTCAACGGGTTCGAGCCGGCGCAGCCGCCTGCGGATGCCAGCCGTGTCGATCAACATGAATTTCTTGCCCTTGCGTTCGTAGGGCAGGTCGACCGCGTCGCGAGTCGTGCCTGAGACCTCGCTGACCATGGTGCGCTCGTCCTCCAGGATGGCATTGACCAGCGAAGATTTACCGACGTTCGGACGTCCTACCAGCGCCAGCTTGAGTGGATATTCTCGCTCACCGGAACCGGTGCCTTCGTCGTCGGGGGCGTGTTTTTCGGCGGCACGAGACTGCAGGATCGGCCGGATCACTTTGAGCAGGTCACCTATGCCGCGGCCGTGCTCGGCACTGGTCGCCACAACATCAGTAAAACCCAGGCGGGTGAATTCAACGGCATCGAGCGAATGGCCATCTGTATCGATCTTGTTGACTACCAGCATGATCGGGCGGCTGGTTCGCCTCAGCAGGGCAGCAAGCGCCTCATCAACAGGCGTGACACCATCCTGGCCATCGACAACGAACAGGATGCCATCCGCCGCGGCCATGGCGATCTCCGCTTCCTGCTCGATCATGCCCTCGAAGCCATCCTCGACACCGCCGCCGCCAATGCCGCCGGTATCAATGACCTCGAAGGGAATATCTGCCTTTTTGCAGATCGCCGAGATGCGGTCTCGCGTTACACCGGGCATATCATGGACGATCGAGATCCGGCGACCGGCGAGGCGATTAAACAGAGCGGACTTACCGACGTTCGGGCGACCGACTATGGCGATGGTTTTCATGGGATGCCGGTGATACTGGGCGCACGTTACAAATCTACGAATACTGCTCGGAGCGAGGTGGCGCTCACAATGCAACGAGGCGGCCACTTTGCAACTGGTGGAAGAGTCCAGACCCACGTGCAGGCAAAATCATGAACTCGGAGAACAAAAAGAGCTGCGGGGGACCGCAACATCGGGGAGCCGGTGATCGCCGTGTGCAGGAGACCGGAGAGAGTCCAAGCTGGAAGGATTGGTGTATTTCTTCAATTACTGCCCGTTTTTAATAACTACATACAATATATGTAATCTTAAATACTTGAAATCACAAAGGCGACGACCTGCTTGTCAGTCACTGCGCGCCCGAGTCACGCCTCCCGCCACACTTACCACTCGAAGTATTGTCCGCTGTTGATTCCGTAATGCGACCTTTGCGGCATTCATGATGCTGCGAGGAACGAGATCCGGCCGTGCTGCTGGCTGAGCGCTATTAACAGGCCCACTAAAGTGCACTTCTGCGATTGACTCGCTCGCACCCCATGCTCGCTCGCCCTGTGGGCTCGGCTTGCACCTCGTCCATCTCCGGTCGCACCGCTCTCTCCGATTCGGTGGTTCCCTTTCTCGTCGTTGGGATCATGCATCACCTATGAATGTTGCCTGGACCGCCGAAAGAAGGAGTCAGCACCGAACAACAATTCTCAAAGGTCTCGCCTACGACAAGGTCCCTTCCGGCATCCTTAAGCGCCGGTCATTTTCCAGGCTGCCCTTCGAAAGAAATCACAAACCGGAAAAACCGGCGCCTCGCGTGAAACATCGTATACCATAAGCCGAACGGCTCATGATTTCATTTTGATACAACTTGTAAAATGTTACTGCACAATGCATTCTGTTTGCTTACACGCTTTTGTAGTAATCCAATGAGTCAGCCACTTAACTCGAAAATTCCGGCCCGTCGGGTGTTTTTGCGTCCGCATGATTGAGAAACCGGCTTTTAAATTGCGCACGATTCGGGACTTGGGTCATCTACATGTTTCTGCTTCCATACAGCGCGAAACATTCCCCAAGAAGAATTACTTTTCCGGCTTTGAAGCACGATGCCTGCTACCTACACGCACCAAATTCATGCCACTTCCAAGCAGGTGAAAAACAGAAATCTGGGTTTCTGGCACATTCCCAGAAACTCTTCAACAGAGGTATTTGCCCTCTTACTACCCTACCCAGGCACCGCCCTACCCGGCTGCGGTCTCTTTGAATTCCCCAAATCCCCGGAATTTGTCGTAACGAAGATTGAGTAACTCTTTCACTTTCAGGGCACGCAACTCTTCCAGGTGAATGAAAAGCGACTGCTTGAGGGTTTCTGCCGTGGCCTTGGGATCACGGTGAGCACCTCCGAAAGGCTCCTTCACCACCTCATCTACAATCCCCATCTCGGCGAGATACGGGGCAGTCATTTTCAATGCCTCGGCCGCCTCCGGCCCCTTCTTGGCATCTTTCCAGAGAATGGCAGCGCAGCCTTCCGGACTGATAACCGAATAGTAGGCATTCTCGAGCATCAGCATCCGATCCGCCACACCAATGCCCAGCGCACCACCAGATCCCCCTTCCCCGATAACCGTGGCTACAATTGGCACCTCGAGCAGAGACATCTCTCGGAGATTATAGGCAATCGCCTCCGCGATGTTGCGCTCCTCGGCGCCAACGCCGGGATAGGCGCCGGGCGTATCGATAAACGTGAAAATCGGCACGCCGAACTTCTCGGCCAGGCGCATCAGGCGAATAGCCTTGCGATAGCCCTCCGGATTGGCCATTCCGAAATTTCGCATTTTACGCTCCTTGGTGTCCCGGCCCTTCTGTTGGCCGATGACCATGCATCGACGTCCCTCGAACATGGCGAAACCCCCGACCATAGCGTGATCCTCCAGCGCGTGGCGATCACCGGCAAGCGGTACAAAATCCTGAAAAATCAGATCGATGTAATCGAGCGTGTAAGGGCGCTGCGGATGCCTGGACGTCTGGATGCGCTGCCATGTATCGACATTGCCATAAATGTGCTGCATGGTTTTCTCCAGCTCACTCTCCAGTGACTGGATGGCCTTGGCGACCTTGCTGCTCAATTTCACATCCTGCTTGGCACGGAGGTCAGCGAGCTTCTTTTCAATGACACCGATGGGTTTTTCAAATGCGAGGTATTCTGTCGTGCTCACGGTGGCTTTGGCGGTGACGGGTTGCTTGCTTCGAATACGCGTTTCAGCGGGTGATGGTGACCGGTGAGGACATCGTCAACACCGTGTAGATCTCATACATATCTTCGGGGCGAATAAACACTCCGTAAAGCAGATCCTGCTCAGGTGTCTGCTGCGGATTGATGAGTTGCTCTCCGGTCGGTTGCCCATCGACACCGCTGGGAAGGATGAGAAAACCAGGTTGTTTGAGAGCAATCCAACGCTCGGCTACGGCATATTGCGGATCAGATGTGCTGACACGTCGACCGTCGAGGTTGGCGGTTTTACCGATTACCTCAGTGGCAAAAGGCGCGCGAATGCCTGGTGGAAAAGCAACCAGATCGACCGCGTACTCCTTGAAGAAACGGTTCTTTCGCATCAGCGTGAGCGTTTTGTCGGCAGTCTTCACAACCACGGAGAAATCCAGACGGTAGACTGTCAGTCGATCACCAGGGTGAATGACATCATCAATCAGACCATTGACCCTGAGCAGAAAGTCATAACTGGTTCCGTTATTCCTGGCGATCAAGGCCAGCGATTCACCGCGTTGCACGACATGAATTTTCTTGCCGGGAAAAGATGCCTTGGAAAGCAGTAAATCCATGTTGATCTCGCCGATCACCTGTTTCGCCTCTCGGACTTTGGATGAATCCGGGTAGATGCGCACAAGATCCAGAAGCAGATCCCGAGCCTCAGCGACCCTTTGCTGCCGTATCAGCTCGATTGCCCTGTCATGGTATTCAACTGCCGGATCCGGCAGTTCTTCTGGGGCGACGGTCTCAATGCCGGCCATCTCAGCGATCGAGCGCTCTTCACTCCTGAGATTCTTCTGATAAATCCACAAAGAGGAAATAAAGAGAAACCCGGAAATTCCCAAGCCGAGAATGGCGACGATGATCTTGAGATGCACTGCCCTGAGTTAGTCGGTCGTTAAGCGAAGACATTCATGGCCCGGCATGCTCGCGCTGTCTGTCAGACTAAAGCAGTCCCCGTCGCTTGAAATCAAAGATATTGATCCCGTGCGACTTCTGGATCATTTCGATGGTGAATTTCAAGACGCTGATTTCCCATGCGTCATCAATTCCCTCGATCACAGCACTCAGCGGATTTCCCCGTGCAATCGTATCATTGACCACGCGATCCCGCACGTTCGCCATGCTTTCATGAACCACGTTCTCGGTCACATCGAGGGCCCGAAAATTGAACCCATACTTCAGGAACGGCACCTCTGGAAAATGCTCACGCAGCCACCTGCCGAAATCTTCCGCCTTCTCGCCAAACCCCTCGAAATGGAAGCCGTGCAATGATTCAGCTGTAAGAATCAGGGGCTTTTCAGCCTCCACCCTGCCCTCGCGAATGCGCACCCGGTCAACGTTGTCCATGAGCTCGGTCAGCAGGAGAAACTCGAATCTGGTGGATGAAAACGTATCGATACGGCGATCCGGCTCGTGAATGACCTCGGTCATTTCGAGCGCATAGTGAATGTCATCCTCCCCATACATAGCGCGTTGAGTCTATTGCGGATCCCTGCCTGCGCCAGAGGATAATTCTTTCTCTGCCTACGAAAAGATGCGAGGCGGTCTGAATTCGCAGCCACCGACTTGTTTCCTGTCTTCTCAGGGATCTATGTTTTAACTGTGTCTATCGTGGCGCTCGGCTGGCTCCTCGCTCGAAGGGTGTCCCTGCTGAGCCTCGCGGTCCAACTCTATCGCAGGTGCGGCGGTAAAAGAAAAAACTGGAGGCTACGGGTCTGGGTAATTCTTATCCGAATCCTTAGCAAGTCCATTGGTCGGCGTTCCGCTGATCCTGGCCTTCGGTCTCGAGGGCGTTACGGGGCGGCGGCCCTGTTAATCGGGTGTGCGGTCCCAAGCGCGGTGAATACATCCCTGATCGCCGAGGAATTCAATGCCGACCCGGAATGTGCTGCCTCAGCCGTCATGGCAACCACGGTGCTGAGTGTGATCCCGGTGATGATCACCAGTCATGCGGCAGGGCTTGTTTGGCTGCACTGAGCTGCATCGGATTCAGCACCATATGTTCACCCGATCGACCAACCAGGCGCGCCCGGCTTCTCGTGGAGACCTGCAGAGAACGAGCAGCAGGCGCTGCCAATTCCAACTATCGTGAAAACTCCCTCTCTCTTTCCCTTACGCTTCAAGGAATGGTCTTCGCCATGCCGGCGCCGGCATTCTTCTTTGCGTTCTTTCATGCAGAGCGGCGTCTGTCTTTGCCGGTGATATTCCTGGCATGCCTGCCCGCGGAACTGCTTGTGGTTGCCGCATCAGGGGACCGGATGATCGGATTTTGGAGGTCGATGGTGTGAACGCGGAGGCCTGTCGATTAGATGGATCGACAATTCCCTGCCCTGCGCTTCTCGAGGCTGCCAACTGGCCTGGGAATGACTCCCCATCATAGCGAGCGGACTGTTTGGCGACCACACGTTGGACAATGCCGGGGTGCCGTGATCCTGCCACTATCGAAACAGATGAGGCACCACGGTAAAGCGCGGCCAACGTCTTGTCTGTATCACTTAAAGGCCCCGATCCCCCACTACTCTCTACTGCTGTAAAAGTCTGCGGTGACTGAGTGACAACAAGGGAGAGAATAGCGAAGCAGCCGGTTAACAAGAAACAACCCGTGATACAACGGGGGCTTTGGTTCTCGGTTGAGGGAGATGGCGCCGCAACCTCTCCCCCGCCGATGACCAGTCGTGTGGCCGCTCTGGATAGCTTCCGGGACGCACGAAGCTGCAGTCCGGTATAACAAGCGATTGCGCAGCCAATGTAGCTGAAGCTGAGCGCTGAGGTCGTGTAACCCATGGCCAGCACACAACCTGTGACAACCAGCAGAAGGGTCGGTGCGATCAGGTACTCGGCCCGATATATGGTGATAGCTCTGCACATGCGAGCCAACTGACAACCACCTGGCCAAAGGTTCTTGGCCAGGCTTGGGTAGAGAGTTGCGGAATCAGTATGAGGTCGTTTCATCGCGTATAATGTCGGTTAGAGAGTTGGGCGAGCGGAACATGTATGAATCTTCTGCGCCACTCATGTGAACACTGTTCATTAAAGCACCCTTTGCTTTTGAGTAAACATAAAAAATCAGTCATGATGAAGTTTTCTTACCCGAAGCCATCGGGCGGCAGTGCGTCTCTCGATGACTGCGTGGCACCGACGTTGCACACACCTACAAGGCGACGTACCGAGGCCTGCCCGCGGCAACCAACAGCAAGATCTGCCAACAAGGAGGCAGACCCGGTTGCTTCAGTACATCATCGTCTGCTCCGGTTCGTCGGTATCGATCATCTCTTCAACAAGAAGAATCGGCACCGTTGAGCCGGCCTCGCGTTGATAGGTCATTTTGCCACGAACCTCGACCCAACTCATTTCGCGGAACTCCGGTGGCTTGGCTCCGAACTCGACCGGGATGGCCAACGGGCGAGCGTCAGCCGCACAGCACTCGATAAAAATACGGAAAATGCGCAGCCGCGTGCCCTCCGGATTGTTGAATTTTTCCGGCATGACCTGCGCCACGGTTACCACCGGTTGTCCCTCCAGAACCCGCCGGACCTCGAGATCTCCTGCCGTGTAGTAGAGTTCCGGAACCTGCAGCTCAAAGTAACCGCGGTCATCGCGATCAACCTGTGCCTCCAGGTCGGCAAGGCTGAATGCGCTGAGTTCATCTGCCTGCTCAGTGGAGACAGTGTTAGCAGATTGACCATCTTCAGATCCCGCCACATCGGGCGCCTGCGCCGAATCAGTTGCCGCCTTCGCAAAGGATCTGTCCGACCGGATCGTCTCAGGATTGCTGCGATAGAGCCCCTTGTTGATGATGGCACGCGGGCTGAACGCATGCGGCGAGCGCATTGCGGCATAACCAACCATGGCGCAGATCAGCAGCGCGGCGACCACGGTCGATCCCAAGGTCTCGCCGCCAAAAAAGGCATGGTGGTGGGCGTGTTCCTTCCCGCTACCCAACGCATGAGCGCAGTCAGCGTCATCGTGATTGCAATGATCATCGTGCTGGTGGTGATCATCGCCATCGCAGCACGAGGCGGATCTTCGTCCGAGAGTCAACAGGTTGAAAATTGCCATGATGAGCAATCCCACTCCGGCGATCAGGCAGTGATCGCGAAACTTCTCATCGAGATAGACATCAAGCAGCCCCCGCAGGTAGTACACGAGCATGGCTGAGCCCATGACAAAGGCCACCAGTGATGCCAGCACATGGGCGATGCGTTGTTGGGCGGACATGGTTCGGGAAACGTTGCGTTGCGGGGGCTGGTGCTGTTGATCTGTATTGCTGAAGCTACTCCAAAAAACAGAGAAAAAGACCACCCGCTAGGGTGTGGCGACACTCCAGGCGAGGCAGAGTATAATCACCAGTACAAAGACACCAGCCACCAGTGAGACAACGAAGCGACGATTGAAAACCGCCAGGTACATGAACACGAGCTTGATATCCATCATTGGGCCGAAAACGAGGAAGGCGAGCTTCGCGACCTGAGAAAACAGGTGCATGGTCGCCGCGATAAAGGCATCCGAAGTACTGCAAAGCGACAGGATGAAGGCGAGCACCATCATCGTTGGAACAGCAAAAAAGTCATTGCCTGCCACCGGGTCGAGCACCGCCTGGTCAAACTGGGTATTGAACACCGAGGTAATCAGCACCCCGAGGATAAAATAAAGGCTCGTGTCACAAAAATCACGCAGCGACAGCCGCATGGCATCAATCAGCCGCTGTTCGGAAAGTTGTGCCACGTGACCCTGCCCCTCTTGATCGTGGTGGTGCCCGCAGGCGTGGGCCTCCTGATCCCCAACCTCGTGCGTGTCACAACCACCTTTAGCATCCGTGGGCTTGCCACTGTGCACCCTGTCCATCGCGGCCAGCACCGATTGGCTGAGCACTTTGGCATGCGGCAGGCGCGAAACCAGTGCTCCGACTGAAATCGCTACGAGATACGCCATCAGCATTCGCGAGAGTGTCACGAACATCGCATCCTGGCCCTCGAATGCCGAAAACGTACTGATCGCCACGATCGGATTAATGATCGGTGCAGCGAGCATATACGTGATGGCACACCCCACGGGCAGGCCCTTCTGCACGAGACGTCGAATCACCGGAACAACAGCGCATTCGCAGACCGGAAAAACGGCACCCAGCAAACCACAGAGCAGAATCGCCCTGCCCCGGCTCTCGGGCAGAAGCCGCTCCATCATACCAGCTGGCAGGTAGACACCGACAAACCCGGAAATCAAGGTGCCCAGCAGAATATAGGGAGCTCCCTCGAACAGAATCGAAAGGAATGCTACCAGGATGTCTCCCTGAGGACTCGGATTCATTCTGCTCGGGGCAACCGGAAAAACCGTCAATTACGGCGGTCGCTGCGTTGTGTTTACCAGATTAAGATCTGCATTTCGAGCCAGAGACTCAAGCTGGACTGTCGCGGGTGTCAGTGGAGAAATTCCCCCGCACCGCCTGCTCCTTGACAGATTTTATCCACGCAACACGGGCAATGGATTCTGGATGAATGCTGCGATGCCCGCCATTTCCAGCAGCCTGCCCGAAGTTATGAACGATGATCAGGAGGACGCTGAATCCAAAATCACTGATCAGGGAATTGCGCAGAAAAAGCCAGGTCGGAGGATATCCAGGCAGGCCGACGGTAAGCGCCTGCAGCCAACCACCGGCGGTCTTCGCATACGCGGGAGAAGATGCCCAACTCATGCTGTTGGTAACCAGATAAAACCCGAGAGAAGCCATCAGCAGACGCCCCAACAAACCGCAACCGGTAACACGCCACTGAAGTTTTGCTCCCCAGGCGATTACCAGCGCATACATCAGATAGGTCAGCAGGAGTAATGCCAGATAATCTGAAAGGTCCGCGCCTGCGACGAGCGCATCAACAGCCACCAATCCCGCCAGAACTCCCCACCGGCTTGCCCCCGGCAACAGTGTTCCCCCGATCAAGCACAGAGCCATGACAGGCGAGATATTGACCCACCAGCTGGCGAGATGGCCGGACTGCGTCAGGTAACGCAGTGTCAACGCTGCTGCCACGAGAACGAAAACGGGAAAATGGTGACGAAGATTCATGAGGGGAAAGAACGTGCAGAATAGCACACAAGCAAGACGAAGCCACCCGACAGAACGACCCCGCAGGGAAAACGCGAGGCGAGATAATGACCTGCAAAACCGCCCGGGAGAAAAGCTGGTAACCGTGCGGCCCCCGACATTATGCCAGAATCCCGCGGCGGCCTATTCAAAGGCGGCGGAAAACCCAGCCATACTACCGCACCTGCTTCCCGCGACAATCTCCGGCTCCATGCAGGAGAATCTCTCGTCAGGCCGATGCTTTACGTGCCTTTTTGATCAGGCTGTTCACCGTCTCCGAGGGTTTCGCACCGTGACCGAGCCACTTGTCTGCCTTGTCGAGATCGACGGAATAGTCACCTTCCTGCATCGGGTTGTAATTTCCAATGATCTCGATGAATCGACCATCGCGCCGGGCACGGCTGTCGGCGGCGACAATATGATAAAAGGGGCGATCCTTGGAACCTGCCCTGCGAAGTCTGAGTGCTACGGCCATCTCGGTTGTGTGGGAATAAATTAAAACGGACGACAGATGCCGACCGGGGCGTAGAAGATACGCACTTCCAAAGAGAATCAAGCCTTATTTCCAGACCGATCTCCGGCAGCTCCGGTTGCCGAAACCCTGGCCGGTGACGAGCGGAGAAACCCCAGCCTGGCCAAATATCCGGAGCACTCTGAATACCAACCGACAGAATTCGGTATTCCGACCGTAACCCAGAGGTGCCCAACTTGCTCCCGACTGCTCTTTTGCTCCTCTTTACCTGCTCCAGCGCTTTGTCCCATGAGCAGCACAAGGGGCTCCACCACTGGGAAATTCCCAGCAAAAATCCGGACCGCATTATTCTCACTTTTCTCGGTGATCCCGCAACCAGCAGGGCGGTGACCTGGCGCACGGACAACACTGTGCCCCAGGCTGTGGCCCAAATCGCTGTGGCGGGAGTGAACTCCGAATTTGTCGAAAATGCGGTCACCGTAGACGCACAGGTGGAACCCTTTGATTTAGGCAAACATCCACACAACGCCTCACTCACCGTGCATTACCACAGTGTTCATTTCAAAAATCTGCAACCCGACACCCTCTACGCGTATCGCGTCGGCTCCGGTGAAAACGATTTTTCGGAGTGGTTGCACTTCCGCACTGCGCAACCCGGTTACAGCAAGACCCAGTTCGTTTATTTCGGTGATGCCCAGAATGATATTCTCTCACATTGGTCACGCCTGGTTCGCATGGCCTTCCAAACAGCACCGAATGCAGACTTTGCGATCCACGCCGGCGATCTTGTTGATCGTGCCCACCGTGATCAGGAGTGGGCGGAATGGTTCGAGGCGGGAGGTTTTATTCACCGCCAATGGACGTCTGTTCCCGCAGCAGGCAATCATGAATTCATGCCCGTAGATCGTCAGCAATCCCCTCGAAAACTCTCCATCCAATGGCGCCCGCAATTCACTCTCCCCGTGGTAAATGACCTGCCCGAGGACCTCCATGAAACCACCTATACCGTCGATTACCAGGGAATCCGTATCATCGTGCTCAACTCGAATCAGTTGCTCGCTGAGCAAGGCGCATACCTCGAACGCCAGCTTAAAAACTGCACAGCCAAATGGAGGATACTGACCTGCCACCACTCTATCTTCTCCCCGGTAGAGAAGCGGGATTTCAAGTACGGCCGCGAAAATTGGAAACCCCTGCTCGATCAATACAGCGTTGATCTTGTCCTCAATGGTCACGATCACAGCTACGCCCGTGGACATATACGTCGCATTGATACAGACACGGGGGTAGATGGCGATTTAGGGGCGGTTTACATCACCTCCGTAAGTGGTCCGAAGCAGTATGCGCCTGCCAGCACAGAACGAATGAACGCCTACCTCGAGGATGGCTACCAAACGGATCAACTAGCCCAGAATACCCAGTTTTTTCAGGTCATCACCATCGAAGAGAACACGCTCAACTACACAGCCTTCGATGTTCTTGGGCAAGAGCATGACCGTTTTACCATCACGAAAGATTTCCAGACGAACAAAAGGACGTGGCTGCGCCAGAAGTGATGTCCATTCACTCTACAAACGAGAATTCTCAAACCAAACGGCGCAATGGAAGCCACCGGATTCTGCCACGCTTATTTATTCACAGCTCGCATTCCAGACCGGAGAATTTGAAACTTCGAGCAGTTGTGACCCACTGAGACAAAGCGCATTTTCAAGTGCATTCACAAAATGTGAATATGTAAACAACTCAAGCGCTGACAGGTTTGATGTCCCTGTAGATCTTCAAGCACTGCAGAAATCCCGGTGCAAAATCATCCGGTGAAGCCGCAGCCCAATCGCACACCACATCGAGCGGGAAGAATTCCCCACAGTCGACTTCACTTGCTGGCAAGCGGATCTTCGAGGGCTTGATCCCCCGCATTTCGTACAGCCCGACGAACTCATGGCCATTTGCCTCCGTGGGAGGCAACTTCGCCACGAATTCGATTTCGGCATCGGCAATGCCGAGTTCCTCTTCGACCTCACGAACGGCTGCTGCCTCATAGCTCTCTCCCGAATCCAGATGACCCGCCGCGCTGCTGTCCCAGCGCAGGGGCATGGTATCCTTGAGATGCGAGCGCTTCTGCAGGAACAGCTGTCCCCGGCGGTCGAAGGCGAACACGTGAACCGCCCGGTGAGTAAGCCCCTCGGTATGCACCCTTCCTCGCTCTGCTTGGTCAACGACGTGGTCTTGGGCATCGACCACGTCGAAAATCTCATCAGCGCACTGCCCGACATCGACTCCCCCACCGCGGTCTCCATGACCCTCATAGACTCTGGTTAAGCTGATCCACTGCCCTAGATCGAGTTCCTCGGCTCGGCAAGCCGGTGAAATGCCGAGTGTTGCTGCCAGTTCATCCCAGTTACCAGGGGGCGGCGGAATGAGTTTGCGCAATTGCTTGCGCCGCTGAGCAAATCCGACCTTCACCAATTTACTGAATTGCCGCCGATCAAAAATCGGCAGATCCCGAGCAACAAGCGGCAAAAATCGCACGACGGCCGAATCAATTGCCGGCACCGGGAAAAACAGTTGAGGAGGCACGACCTTGATCTGCTTGACCTGCCATCGCTGCGCATGCTGCAGGGTCAGAACCCCGAATTCCTTGGTCCGCGGACGGGCCACCAGTCGCTGGGCAACCTCCTTCTGCAGCATCAAAACGGCCGACGAAACCGGGGTGGGAGCATCCAGAAACCGGCGCATGATTTCGCCGGCGGCAGAGTATGGCAGGTTGCCGATCAACTTGACCTTGGACTCCCGATAAAGGCAACGGCTGTCGAAATCGCAGGCATCCATGCAGTGCACCTCGACGCTTGATTCTGCTCCATACTGCTCGGCCAGCCTCTCGGCGAGGCGGTGGTCTTTCTCTATGAGCACGAGACGCGCGACCTGACCTGCGAGATGACGCGTCAAGGCTCCGAGACCTGGCCCCACCTCGATGATACAATCGTCGGACTCCAGCTCAAGCTGGCCGACGATCCATGCCGCCATGTTTGCATCGGTGAGAAAATTCTGCCCGAGCTTCCTGCTCGGACGAAAGTCCATCGCATCCAGCTCGGTCCTGACAGTTTGACTCATGGAGCGAAGAATCATCCCTTTGGCCGACTTCTCCAGTAGAATTGCATACCCGGCTTATCAGCCCTGGCGATTTCCTTCACACGCCAGCGGGGCGGCACTTGGTCGCAAGTTAAGCGCGTGGTCGCCTCTTGCTGTCTTTTCCGGCTGCGAGGTCGTGAGGCAAAGCACGCTAGGCGGGCATCTCCTCTCTCAAAACAAAGCAGCGCTTCCTGCGCGGGATTTCTGGGTCTTGGTCAAAGTTATACACGCACTGTTCACACGTTGTTCACAGCGCGTAACCAAGCCAAGCCCCTCACATTCGCGCGCGAAGGGTGTGCACCATTCAACCCTCCAGTTGCCATACGTGGCTGCCTAGCCGCATCAAGCGGGCTCGACGCAGAATCCCTCCTTGGTGTCTCGCACCACCCACCCTGCTTGCTGCAATTCATCCCGAAGCCGATCCGCCTCAGCCCAGTTCCTGCCCTGTTTTGCTTCCCAACGGGCATCCGCTAATGCTAAAATTTCTGCCGGCACTTTCCCGGCAAGGGAGGCCTCCAGTTTTGTCGTGGGCAGGCGCAAGCCAAGGGCACGAAGTAAAAATCCGAGGCCAAGCAACAAAGCCTGCCGCTCTGCTTCTGGAAGCCCCGCCGCCTTTGTCTGCTTGATGACCGCAAACACCTGGCCGAGGGCCCCCTGGGAGTTCAGGTCGTGAAGCAGGATTTCCCACGCCTTGGAAAACGGACCGGGGCAATCGCCGAAGGGCAATTCCCCGTCGCTGTTTGACTGCCCACCAAGGGCTTCGACGAAGCGCGCGACCTTTGCGAGAGCTTCATGTGCTGCATCCAGGCTGGCAAAAGTAAAGTTCAATGGCTTTCGATAGTGGCCTCCCAGGAGCAGATAGCGAACCTCACCCGCGTGGTAACCGCGCTTCTCAAGGTCAGAGAGAGTGTAAAGATTTCCGAGGCTCTTGCTCATCTTGCCACCATCGACCAGCAGGTGCGCGTTGTGAAACCAGTGACCGGCGAATGCGCCATCAGTGGCGCAGCAACTTTGGGCGATCTCATTCTCGTGATGCGGAAACGTCAGGTCGACGCCACCCGCGTGTAGATCGAACTCTGCACCGAGGTACTGCAACGCCATGGCGCTGCACTCGAGATGCCATCCCGGACGTCCCTCCCCCCCGGGACTATGCCAGTAATTCGGGCCGTCCTCCGGCTTGCGCGCCTTCCAGAGCGCGAAATCTGCCAACGACTCTTTCTCATACTCATCCGCTTCGTTGGTGGATGGTGCCGAGCCCATGCGGAGTTCGCGGGTATCGAGCCGTGAGAGTCTGCCATAATCGGCAAATGACTCGACCTTGAAATAGACCGAACCGTCATCCCCTTGGTAGGCATGGCCACGCTTGACGAGGGTCTCGATCATGCCGATCTGCTGCGGAATATGCTCGACGGCGCTCGGTTCGATGTGGGGTGGCAACAGATTGAGGGCCAGGCAATCGGCGTGGAACTGATCGCTCCAGAAACCGGTGAACTCGCGGAGTGATTTACCCGCAGCCTGCGAATCCCGGATCGTCTTGTCATCCACGTCCGTGATGTTGCGCACATGCCTGGTCTTGAGGCCGGTCGCCTCGAGGGTCCTGCGCAGCAGGTCCTGGAGCACGAACGCGCGAAAGTTTCCGATATGCGCGGGGCCGTAAACGGTGGGACCACAGCAATAAAAGCGGAAGGTATCGTCGTCAGATGGTTGCAGTGCCCGGACCTCACGCGTGAGCGTGTCGTAGAGCTTTAGTTGATCCTGCGCCTTGGCCATGGTCGACGGGGAAGTCGCTGCTATCATGTCGCCTTGTGGCGTGGATGCAACTGCTTGCGCGAAGTGCCATCGTGGCGGAAATCAACCAGTGCACGGCAATATCTGGCGGTTCATTCTGTTTCGAATCTTCTTCAATTGCCGCTTTTACTACCCGGTCTATGCGATCCTGTTCATGGATTTCGGCCTTTCGGTCAAGGAATTCGCCATCCTGAACGCAGCCTGGGCAGCCACCATCGTGGTTTTCGAGGTTCCTTCTGGCGCGGTCGCAGACCTTATTGGCCGGCGCATCCTGGTCATCTTCTCGGCTGTGTTGATGTGCATCGAATTGCTGGTGTTGCTGGCAATCCCGGTGGGTGGCGGGGCAATCGTATTCTGGGCATTCCTGCTCAACCGGATCATCGGAGGAATATCCGAAGCGGCGAGCAGCGGAGCCGATGAGGCGCTGGCATACGATACACTGCCGCACGCGACCCGCGAAGAAGCGTGGGCACGAATACAGGCACGGTTGCTGCGCCTGTTGCCGGTTGGATTCATGGTCAGCGGCCTGCTCGGGGCACTTGTCTACGACGGCAAACGGCTGAGCAGCCTGCTTGGAATCGCTGGTATCGACGCGCATATTCCCCCGGCCATCGCCATCAAGCTGCCGCTTGTTCTCACTCTCGGGTTCGCGCTCTGCGCGCTGGCCGTCGCCATCGGAATGCGGGAACCACCTCGCGCAGACCCAACCTGCCGACCCTGCTCCCTGCGCCTCGCGATCTCGGCCGCCCTGCAGCGCACCTGGGAGGCGGCAGTCTGGATCTGGAGCAGCGCCTGGCCGTTGATCCTGATACTCGCCGGCCTGGTCTTCGACAGCATGGTGCGACTCTTTTATACTGTGGCGGCCAGCTATTACCGCCTGATCGACATTCCCGAAGCCTTCTTCGGAGTGATCGGAGTGGCCGCCGTCGGTCTCTCCATCGGCACCTCGTGGATTCTCGAGCACATGGTCAAGCACAACCGCCCTCGGACGAATTTTTACATTCTCTCAGGGATTGCCATGGTCGGGGTCATTTCGCTGGCGTTTCCGGTTCGATACTGGGGAGCCGTATTCGTGCTGCCGTTGGTGTTGGCCATGCGCATGACCCACTTCTTTATTTCCAACTATCTCAATGCAGTTACCGACTCGAGGAATCGTGCCACAATTTTGAGTTTTCGTGGTCTTGCGCTCAACGCCGGCTATGGCGTGGTCACGTTGCTTTACGGACTTCAATCCGGTTGGATTGCACAGTCAAAAGGCATGACCAACCAGGATGCACAGGCCAACGAGGAGGTCTTTGCGCAATCATTGACGTGGTGGCCCTGGTATTTTTTGAGCACCCTGATATTGCTGGGCATCGGAGCCCTGTGGTTACAGCAGCGTGACAACAAAAGACTCACCACGACGCAACACCGAAATCCTGCAGGCTGATTCTGCAAGCCATGGAGAGCGCATGCCCCGCAAGTTCTCTTGCTAAAATCGAAAGTTTAATCCGGTGCGCACGAAAACAGCGGAATCGATATCCTCATCCAGCAGATCACGCCCCGACTCGTCCTCGATCTTCATTTCCTGCAGGATGGTCACACCCCCTGTCACAAATCCCCAGATTCGATCGTACAGACGCCCCTCGAGTTTCAGCCCCACCCGCAACCCGCTCAACTCGATATCACGTCCAGGACCACGGGAATCCGCCTGCACGTTCCATTCCGGCGAATTCCATCGTCCGGAGAGCGAAAGAATCCAGTCATCGCTGACACGATAGGAGATCCCTCCCATCGGCCCGTAAAAATACAGTTCCCAGTCAGGAGCCGGCCTCCAACTGAACATGATACCGGGTATCACGGTTTCTTCTCCGTAGATGTGACTGTAATAAATACCGCCGAGCACCCGCAGGTGCGGTCCGAACGAGCGCCCACCTCCTGCTGCCGCCGAAATGTAGAAACCATCATCGCTGCTTAAATCCCCTGCAAAAGTCGGCATGACCATAGCTCCCAGAAACCAGTCCTCGGAACAATCATTGAGCAGAACGATCGGCAGCCTGATCGTATGCAGGCCGTCAGAAGGAACCACATTGACAACCGATGTGTCGAACTCGGTATAGCGGTAGCCCAACATCACGAAGAGATACAGATCATCGTAACCTGCGGGGAGAACAGGCGCCCACAGTGACGCCTCGTTGAAACTCAAGTTGCCTTCCGAGGAGTCGAAGTCCGCTTCGAATTGATGCAGATACGAAAAACTGGCGAGCGGATAACCCGGGAGTTTTGAATCACCGGGAACTCTTCCGAACTGGAAATCCGGCCTGCCAACGCGAAAACCGCGATTAGCGGCATCACTCACGGCTACTGTTTCCGCAGGTGAAGGGTCTTCATGACCTTGCGCCGGCGGTGACTGCTGAGCAACAAGCAGAGGCAAACAAGTCAGGGCAAGGAAGGTAGCAACAATGGAACGGAGAATGATCATGAGATGAATAGAGGCAAAGAATAATTCGAGCCGCTTAACTAGTCCTTGATGACACAGGTCTTTTCAAGCCGGCAATCTCTGTGATCAAAAACCATCCTTCATCGTATTTAAAAGACGTATCCCGGCTTTCTAAGCACACGATTGAAGACCCGGTAACCCACGCGTAGTCTTTGCCATGTCACTGCCAAGGTTGATGCTGTTTACCCGTATTATTGCGGCTGCCTGCTGCCTTGGCGGGTCGCTTATGTGCGGTGCCAATTCGGCATTTGGCAGTGAGGCGAGCTACCAACTTGCTGAGATCCGGCACTCGACCTTCGGGGAAAACCTCGGCCTGATGCGCATAGAGCGCGAGGATATGGCAGATCAACTCGCCGGTCATGTCATTAATGTTCTTGCGCCCGGTGTGGTCGCAGGGGACGGCGGCGAAATCACCCTCGCAGAAAGACTGCTCGGTCTTGCGCTGCACCTTGATCCAAGGAACCGCAAGGCGGTGGTGACCAACTTCCAACTCCGCCGGGGCATTCAGCCCGACCAGGTGGCCACGGATTATCAGCGCGATACGCTCTCCGAGCTGTTCCTCAAACGTGCGGAGTTGTTGCATAGACAGCAGGGGGCGGACAATGCTTACCTTGCAGCTGTCCTGCTGTTTGCGGCAGTTGAGCTGAATCCGAAAAATACCGAGGCCGTCTTTGCCTACGAAATGCAACGCCGTGATAGTGGCGAGATCGATTGGAGCCGGGTTCTCAAAAACAATGAGGGACCTTGAATAAATCATGGACCTCACCCTGCTAGCGGCAATGGACCGGCAGCGCCTGATTGGCCGCAGTGACATGGGTGGTCTTCCGTGGCACCTGCCCTCCGAGGCGAACCATTTTCGTGCCTGTTGCCATGGCAAGGTAGTTGTCGTAGGCCGCAGAACCTTTCGTGAAATGGACGGCTGGTTCGAGCGCGTCGGAGCCACCGCGCTACTACTGACCTCTCGAACACTGGACGAGAAGGTCGCGGCTGTCCGGGAACCTGCCAAGGTCATTCACGCTGCAGCTGAAATCAGCCCACCGGGTGCCACCGAAATTATCGTCGCCGGGGGTGCACAGACCTATGCGGCACTCCTGCCAATGGCTACGAGAATGCTGCTCAGCGAGATTGATGGAGACTTTCAGGGGGACCTGTTCTTTCCAGATTTCGATGCAGGTGACTGGACCATGAAATCTTCCATCCGCCACGAGGCGGTGCCCGATGATCCGGAACGCCGCTGCGCGTTCACGATCGTCGAGTGGATCCGCAGGCAGAAGTCCGATGACCACGAATGAAAATTGGCTCTGGACGCCTTCAGAGAGCACCCTAAGGTCGCTTCCATGCAATTACCTTCTGAGGAAAATCTTAAAAAACGTCTCAGTCATGAGCAATTCGAGGTGACCCAGAGAAAAGCTACCGAGACTCCTTTCACAGGCTGCTTTCACAATCACAAGGAGCCAGGTATCTACCACTGCATCTGTTGCAGCCAGCAACTGTTCAGTTCGCAGGCCAAATACGATTCTGGAAGTGGTTGGCCGAGTTACTGGCAGCCTGTTTCTGCCGAGGCGGTGGCGGAAATAGAGGACCTCTCGCACGGCATGCGGCGGGTCGAGGTCGTCTGTGGCGGCTGTGAAGCCCATCTGGGCCACGTCTTCACCGACGGACCGGAGCCGACCGGCCTGCGCTATTGCATCAATTCGGCCTCGTTGGACTTTTCGCCACAGGGAGGCTGAAGCCAACCGATTCGTATTCATGCAGCGACGGCGGACCTATCCACAGACCATTTTTGGACGATTTCTGCTGTTGGCCATTCTCCTGGCCACGAGATCCGTGCCTGCCGAGGAGCTTGATCTGGCTTTAGGAAATCTCGGGGAGGAGCCTGCCAGCCTGAATGTCATCGATGGTGAATTTCAACTGGTTGAGACGCCTCAGGGCATACGCTGCATCGAGGTGTCCCCTTTCCCCCTGACCGAGGCCGGCGCACTGTTCGGCCCAACCATCAAGGGCGCGGGAAAAGTCAGCGCAACATTCATTGCCGCCGACCAGGGGCGCCGGCGCCCGCGCTTCGGCATCGGACTGCACGGAGTTTCAGGATATCGCCTGCGCGTTGTGCCGGCACGCCATCGAATCGAACTGTTGCACCAGGAAGAGCGCGTGGCCGAGGCATCTCATAAATGGCATTCGGGAGCTGCCTGTCACTTGGAGCTTCGCGTATTCGAAAAACCCTCGGAAAAAGAAAAGCGTCAATCTGATTGGATGATTGAAGCCTTCGCGTGGCAGGCAGGGCAACCTCGTCCACCGCATCCTGTACTGACTTGCGAAATGAAGAAGGCGTCTCCGGGGCGTGGCAAGGCCTCACTCTGGGCGACACCCTATGCCGGACTTCCAATCCGCATTACCGCCGCGGCCGCGACACCCGGCAACTCCGAAGGGGCCTTGCTCAATCCTCGAGGCGAGTAATCGCTGCCATGATTTCGTCGGCAATACGCTGGTAGGTTTCCCCTCCCCCTTTGGCATACTCCGCACCATTGAAATCGAGAGGCTCGCCCACGGCCACGGTGATGCGTGTTCTGCGGAATCTGCCGGCACCCCTGGGCAGGGCCTCGTGCGCTCCGAAGATGCGTACCGGCAGAACCGGTACACGCGCCTTGCTGACCATCAAGCCGACCCCGGGCTGACCCGGCTGGAGCACGTCGTCGAACGAGCGTTGGCCTTCGGGAAAAACGACTACCCGCTCACCCTGCTTGAGCAGCCGGATCACAGTCTTGATAGTCTTTACCTCTGGATTCTCCTGATCGACTGGAATCGAGTTCCAGCGCGGATAGAGCCATGCGCCGAAGCCGCGAAAAAGTGTATTGCGTGCCAGGTAGTGAATCTCACGATCAAATGCGATGCCGACCAGCGGCGGGTCGAGATAGCTGGCATGATTACTCGCCACCAGGCAGCCTCTATCTTCAATCAGGTTCTCCCTGCCAAGCACTTCATAATAAAACAACCCCTTGGCCAAACGCCGGAACAGAGAGTGGCCGATGCGATAAATGGGCGACATTGAGTGAGACTGACTTTGTTGAGGAAACGGCGGGCAGAGATGGGTGCAACCGGAGACACTCTATTACACGCCCGGGGAGAGATCTGGCAGGTTTCGACGGACTTCCTGCACGACTTCCTCGATGCTCATATGCGTACTGTCGACGACCACGGCATCGGGCGCAGTCGTCAACGGAGATGCTTTGCGGGTCGCATCCTGTCGGTCACGATGCGCAATTTCATCTACCTGACCCTCCGCCGCCCTGCGCTGGGCGCGCACTTCCGGATCGGCATCAATATAGAATTTACAGGGCGTCTCGGGAAACACATTGGAGCCAATATCCCGCCCCTCCATGACGAGATCACCGTAATCAAGCAGCCCACGCTGGAGAGCGACCAGCAATGCGCGCACCTCCGGCACCGAAGCCACGCTCGATACCCCAGCACTGACGCGATCCTCCTTGATGTACGGAGTGGGATCCAAACCGTCGAGGCGCTGCAAAAGTTGTCCCCCCTCGACCCCGGTTTTGACATCAATCTGCGCAAGCGCCCCGGCAACCGCAGTTGGATCAGAAATGTCGATTCCAAGTGCAAGCAGGCGCCAGGTCAGAGCACGATACATCGATCCGGTGTCGATATGGGAGTAGCCCAGTTCAGTGGCAAGACGCCTCGCTACCGTGCTCTTGCCGGAAGCAGCTGGTCCGTCTATTGCGATCACTGTATTGGAAAGTTCTGCCATGTTTTCACTTATACTGCGGGTCAACCGCCAAATTACCCGAGATCAGGATACAGTCATTACCGATCTGCGCGCCAAGTCATCTATTTTGTTTACGAATGATCTCCGTGGATCGGCCCTCGGATCTGCCCAAGATGCTGCTGGAAGTTCGGATAAGACGTGGCGATGCAGCCGCTGTCCTCGATGATTGTTTCACCCTCGGCATACAGCCCAGCCACCGCAAAGGCCATGGCAATGCGATGATCCCCGAAACTCTTGACGGTCGCGCCGCGCAGCCGAGCGCCGCCATGAATGGTCATGCCGTCAGGCGCCTCCTCCACCTCCACCCCGAAGGCACGCAGATTGGCGGCCACGGCAGTAATCCTGTCAGTCTCCTTGACTCGCAGTTCCTCGGCGTCACGAATCACTGTCTTACCCTTCGCCAACGCACCCGCCACCGCGAGAATTGGCAGCTCATCGATCACGTTGGCAATGATTTCCCCGCCGATTTCCACTCCCTGCAACTCACTGCCGGTAACGGTAATGCTTCCGTAGGGCTCACCTTGGGGCGGGCTCTCGATCACCGACTCGATTCTGCAACCCATCCCGGCCAGCACCTCGAGAATTCCAGTTCGGGTTGGATTGAGCCCGACACACTCGAGCTTCACGCAGGCTCCGGGCAAGGCCGCAGCCGCCACCAGCCAGAAGGCCGCACTGGAAATATCTCCCGGCACAACTACCGATCCGGCCTGCGCCTGCGGCACCTGGCCGCCACGGATCGAAATGGCAGCACCTTCGCGCTCGGTAAGAATCCCAAAGAGAGCGAACATTCTTTCGGTATGATCGCGGGTCGGGGTAGGCTCGATGACAGTTGTCGCACCATCAGCAAAAAGCCCGGCCAACAGGATGGCGCTTTTTACCTGGGCACTGGCTACCGGCAGCTGGTAATCAATGGCGGCGAGATTCTGGCTGCCGTGGATCGTCAATGGAGGCGTTCCCCCGGCCGCTGCTTCGAACCGCGCCCCCATCTGCGCGATCGGCTCCATCACTCGACCCATGGGACGACGCGAAAGCGATGCATCGCCAACCAGTGTCGTGGTAAATGGTTGCCCGGCAAGGATGCCGGAAAGAAGGCGCATGGTAGTGCCCGAGTTGCCGCAGTCGATGGGTTCTGAGGGTGCCCTCAGTCGCATTCCTGTCCCCTGAATGAGCATGCGCCCCGCAGCAGAGGAATTTCCATTCTCTGCGTTCTCACGATCCCCGTCAGGATACAAGACACCCGCCCCGAGTGCCTGCATGGCATGCAGTGTCGCCAGGCAATCCTCGCTGGCCAGGAACCCTTCGATCGAACAGTCACCCTGCCCAAGACCTGCAAGCATGGCGGCACGATGTGAAATACTCTTATCCCCGGGCACACGGATTGTTCCGTTGATCGTATCGGCTCTGGTGATCCGAAGACTGGACATCGCTTGATGAGAAAGATTGAACAATTGAGACCGTCGGTGACTTACCGAGGACGCTGCCCCTGGCTGACACTCCGGCGCAGTTCCTCTGCACGGGTCAGAAAGACGCGCAGCGCTTCATCGTCCATGTCCTTCAGTAATGCAAGCACCTCGCCCGTCTGCCGGTGAAAGGCAGCCAGCGCGTCCACTACGGCAGCTCGATTCTGTCGGAAAATGCCGGTCCACAGATCGGCATCTCCGGCCGCAATACGCGTGGCGTCCCGAAAGCCACTACCGGCAACCTCGGCAGCCTTGGCGTCTGCACCGAGCGATGCCCTGACGGTGATCGAGGCCACAAGATGCGGCAGATGACTGATCAGGGCGATTCTACGATCGTGATCCTCGGGACTCATCAGGTGAATCTGGCAACCAAGAGCCTGCCAGAAACCAGCCACCAGATCAATATCCTGTTGCCTGTCTCCCGGAACGGGAGTCAACACGCAGGGTGCGTCCTGATACAGTCCTTTCCGAGCTGCGGAAAAACCGGCATCTTCCGATCCAGCCATCGGATGACTACCGATAAAACGCAGGCTGCTACCCGCAAAGATGGTTCCGACTTCCGCGACCACGGAACCCTTGACACTGCCCACATCAGTGACCACGACGCCCTCGCTGCCGGAAAACCGGGGCAACCCCCGCAGGCGGTCGGCAAGATCCGCCATGACCTCTACCGGCGTGGCGAGCACAACCAGTTCTGCGTCGCTGACAGCATCGGCAAGGTCCGTGGACGCCCGGCACCCCGGAACCGCGTCGCGCAGGGCGTCGACCGAATCCTGTCTGCGCGCCCAGATCGAAACCGAGACGTTCTCGAGGGCCGCCAGATCAAGCAGCAGCGATCCGCCCATCAATCCGGGACCGAGAATCGCCACCGAGGGAAGTGTCGACGGCATCAGGGAACGTAGAACCAGAGGTCTTCCGTTGGCTTGAACGGATCTTTTACCAGCGTGCCTGAGGGCCACTCGCTGACATCGACAATACCCTGATCCCGGCTGTGCGGGCTGTAGACATGGCCGGGCATATTCGGCACAGGGATTCCCCTGGGATGGTCACTTCCGGAGGCTGATGCGGGCGGCTCGGAAGACCCCGAAGGCGCATCGGGGGTGCCCCCAGCCTGGGAAGATCCTGCAGCACCACCAGCGCCCGGAGCTTCACTTCCCGGCGTTGGGGAACCTGCGGTGGCTCCCGATGCAGGCGACTGGAGATTTAAACTGCCCGGGTCAGCAAGTTGATTGGTATTCCCACCCGCTTGACCACCGGAATCACTATGCGGCTGATAAGGTGCCGCGCCGGGCGGGCGACCACCAATGCCCTGACTGGTCCCGAAATCAGTAGCGCCCGACTGGGACGCGTAGCCTCGTGAAGATCCATAGCCGGGCTGCGTATCATAGCCTCGCCCGGAACCCGGAGCAGAAGTCCCGAAGGGCCCATCGAGGGGAACGCAACTCGTCAACGCGACCAGCGACGGCAGGAGAAGGAGTGAGGTGCCAATTACAGATTTCATCATCTTTTTTGAGGTAACATTTTCTCTGAGGTACCTGAGTGAATCATCTTCTTATCACAGACACATCAGAGAGTCATCTTCTAATTGATACTGATCATCTTTCAAGCCCTCGCCTGCCATCAAAGGCCCTCAATAATGTTAATTCATCAGCACTGTCCAGTCCCCCACCCGCCGGCAATCCCTGCGCCAGCCGCGTGACCAGAAGATTCTTCTCCTGCGCGAGCAGGCTGCCGATGTAATTGGCGGTAGCTTCTCCCTCGACATCCGAGCTCAGCGCCAGGATCACCTCCCGAACACCCTGCTGCCTGACCCTGCTCAACAGGGGCGCAATTCGCAGATCTTCCGGCGAGACGTTGTCCAGTGGTGAGAGTTTCCCATCGAGGGCATGATAGAGACCCGCAAAGGCTCCGGTTCTTTCGATAGGAAGAATATCCGTGGGTTGCTCGACAACACAGACACTCTCCGCCTGGCGACGTGAATCAGAGCAGAAAGGACAGTCGCTACCCGCAACGAGGTAGAACGCACAGATCGGACACCGGATAACATCCGCAAGCGCAACCGAGATCGCCTCGGCCAGAACTTCACCCTTGAGCTCGCCCTCCCCGAGAATCCAGACGGCCATTCTCTCGGCACTCCGTGGTCCCACACCCGGCAGGGCTCTCAAGGAATCAATCAGCCGGACAATCGGTTCGGGATAGGAAATGCGAGCCATGATGTGTGCCTTCAGTTGATGCAAAACGATACGGCTTCGGTCAATCCTCAAATGGAACAAATGCCATGCACTTCACCGTCCTCGGACGGAGTGGCTGGATGCAGTTCTATATGCTCTCCAGGACCGAGGCAGTGGTATGCACGCTCAAGGAAATGGTCCAGAACCGGATCAGGCAGATCCTCGCCTGCGATCTGCCGCACCTGCTGAAACTCTCTTACTGCCTCGCCGCTTCTTCCCTCACGAAGCAGTCGCATGCCCCTGGTAAACACCTCGGTTGCCGAGATTTCAATCGCCGGGCAGTCTGCCCGCCTGCCAATAAGTTCGAACACCTCACCCGAAGCCTGATCGGCTGATGCCGACGAAAAATCGATCAAGCGGAAGACCCAGGCCTGTCCGACGGCCTCGCAGGTCGGGGCATCGACAAGAATGCGCGACCCGAACGTGAAGTTCGCGATTGCCAACTGCCGGCAGCGATCGATTCCCCTGCCGATCACGCTGTAATGTCCCCGAGTCCCCTTGTGAAACATTCCGGCAACAACCTTGTCACTGCACAGACCGATACCGCAACGGATCTGCCCACTCCGGATGCCTTCAAACTCGCCAGCAATTTCATGCATCTGCTGCCGCAACCCAAGCGCGGCATTGCAGGCTTTCTCGGCGAGCTTACGACCACCCAGCGGAAGACCGAAAAACACGCGCACGCACTGCGTTGAAGATTCATCCATGCAGGCACCTCGAGCACAGAGAAAATCGGCAATTCTGCCACGAAGCCGATCGGCAACGCCAACCAACTCCGCGCGCACACCAGCCTCAGCGGCTGCCTCATCCTCGAAAGAGAAATACACAGTCAGGATGACAGCTGACTGCTGCTTCCCGCCTGTACCAAGAGCCTCGCGAACAGTCATCAGGCGGCGCATGGTATCCCCACTGACTCTACCACCCAGGATGCGCCGAAGACCATGTTTACGCTTCCCCCACTCGCTGTTTGCATACACCAGGCTCAGGCTCAGGGAGAAAACAATCGCCAACACGCCGGAGACCGGTTCAAAGAGCATTCCGTGAAAGGCCAGTGTTGGTGACAGCAGAAGCGTCACAGCGAGCGCCACCACGATAAAAAACACGCGATCGACGGTGTGCGGTGAATCGATAATCACCCAGCAAACGGCGAAAGCAGCCACCGTGAACACGCCATACTGCAACCAGCGGACGGGCACCAGGTCGAGGTCAGCGAACAGGGCAGGCTCAACCTGGTAGCACAAAAAAGCACGCCGGAGAAAATCTTCCGCCACCGGGGTCTGGTAGAGCCCCAGGAGGAGAAGAGTCACCGTGCTGCCTATCGTGAGCCACGCGAGGATCGAGCGCCACATCGTCTCCTGCTATAAACCCGTGTCATGCAGAATTCGACCATCATCATCGTGGATGGCATTTTTTCCATGGGACCGGCGCAGGCTGGCGCAAACGCCTGATTGCTTGAACTGGCTTCAAAAAGGATGCAACCTCGCGTCCTTGAACAGCTCGCTGCGCCAGACCTCCACACTGCTCCACTGCCAGTGGCTTTGCGCCCGGGCCACCGTGGTTAAAGCCCTGCGCCGATCACGCTTGGTGGTGGGTATTATGCTGTTCTTCCTCGTTGCCTATCAGATTGTGGGAACCGTGCTGTTCTCTCACGGACTTGGCTACATCGCACAGGTGCCGGCAATCGGTCAGATGTTACTCGAGCGAATCTTTTACCTGATTTTCCTGCTGTTCTTCCTGATGCTGATTTTCTCAAACTGCATCCTGCTGTTCGTGGGTGCATATCGAAACCGGCAGACTGCGTGGCTCATCTCACTCCCGGTCCAACCCGAGGCGCTTTTTGCTGGCAGGCTGGCCGAGAGCATTGCGTTCTCGAGTTGGGGCCTGGTGATTCTCAGTGCCCCCCTGCTGGTTTCCTATGGCAGGCTCTTCGACGCACAGGCCTGGTTTTACCTGGCAAGTTTCTCGCTCATTCTCGTATTCATCGTCATCCCCGCCGCCCTTGCCGCCCTGGTTGTACTGTGGACCACCAGCTACTGGCCGAAAGGAATATCAGCCATCTTGCCGGTCGCAATCGCCTTGATCGGACTACTCGTCTGGAACTTGAGTTCCACCGCGCCGCAAGACATCATCGAGGGCGATGTGGCATCGGCACAGTTCGCCATAGCAGATTATCTCAAACACACGGAAATCTCGACGCACCCTGCACTGCCCTGCAGCTGGGTATCAGATTCGATTCTCGGCTGGCTCGGCCTGCATGAAGGCGGAAATGGATGTTTCCATTTCTTTCTCACGGCGAGCCAGGCGATGATGCTGCTGCTGGTGACCGGTTTTGTCGCCAGGCGCCTCTACCTTCGGGGCTGGTCGCGCAATGCCCGGCGCAGATCGCGCTCGGGGCTCACCGCGTGCGATGCTTTGCGCAATGATCAACGCTTGCTCTTGAAGCCCGGCCCGGCGCGCAAGGCGATGGCGATCGCGCTGAAGGATTTGCTGACTTTTCTGCGCGATCCGGCGCAATGGATTCAAGGCCTGATCATCACGGGTCTGCTTGTCATCTACATCCTGAATCTTGGCAATATGGGATATGACTTCGACAATCCTTTCTGGCACAGGGTCATCACATACCTGAATTTGACCGTCTGCTCGCTAGCTCTTTCAACACTGACCACCCGCTTTGTCTTTCCACAGTTCAGCTTCGAGGGCCGCCGCCTGTGGATTCTGGGAGTCGCACCGTTTTCCCTGTCCGGCTTGCTGTGGCTGAAATTCGGCCTGGCGGTATGTATTACGGGAATCACAAGTATCGGCCTCATGCTGCTTTCCGCACACATCCTCGAATTACCGCTTCATCAGGGAGCCTATTTTTCACTCACCCTGTTTCTTCTCTGCGTCGGACTGTGTGCGCTCTCTACAGGGCTGGGCACCTTGTTTCCAAATTTCCAGGAATCCAATCCGGCGAAAATGGTCTCAGGATTCGGCGGCACACTTTGCCTGATCGCCAGCTTTATTCTCATTGTCGCCGTCATCTCGATCGCGGCGCTGCCGGAAGTAGTACGGCTTCATGCAACTGCACACGAGATGGCCTTCCGTAATGCGCATGCACTGGGTGCTATCGGCATACTGGTAATCGCTACCAGCTTGGGGGTGTTGATTCCCGCGACCCGCAAGGTGAAAAAGCTGGATTTTTTTGATATTCCCTAGCAAGATAGAATCAGCCCTTCGAGTGGGAGTCCAGAAACCCCTGGCATTACCCGGCAATGAGAAAATCAAAGCGAGCAAAAACACGGCGGCGCAGCAGTTCTCCGCTGAAGACGGCACACTCCGCCAAACGAGATCTGGCTGAAGATTTACACCGCTACGATGTCAGTATTTCCGAGCAGCCGGATCTTTTTGCAATCCCGACAGATCA
>JBDQJG010000013.1:0-30351 GCA_040263955.1 Verrucomicrobiales bacterium
CGGCAAGGATGAGCAGATTGCGCAACTCGAGGCCGAGATGGCAACACTCAACGAGGAGAACACCGGCAAGGATGAGCAGATTGCGCAGTTGAAATCCCAGGTAGATGAAGTGCGCACAGAGCTGGCGATCATTCGGGAGAAGTCAGCCGGCTATGTGACCACGATTGCTGATCTGGAGAGCCGGCTGGAGAATACCATGGCGATGTTGGAGGAAGAGCGGGCGGCAGACGACATTCCCACGGAACTGCAGGAGGAGAATGAGTTGCTGCGCGGGTTGATCGTCCGCCAGTTGCGCCAGCAGGTGCGTCAGCAGCAGACCAACCAGTTGGTGCGCAATGAACTCGAGCGCCTGGAGGGGTCGTCGCGCAACCTGATCGATCGTGTCGCCAAGCTCACCGACGAGCGACCGAGGCTCAGCGAGGCCGAAAAGGAGTTGCTGGAGAAATACAATCTGAGCCCGGAGGACGAAGGTGGCATCGGGGTGACGATGGTGGCGCGGGTGGAGCCATCCTCTGAGTCTTCAGGGGCAGGAAGCAACAGCAACGTGGTCGCGCAGTCTCGGGCCCCGGAGCAGTCGGTGGCATCCGATGTGGAGGCATCAGGCGAGTTGGCGACTCGCGCCGCGGATGCGTTCTACGCAAGAAATTTCGAGCGCGCGGAACAGCTCTACGAAGATTACATGAAGACTGATCCGGTTGCGCCCAAACATGGCATCGCACTCGCCAATCTCGGGGTCGTGCGCATGCGTCTGAGGAAGTTCGACGCGGCGCAGCAGGCATTGACCAAGGCGCGTGCGATTCATCCGGACAATGCCTTCATTCACTTCATGCTGGGCATGAGTCATTTCTGGCAGGATGAAAATGAAGACGCGCTGCTTGCCCTGGAGAGTGCCTGCGCATTGGATCCGAAAAACCTCAAGGTGCATCAGTATATCGGGGTGGTCGCGACGCGACTCGGCAATCTGAAACGCGCTGAGAAAGGATTCCTCGAGGCGATTGCCCTGGATCCCCGGCATGCCCCGGCGCATTTTAATTTGGCGGTGATTTATGCTACGGGTGACGGAGGAGCGGAACTCTACGATCGTGCGGAGCAGCATTATCTCAAGGCGCTCGACACGGGTGCCGAACGCGATCCACAGATCGAGCGCCTGCTCAACGAAGCGAAGGCGGTCGCGGGAGATGAGTATTCATCCCGCAGCAGCGGTTGATTTTCAGTATCAATCGCAGGTTTTTCCGGCGGGTCGGTGGGACGTGCGGAGGAGGGAGTGGCGGATGGCTGTCATGCCTGCATCCATGGTGACAGGCTGGTAGCGAGTTCGTCGCTCATCTCGACTGCGTGCGATGCATCGGCCACAAGGGTGGCGATTTTTCCGGATTGCGTGGCAATCACGAGTCGCAGGGGGTGGCTTCCCGGGTGGCGCGCGGTGATGTCGCGGATTTGCTCGAGATCCTCTCTCAGGTGCACCCCGCTTGTCAGGTGAAGAGAAACAGGCGCGGCTTCACGCCCGGTGGATTCCCCGCGCTGGCTCGACCGGGAGTGGTCGTCGTCGTTTGCCCCGCTCGACGGTTCCTCGTCGATCCGGATCGGCGGGCGGTCCGGTTCGACCTCGAGCGCATCGGAAGCCACTCCGTTCATGGCCCCCGGCGCGGTCCGGTCAGCTGCGGATGGCATCCCCGCCTCGTGATCTCCGGCCGCTATATCCCGGGCCTCGTCGAGGAGAACAGTGCGGATTTTATCCACCGAGAGGCGCCGTGTTTCGGAGCGGGAATCAATTTCGACCCGGGCCTTCAAGGCCACGACGGCGTTGCCTGTAATGCACTGGCTGTGCTGTTGGTAGACGTCGCTCCACGCGATCACTTCGGCGCTGCCGGTAAAGTCCTCCAGCGTGAAAATGGCGAAAGGACTGCCTGTTTTCTTGGTATACTTGACTTCGAGGCTGCTGATGTATCCAGCGAATGCCAGGGATTTTCTCGATTCCGGCATTTCCTCGAGCATGGCGAGACGGCTATAGCGCTTTTGCTCGATGACCGGGCGGTAGTCGTCGAGCGGGTGTCCGCTGACATAGAAACCAAGAAGGTCTTTCTCCATGGCGAGCAACTCGGCGACCGGCCACTCCGATCGCGCCTCCCCCCCAGTGGTGGCTTCGTTGTCCGCAATCGTTGCAGAGGGAGCCGTCGAAATCAGGGCCATGGCGTCGAAAAGGGATTCCTGGCCGGCGGCGCGATCGCGCTGGGCACTGGAGGCTGATGCGATCACATGCTCGATCCGAGCGAACAGCGCGGCCCTGGGTTCACCGAGAAAATCGAAGGCTCCGGCTTTTACCAGGCTCTCGAGAATCTTCTTGTTGATCACCTTGCCTTCCAGGCGGTTGGCGAAGTCCTCCATGCTGGAGAATATTCCATTGGCATCGCGTTCACTGATGACCATTTCCATGGCCGCAAGCCCGACGTTTTTGATCGCCGAGAGCCCGAACCGTATAGCTTTTCCTCGCGAGCGGACATGGAGATCGGGGTGGCCTTTCCTGGGCGCCGGGGAGACCGGTTGTTGCGGCGCCTGGAAATCGCTCTCGGGAGCGAATTTCAACAGCGAGCGGTTGATGTCCGGCGGCAGCACGGTGATACCCATGTGCCGGCATTCGGAAACGAAGAACGAGATTTTGTCGGTGTTGGTGATCTCATTGGAGAGAACCGCAGCCATGAACTCGACCGGGTGATTGGCCTTGAGAAAGGCGGTCCTCCACGCCACGACGCCGTAGGCGGCCGAGTGCGACTTGTTGAATCCGTAGCCGGCGAATTTTTCCAACAGATCGAAAATCTCGTTGGCCTTTTTTGCGTCGATGCGGTTCACATCGGCGCAGCCCTTCACGAACTTCTCGCGCTGCTCGACCATTTCGCTGAGCTTCTTCTTGCCCATTGCACGGCGCAGCACGTCTCCGTCTCCGAGGCTGAAGCCGGCGAGCAGATTGGCAGCTTTCATCACCTGCTCCTGGTAAATGAGAATGCCGTAGGTCTCTTTCGAGGCATCCTCCATGAGCGGGTGGATGTAGCGGACCTTCTGCTTGCCGTGCTTGCGTGCCACGTAGTCGGGAATCAGGTCCATGGGGCCCGGTCGGTAGAGGGCGATCAGTGCGATGATGTCCTCGATACGGTCGACTTTCATCTGGCGGCAGAGGTTCATCATGCCGCCGGATTCCATCTGAAACACGCCGATGGTTTCTCCTGCTCCGAGCAGATCGAAGGTGGGTTGGTCGTCGAAGGAGTCGGAATCCTCGATCTGGAAATCCGGCTCTTGCAGGCGGATCAGGTCAACTGCGTCCTGAATGACGGTCAGTGTCTTGAGCCCGAGGAAGTCCATCTTGAGCATGCCGAGGTCTGTGAGAGGCCCCATGTCATACTGGGTGACCACCATGCCCTCGCTGTCGGTGGTCAGGGGGCAGTACTCATCGAGATCACAGTTGCCGATAACCACACCGGCAGCGTGGACTCCCGCATTGCGCTTGAGTCCCTCCATGAAGGTGGCGAAGCGCCAGACATTGGCAGTTTGCTCCTCGTTCTGGAGCGCCTCGCGCAGTTCCGGATTTTTTTTGCGTGCCTCGGCCAGCGTGATGCCCAGTTCGTTGGGGATCATCTTGGCGATGCGGTCGCCGTCGCTGTAGCCGAGGCCAAGAACCCTGCCGACATCGCGGATCGATCCCTTGGCGAGCATTTTTCCGAACGTGATGATGTGGGCCACACGACGTTCCCCGTAGCGATGCCGCACGTGCTCGATCACTTCGGGACGTCGGGTCTGGCAGAAGTCGATGTCGATATCGGGCGGGCTGATGCGTTCCGGGTTCAGGAATCTCTCGAAGAACAGTTCGAAGCGCATCGGGCAGATATCGGTGATGCCGAGAGCGTAGGCGACGATTGAACCGGCGGCCGAGCCGCGGCCCGGCCCGAGGGGTATTTTCTGTTCTCGCGCCCAGTCCATGAACTCTTTCACGATGAGGAAGTAGGAGACAAACCCCTTGTCCTCCATGAGAGCTATTTCCGTGTCGAGTCGCTCGCGCAGCCGGGGGTCGCTCAGGCCGCTTTTTTGCCCGTAGCGGTTGATCATGCCCTCGTCGCAGAGGCGCCGGAAGAAGCAGTTGCGGTCTTCATCCTTGCGCGCGCCATCGGCCGGCTCCGGTGTGTAGACCGGGTAGCGGGAAATGCTGGTGGCATCGAGTTCGATTTCAAATCCGCAGCGCTCGGCAATTTCCAGAGTGGTATCACAGGCTCCGGGAATGGACTTGAACAACTTGCGCATTTCCCGCGGCGACTTCAAATACACTTCCTCGGGGTAGCGCATGCGATTTTCGTCCAGCACATTGTGGTTGGTTCCGATGCACACCATGACGTCGTGCGCCTCGTGATCGGATTTTTTGAGGAAGTGGACATCATTGGCGGCGACGGTCTTGAGCCCGAGGTCCTGCGCGAACTGCAAAAGGTGAGGTCGTACCTCCTGCTGGGGTTGCAGGCCGTGGTCGTGAATTTCGACATACACCTGGTCGCTGCCATAGATGGCGACCAGTTCTTCCATGGCCGCCCGCGCCTGGTCATGTTGGTCCCGGCGGATGAAATGGTTGACCTCTGAGCTGATGCATCCGGACAGGCAGATAAGACCATCGGAAAATCTGGCCATGTCGGCCTTGTCGGTTCGCGGGCGGTAGTAAAAGCCCTCGAGATGTGCGCGGGATACCAGTTTGACGAGATTGCGATAGCCAGTCTCGTTCCGGGCAAGCAAGGTGAGGTGGTAGTTTCTCTTGTGTCCGGGAACTTCCTTGCGCAGTCCCTTGTCGGTGGGAGCGACATAGACCTCGCAGCCGATGATCGGCTTGATCTCGTAATCCCGCGCCTTCTGGTAGAATTCGATGGCACCGAAAAGATTTCCGTGATCGGTCATGGCCACGGCGGGCATGCCCAGCTTGGCGACCCGCTTCATGAGCGGTTCCACCCGAATGGCACCGTCGAGCAGGGAATATTCCGTGTGAAGATGAAGGTGGACGAAGGAGTCAGGCATGACAGGATCCGCGAAGACAGGTTAGGGTGCGGGTGCGCGGGTGGCAACAGCCAGGTCACGAATGTCGATGGAATCGGCTAATTTTTTTGTAACCTGCCGCTGGTGGTCGTATCATTGTTATTGGCATGCATTGCTCGTTCAGGTCATTCTACTGGTTTACCAGCACAGCCTTGTGGTTGTTGTGCGTGGTGTGGTCGTACGCTCCTGATGCGACGGCCGGCTTGGTGCGCGACGAAAGCCTGGCTGAATTGAGGGACGTGCAGCAGAGGGTGCAGGCTGGCCTCGACCGCAGTATTGCGGCCACGGTTGCAGTGCAGTCGCCATTCGGAGTGGGTAGTGGTGTCGTGGTCAATGCGGACGGCTTGATACTCACCGCCGCGCACGTGTTCTCCAAGCCGGGAAAGGAAGTCGACGTGATCTTCAGCGATGGCAGCACGGTGAAGGCAACCACCCTCGGGCTGCATGAACAGAGCGACGCGGGCCTGATCCAGATCGAGCAGTCCGCCGATCAGGAGTGGCCCTTTGTCGAGATGGACAGCGGACCTCTGGACGAGGGAGACTGGTGCTTTGCGCTTGGTCATCCCGGGGGCGTGGACGAGCAGCGGGGGATCGTGTTGCGGGTCGGACGGGTGCTGGAGAATCGGCGCTACAAGGTCAAGAGCGACTGCGAGCTTTTGAGCGGCGATTCCGGTGGCCCGTTGTTCAATCTGGCCGGCAAGGTGATCGGCATTCACAGTTTTATCGGGGGAGAATTCAGTGATAACTACCACGTTTCCATGGAGCCGTTCCGCAGCCATTGGGCGGCCATGTTGGATCGCAAGCTGATCACGCGTTCCGGGCATGGGCAGGGCGGTTTCCTGGGTGTGGGTTCAAGTTCCCATCCTGACGGAGTGATCATCAGAAAGGTGCTGGAGGGAACGGCCGCGCGGCGTGCGGGAATTCAGGTGGGTGATATCGTGACCACGGTGGACGGGCAGCCGGTCAGGGAATACGGTACGTTCAACGATATCCTGAAGCAGAAGGCACCGGGCGAGAAAGTCGATTTCACCGTCTTGCGGCAGGAAGAAACGGTGAAACTTACCGTGCAACTGGGAGAGCGGAAATGATCAGGCGTAGCGGCAGAGCCACTCTGATGGCCATAGCAGTGAGCTTGTTTCTCGCTGCCGCGGTGACCACGACACGCGCGGCTTCGGAGAGTCTGCAGCAGCTGGTGGGCGAGGGTGCGTCGAGAGTGCTTGGCATCTACTCGGCGGATGGGCGGCTGGGAGTGGCGACGACGGTCACCGAAGACGGCTACCTGGTGACCAAGCACAGTGATCTGGCGCGAGTCGAGGGATTTCTGGAGGTAAAAGTAGGCAGGCGCTACATCCAGCCGCGTGTGGTCGATGTGTTACCGGAAGTGGATCTGCTCGTGCTCAAGATTCCAGGCAAAGCGCTCCCGAGTGTAACGTGGGAAGCTGATGCCCGGTCGGCCGAGATGGGACAGTGGCTGGTCTCGATGGGGGCCGCAGCCGAGGAGGCGGCTCTCGGAGTGGTGAGCGCGAGGACCCGCCAAATAGCGGCAAAAAAGGCGGCTCTGGGAATCGAATTGATGAACAGCGAGCGGGATCCGACGGCTCAGGGGGTGACGATCGCGCGCGTGTTTCCCGCCTCGCCGGCGGAACGTTGTGGGCTCCTGCCGCGCGATATTCTGCTTGTGGTGCACGGCAAGGAAGTAAGCAGCCCGCGTGATGTGATTGCCGCAATCACAGCATTGCCACCGGGCGGGGTTCTTGAGTTGGAAATCGCTCGAGCAGGGCGCAGACTACGCAAGACGGCGTCGCTCTCTGACACTTCAATTCTCGAGGCGCCTTTTGATTTCGGTCGCTACCTCAATGGGCGGACGTCCTTGCGCAATGTCGACTTTCCAGAAGTCATTCAGCATGACACCGCGATAGATCCGGCCTTGCTCGGAGGAGCTCTCGTGGATCTTGAGGGCCGGCTCGTCGGGATCAACATCGCCAGGGTTAACCGGTTCACGACGTTCGCATTGCCTGTTCGGACTTTCGGAAAGGCGTTGGAGGCGGTCATTGAAGCGGATCGCGCGAGTCGCCGCGGCCTCGGTGTCTCCTTGCTATCTCCGGCCGGTCCGGTAGGATCCGCAAAGTCACGACCTTGATACCCGCAAAAACGGGCCTTGTCCGGTGGTGGTGGCAGTAGTTTCCGGTCCGGCTCCTAACTTCTTGCTCCATGCGTTATTCGACGGCATCCTCGGAATTTTTCATAGCTACGCGCACCAACCTGGCTGGCAAGCTCAAGCCGGGATGCCTGGCAATACTCAATGCCTGTGATGTGCTGCCATCCTGTGCGGACGGCACACTTCCGTTTCGTCAGAACAGCGATCTTTTTTATCTTACCGGAGTCGACCAGGAAGAGACGAAGCTGCTGCTGTTTCCCGATGCGGTCGATGAGAAGGATCGCGAGATTCTGTTTCTCCGCGAGACGGATGAGCAGATTGCTATCTGGGAAGGTGCCGGGATGAGTCGGCAAGAGGCCGGCGAGCGAACCGGTGTGTCGAATGTGCGCTGGCTGGCGGATTTCGATGCGACCTTCCGTCGCCTGATGACCGAGGCAGCCGGCATCTACCTCAATAGCAACGAGCACCCGCGGGCCTCCGTGGTGGTGGAGACGCGGGATGCCCGCTTTATCCGCCAATGCTGCGAGCAATTTCCGCTTCATGAACGGCATCGCCTGGCGCCGCTCATGGCCGAGCTGCGCATGGTCAAGGCTGGCGAGGAAGTTGACCTGATCCGGCGGGCCTGTGGCATCACCGGCGAGGGATTTCGGCGCGTGCTGGGGTTTGTGCGCCCGGGACGCATGGAATACGAGATCGAGGCGGAATACGCCCACGAGTTTTTGCGATCGGGCTCGCGGGGTTTCGCTTACCAGCCGATCATTGCATCCGGCAGGAACAGTTGCGTGCTCCATTATGTAGCCAATCACGCGGAGTGTCGTCAGGGCGATATGTTGCTTATGGATGTGGGGGCGGAGTATGGCTATTACAATGCCGATTTGACCAGAACGGTTCCGGTTTCCGGTCGCTTTACCCCCCGCCAGAGGGACGTCTACGATGTGGTTTTGAGACTTCTCAGAGAGGCTTCCGCGATGCTTCGACCCGGTATGCTTCTCGCGGATTACGAGAAGCAGGTGGGCAGTCTGGTAGAGGGCGAGCTCATCGGGCTGGGCTTGCTGGAAAAGTCGAAACTGGCCGCGCAGGATCCCGAGCGTCCGCTCTACAAGCAGTATTTTATGCACGGAACCTCGCATCATCTCGGCCTCGATGTGCATGATGTTGCCTTGAAGCATCGCCCGCTTGCGGAGGGAATGGTACTCACCGTCGAGCCCGGACTCTATCTGCCGGAAGAGGGCTTCGGGGTGCGATTGGAAAATGACATTCTCATTGGCAGGGAAGGCAATATCGACCTGCTTGCCGATGTGCCGATCGATCCGGATGAGATCGAGGACATGATGAACCTTTAAACTGGATTCGATGCCCAATGCCCTCGCCGGGGAGCGTTCTCCCTACCTGCTTCAGCACCGGAATAATCCGGTCGATTGGATGCCTTGGGGCGAGAAGGCCTTGCGTCGCGCCCGCGAGGAGCAGCGCCCGATTTTTCTCTCTATCGGCTATTCGACCTGTCACTGGTGCCATGTGATGGAGCATGAATCATTCGAGGACGAGGAGATCGCCGCGTTGATGAACGGGGGGTTCATCAACATCAAGGTCGATCGTGAGGAGCGACCAGACCTGGATCTCGCATACATGGCATTTGTGCAGGCGACTACCGGTTCCGGTGGCTGGCCGATGAGTGTCTGGCTGACCCCGGAGTTGAAACCATTTCTGGGTGGCACCTATTTCCCGCCTGAGGATCGTGCCGGGCGCGCCGGTTTCCCCACCGTTCTGCGTCATGTGCTGGAGTTGTGGGAAAATGACCGCGAGCGGATCGAGGAGCGCGGAGCGGAGGTGGTGGCGAAGTTGCAGGAAGGCCTGCGTCCCCGGTCGGCCGAGACGGGCCTTGATGTGGCGGAAGTCGGGCGCAGTCTGTTTCGGGCATTGGTCGATCGCTATGATGCGCATCGCGGTGGTTTTGGTGGTGCTCCGAAGTTCCCTCGCCCCTGTGTGCTTGACGTGGCGCTGCGCGTCGGGCGAAGTCTCGATGAGGATCGTGCGACGCGGTGCGTGGATATGGCGGTGCATACCCTGGTTGCCATGGCCAGGGGAGGCATGCATGACCAGGTGGGAGGTGGTTTCCACCGTTACTCGGTAGACGGGCACTGGCACGTGCCGCATTTTGAGAAGATGTTATACGATCAGGCGCAACTGGTCGTCGCCTACCTGGAGGGATATCAGGTAAGCGGGCGCGCGGAGCTTGCCGAGAGCGCTCGTGACATACTGGCATACGTGACCCGTGACTTGAGGCATCCTGAGGGCGGATTCTACTCGGCGGAAGACGCCGACAGCCTGGTGGATTCTGGCAGCAAGGACAAGAAGGAGGGAGCTTTCTATGTCTGGAAGCAGGATGAGTTGGATGCACTGCTGGGTGCGGACGCGGCACCTTTCGGTGCGCTCTACGGGGTGCGGGTCATGGGCAATGCCTCCCGCGAGGGGGATCCAGCTGGTGAGTTCCGGGGAGAGAATATTCTCTATAAAGCGCGTCCCGACAGGGAGGTCAGCACGGAGTTCGGGCTGACCCCGCGGGAGGTTTGCGAATTGCGGCAACGTTGCCTGAACAAACTGACGGACGCCCGGCAGGCACGCCCCCGACCGCACCTGGATGACAAGATGCTGGCGGCATGGAATGGCATGATGATCTCCGCCTTCGCGCGGGCAGCGCGGGTTCTTGGTGATCCGGGTTACCTGGATACAGCGCTGCAGGCGGCAGGTTTTCTCGAGCAGAATCTTCGTGCCTCCGATGGGACGTTGCTGCGCAGTTGTCACGCTGCAGGGGCGGGAATCGCCGGGTTTGCCTCGGATTATGCATTTGTCATCCGCAGCTACCTGGATCTTTTCGAGGCCGGGGCAGGTGGTTGCTGGCTGGGGCGGGCGATCGCACTGCAAGGGGAGTTTGATCGAGTGCACTTTGATTCGAAGGCGGGCGTGTATCTCTCGGCAAGAGCGGGTTACAACGATGCGATTTTCTCGATCGCGGAGGATTATGACGGCGCCGAGCCGTCACCGAATTCGGTGGCAGCGCTCAACCTGTTGCGACTCGGGGGTATTCTGCATCGCTCGGATCTTGGCAGGCAGGCGGGCGCCTTGTTGCGCGCGCTCGGTGGAGTCATTGAAACCTCACCCTTTTCCGCGCCGGGGCTGGTTGTGGCGCTCGATTTCGCGTCCGCGGACCTCGGTCAGGTTGTGCTCGCAGACGAAGGCACGATGCCGCCCGGACCCGGTCATCCGTTGCGCGCAACAGTCGACCGTTCGTTTTTGCCGTATATCCAAGTGATTCCGCTCGATGAAGAGACCCGGAAAATCCTTGCCGGCGAGTCGAGTGAGCGCGCCGGTATCCGCGACATGGGAGTCGGCGCGGATGGGCCGATGGCTTACGTGTGCAGGGCAACTAACTGCAGTGCCCCGGTGGCGTCCGACCACGATTTAGCCTGCCTGCTCGGCTGAGCTGTGCGCGGAATCCGGCCGGGTCAGGTGCTTCGGAAAATGAGCGAGGCATGTTGTGACCAGAATCCACTGGCATTGCTCATCGCGTAGATGCCCGTAATTGGGGCTGGTTGCGCGCGCGTCAGGCTGAGTCCGCCAGCTGCAAGGAACGCGTCATCAGGGTGATCGAGTCCCGGCGTCGGGGGAGCGACCCCGGTGGCAAGCGCACGCAGGGTCAGGATCGCTTCCAGGGCTCCGGTCGCACCGAGGCAGTGGCCGGTCACAGGCTTGGTGGAACTGATCGCGACCGGGTGTTCCAGTCCCTTGAAAACCTGCCGGCAGGCCGCAAATTCGCCCGAGTCATTGAGCCGGGTTCCGGTCCCGTGAGCATTGATGTAAGCGATCTGATGCGGTGGACAGCCTGCTGTCGCGAGCGCCTCCTGCATGGCGCGTGCAAGACTCGAGCCGTCATCCTCGATTCCGGTTCTGCCGCCTGCGCCGGTGGCTGCACCCCATCCGGCGAGAACGCCGAGCGCAGTGGCACCGCGGGAGCGGACAGAGCGCGCCGACTCCAGGACGAGAAAGCCGGCACCGTCGCCAAGCACCATGCCGTTGCGGTCCCGGTGGAAGGGCCGGCAGGAGAGCCCGGCGTGTGAAGCATGGTGGCCGAGAACGCCTGCTGCTGCCATCTGTTCTATGACCAGAGGATCGGTGCCGCAGTCAGCTCCGCCCGCAAGCATGATATCAGCTTTGCCGAGCATGATCTGTTCTGCAGCATAGGCGATCGCCGCGGCAGCCGACGCGCAGGTTGCCGAGAGCGTCATCGATGGTCCGCGGGCGCCCACCTCCTGCGCGATGACGCCACTCTGGCAGGAAACAGTGCCGTGAGCGGTCAGCGAGGGGAGCATTTTTTTGCCTGCCTGTTTGCGTTGCAGTGCTTCGATCCATTTGCGCATGGGGCCCCGCGAGGTGGCCCCGATGACACCCATCCGCGGGTGTTCTTTCCGGTCGCCGAGGCCGGCCTCATCCATGGCCTCGCAAGCTGCCACCAGTGCCAGCTTGCTTGCCGGATCCATGTGCCGGGCGCGACGGGGAACCATTCCCTCGATCCAATGCAGGCAAGGGCAAACCGGATACCATTGCTCATCCACTGCAACCGGTTGGGCCAGTCCATTGCCCTCCAGTGCCAGCCGCCAGAGTGCGTCGCTGCCTCTGCCGGCTACGCTTATGGCTCCTGTCCCGGTAATAAAAATGTCGTCTGCAGGGTGCACAGTAGTTGAAGGGAATCGAATCGCCCGAGGCTGGCGTTCAGTTGCTGGAGGAGAAAGGCCAGAAAAACGGTATCAGGAAGGTGGCCATGAGCCAGAGCAGGAGATTGAGTGGCAGACCGACGCGTGCGAAGTCACTGAAGCGGTAGCCTCCTGCGCCATAGATGTAGGTGTTGGTCTGGTAGCCGATGGGTGTGGCGAACGAGGCGCTGCAACCGAGCATCATGGCCACGATGAAGGGCCGAGCGTCCACGCCGAGTGCCTCAGCGATGCCCAGGACGATCGGGCAGAGCAGGGCGGCCACCGCGTTGTTGCTGATCAACTCCGTGAGCGTGGAACTCAGCAGGTAGATTACGGCCAGGATGATGGTCGGCGAGCAATTGCCGAAGACATGCATGATACCGCCCACCACGAGCTGCGCGCCGCCAGTGGTTTCCAGTGCGCGGCCCAGCGCGAGCATCCCGAAAATCAAAAACAGAATATTCCAGCCGACACTGCGGTAGGCTTCGTGAGGTTTCAGCGTGCCGCTGACCAGCATGGCGATCGCCGCCAGCAGTGCCAGTCCCACGATCGGCATGATCTGCAACGCGGCGCCAAGAACGAACGCGAAAGTGATTCCTGCTCCCATCAGGGCCTTGCCCCGCCCGGGCAGCTTTTCCCGAGGTTCGGAAATTTTGACGAAGTCCACCTCGCGCTGCACGCGATTGATGGCATCGACCGATCCCTGGATGAGGAGGACGTCGCCGAAGTGGAGCCGGACATCGCCGAAATCCGCGCGTAGATCCTGCCCCTGTCGGTGGACGGCGAGGATCTGCACACCGAAGCGCTGGCGGAAGCGCAGATTCTTCAGGGTTTGGCCGGCCAGCGTCGATTGGGGTCCGACGATACCCTCCATCAGCTTGAGCTGGCGCTGTTCAAGTTCCCGCAGATGAAAACGTTTCTCTGCATCGAAGGCGATTCCCTCGGTGTCCCGCAGCTCCTGGAAGCCGGGTCCATGAACTTTCAGGAGAATCCGGTCATCCGCTTGTATCTCGAGTCGCGAGAGTGCCACAGCAAGCGGAACACCGCGCCGCCTGACTTCCAGAACGCGCAGATCGGGAATATCGGCAATGAGTGTATCGGTGAGGGTTTTGCCGACCAGGGGAGAGTCCGGCTCGACCATGAACTGGGTGAGAAAGTCGCGTGTTGCCGCGGGCTCGATCTCTTGGTCGAGCGTGTCGCGCAGAGGCAGCAGGCGCCTGCCGATCAGCAGAATGTAGGTGATACCGACGACGGCGTAGATCAAGCCGATTCGGGACAGCTCGAACATGGAAAAGGCTGGCTCCCCGTATTGGCGCACCACACCGTCGATGATCAGGTTGGTAGAGGTTCCAGTCAGCGTACAGGTGCCGCCGAGGATGGAAGCGAAGGAAAGCGGAATGAGCAATCGGGATGCCTTCAGGCCGGTGGTTTTTGCCAGCGAGAGCACGATGGGCAGGAAGACCACGACAACCGGTGTGTTGTTGACGAAGGCGGAGAGTGCCGCCGCGAGCACCATTAGAACCACCATCACCCGCAGTTCGCTCTGGCCCGCAAGCTTTTGAAACACTCTGGCCATGACGTCGATGCATCCGGAGCGTTCCAACCCCGCCGAGAGCACGAACATGCAGGCGATGGTGATGGGCGCCGGGTTGCGAAAGACATCCAGCGCCTCCTCCACGCTCAGTGCTCCGGAAAGAAGAAGGCAACCGAGCGCGGCCAGGGCCACCAGATCAGGTTCCGCCCACTCGCGAAAAAAGGCCAGCACGACGCCGACGACGGTGGCGAATACGGCGATGAGTTGCAGCGTGGCGAAATCCATGAGCGTCGGATTCTATTCCGGATCAGTCGATGTTTCCAACAACATGGATGTGCATGGCGCTTGCCTCGCCAGTTTTTGGCACTGGCATCCGCAAACAGGATAGGTTACACATTGTACTTTCTCCGGTAATTGTGCCTGGCGATCGATGAAACAAGGTTTTTTCCATATTCTGCTTGTTGCTCTTTTCGGGGCTTTCATTGCGACGCTTGCCGGACACGTGGAGATCCAGCGTGACTTGCGTCTGGGCACGGAAACGGTGCTCGCCCGGAATGCAGCCATGGCGAAAATACTGACCTCCGTGGAAATAGAATTTCGTGGTCAGGAGGCATATCTCACAGGAATGGTCGCAAACCGGGAAGATCTTGCGGCGCTCGAGGAGGGCCTGTTGACGGCGGCGGTGCCTGCGCGCTTTGGACGGGCGATACCGGCGGTGACGAGAGTGCACCGCGACGGGGTTCAGGTGGCTGATTCCGTCCACTAGGTAATGCGCACCGCGGCAGGAGAGGTTGCCCGCGGAGCAATAGGTTTTAACTTCAATATATCATCAGAATGGAACCGTATTTCTGGCTTTTTCTTAAACTATTCCCGTGGATGCTGGCAACTGGTACGATCGGCCTCCTGATCGGTTGGGCAGTCCGCAGTGGACGGGTCAATTCGAGTGTTGGTCGGCTTGAAGCGGAGGCAGCACAAACCAAGGCCGATTGTGCCCGGCACGAGGAACAGGCTGCGAAATTGCGGACTAAAAATCAAAAGCTGGAAAAGCGGCTGCAGGAGCTGGAGAAGGGCAGTGCTCCGAGAGAGCAGCTGGAAAGCGCGCAAGCAAGTCTGGTAGAGGCGCAAAAGGAACTTGGCAAGCTTCGACGGGAGCGGGATACCGCCAGGGTGGAACTGGAGGGCTTCAAAGAGGCCGCAGTCAGTGGAGCGGAGCACTCTAATCTCAAGCGTGTGCTCGACAGGCGTGAGGGCGAATTGCGGCAGGCAAAAGCGGAGGCGGACAAGCGCGCACGGGAACTTGCCGCGATCCAGGCGCGTGAGGTGCACGACCTCGTCGGCTTCGAGGATGATCGGGATGACCGGATCAGGGATCTGACATTGGAGAATGCGCGTTTGCGGGAAATTCTCGCCAAGGTGCAGGCCGGTGACAAAAAATCGATTCTCCAGCTTGCTGATGAAGCGCGGCGGGGTGTTGCGGCAGCCGCCGCGGTGGAGGCGGGTGCGGATCCTGCCATGCTGGCCGCTTTACGCGAGGAAAATGCTCGCCTGAGTGGGGAGCTCGAGACGGCGAAGAAAAAGCTTCTGCTGGCCAAAGCAGGGGAGGCAGTCGGTTCGGGCACACAATCTTTTGCCATAGAGCGCGAGCGCGATGCGCTGAAAGTGGAGCTGGCCAGGCTCAAGGCCGCTGGCACAGGCACGGCGGACTCGGGCTTGCAGGCCGAGCTCACGGCAGCGAGGAAGGAACGCGATGCATTGGCCCGCGAACTGGTTGCGGTGAAAGGCGGTGCGCATGATACGCCGGCAGAGGAGGCGTCGGAGAGCAACCTGGCCGAGGGACTCGGTAAGCAGTCTGATTGAGGCGGCTCGTCGTTGCGGCGGGGCGGGATCATTGGCGGTCCGCACTGGTGCTCGTAAGACGTCAGAAAAGCCGAAGAAGTCGGGGGAGGAAGACAAAACCGCCTGTGGCAGCGGCGCCCAGCACGCAGACCAGGACGCCGGCGGCGGCGGCATCTTTTGTCTTTCTGATGAGTGCATCGTGTTCGCCGGATACCCTGTCGGCGAGGTGTTCCACGGCGGTATTGAGGCATTCTGCCGCAATTACAAGCGTGATGGCAAGGATTACCGCGGTCCACTCCCAGCGTGCTATTTCCAGCCAGATTCCCAGGCAGATGGCGCAGATGGCGCTGGCCATTTCGATCCTTCCGTGAGGTTCCTGCAGGAGTGTTTCTCGGAGTCCTCGCAGGGCGTGGCCGACTGCCTTGATGCGGGAGTTCATTGTGTTTCGGTCAATGTGTTGTGGTGGCAGCAGGTGGTGGGGTGGCAGCGTCTCTCAGGCGCACTCAGTAGCCGGCCCCCTCGCCGATCGTCGTTTCAATGGGATGCCAGATGGTCTTGATTTCCTGGGTGGCCAGCAGCGGGTATGGGCTTCTTTCCCGCGATGGATCCGCCTGGTGGAAAATCAGCCGCTTGGCGATGCCCGCGGAGTCCACCGGTGGCGAGGATGCCGGATCGAAGCGCGGGCGCCTGTGGGTGGTGCAGGGGGGCATACCTGGTTGGTGGTCGTGGTTGCCACTGTATCGGCATCGGACAGCGAAGGAAACAGCAACAGGTAGGACAGGGAACGAATTCGGGCAATCAGGCACCACGCAAGGCGGCAAAGTTTCTCACGCTTGCCGGATCCTGCCACCTGTGGGAGAAGTTGATTGAGTCCCGAAAGCTGCAGAGTCGCTCTTTTCAGGGCAGGTGCGGGTAGTTCGAAACAAGCGAGCAGAGCAATGAGCAGGCGCAGTGCCATGGTGATGAAATGCCTTGTGATGGCCTTGCCTGTCGGGACCGTGGTGTTGGGTGCTATCTCGATGGTGTTTTACCTGCGTGGAGAGGAGCGTCGGAAAACAGAGGCGGCGCGGCCCGTGAATGAACTTGCAGTCATGCTGAGGAAGGACATTGACCAAGCCTCGCTGGAAGCCACGATTCGGACCCTCAGCACGACCCTGGGACCACGCAGTTTCGAGACCCATGAGGTGCTTGAGGCGGCGGCGGCGTTCATCGAGTCCTCGCTTGGCAGAATGAACATGGGGTATGTGGTGGAGCGACGTACCTACGAAGTGGATGGGAAGGCGTTTCATAACCTGGTGGCGGAATTGCCCGGCGGCAGGCGGGCAGACGAGGTTCTCATTGTGGGAGCGCATTACGACTCTGCCGGCACGAGCCCGGGAGCGGACGACAATGCTTCCGGAGTGGCCGTTCTTCTCGCCGTGGCGCATGCCATGACCGGAACCGTCAACGAGAGAACGGTTCGTTTCGTGGCATTTACCAACGAGGAGCCGCCTTTTTTTCACACCGAGCACATGGGCAGTCGGGTGTATGCGCGTTCATGTGTGGCCGGGGGCGATCACATCGTGGGCATGCTTTGTCTCGAGAGCCTCGGGTATTTTGACGAATCGGAGGGCAGCCAGAGGTATCCGGAAGAAATCGATGCGGATGCTGCCGGATACCCGAAAACCGGAGATTTTGTCGCTGTGGTCGGCAATCTGAATTCGGCCCGACTCGTTGATACCTGCGTGGACAGGTTCAACCGGGCCGCACGTGTGCCGGCTGTCGGGGCTGCGCTTGCCCCGTTGTCACCCTGGATCAGTGCTTCCGATCACTGGTCATTCTGGCAAGAGGATATTCCAGCGGTGATGCTTACCGATACTGCCCCACTGCGTAATCCGTATTATCACACGGTCGGAGACACCCTTGAAACGCTCGATCTCGAGCGTCTGACCGAGGTGGCCCGCGGTGTCGAGGCAGTGACGCGACACCTTGCAAATCCCGGGAAAATTGTCCGATCTGCATTCGACTAAGAGCGTGTGTCGACCGCGGAACGGGCCTCGCAGCGTCCGGCCGGCTTCGGTCACAGTGTCGTTTGCTGTGTACTGGCGCACCGCAGAGTCCCGCGGTCATGGTATTGCGCCGCCGATTCTCAGCAGAAAGCAGCCATGAATTGTGCTTGCCTAGGCGGGAAGATGGCAGCACAGTGCGGATCCTTGAACGGGAGTAAGCTTAATTTTATCATTATGAAACGCGTCATTTTTGCATTGTTCACTATCGTCATGGGTTTCGGTATCGCGACCGCCAGTGCCCAGACCAGCGAAGAAATTTTTGGAATCCGACTCGATACATTACAGAAGCCGGCAGGTAAGGTGCTGGGCATATTGCAGGAGTTGAAGAAGACCGAGGACTTTCGGAAAGCAGCCGAGGCGACTGTCGCGTTGCATGAGGAAGGTGATGTCAATGCCACCTACGCCCTGGGAGTGTGGCACGAAGTCGGAGTCGGTGTGCAGCGTGATGTTCCCAAAGCAATGACGTTTTACAAGGCGGCGGCTGACAAGGGACACGCTGCTTCGATGAACAATTACGGATTCGCTCTGGCGACAGCCCAGAATGATCCCGAGAAAATCAAGGAAGGGGTCGCGTTGGTTCGCAAGGCGATGGATGCCGGGAATGAAGTGGCCGTTCGCAACTATGCGGTGTTTCTGCTCAACGGCATCGGAATGGATAAGGCGGATCCGGATGCCGCCAAAGCCGTTCTGGAAGGTGCCATTAAGAAGGGTGATGGCGAAGCCGCACTTACCTTGAGCAGTCTGTATGCGCAGGAGAATGGTATTGGTCCGGATCAGGACAAGATGGTGGAGAATTTGCAGAAGGCCGCGGAACTTGGTTCGGTTGGCGGCCAGCAGGCGCTCGGGCAGTTGTATCTTGGTGGCACCACGGGGCTGGAGAAGGATCCGGCGAAGGCACTCGATCTGCTCGGCAAGAGCTCAGAAGGCGGCAGCGCGGTTGCCAAGAATCTGCTGGCCACCATGTATGATCAGGGTGTCGGGGTCGAGGTCGACAAGGCCAAGGCGCTGGAACTCTATCTCGCCGCTGCCGATCAGGGGAATTCGCTGGCGCAGAATCACCTCGGGAATATCTACCAGAACGGAACTGGCGTGGCGCAGGACCTCGCGAAAGCGCTGCGCTACTTCAGGGCCGCAGCGGGACAGGGACTCACTCCGGCACTGTACAATGTGGGTGTGTATTACGAGCAGGGACGCAGTGTCGATAAGGATCCCGAAAAGGCATTTCAGAGCTTCCTGCTTGCCGGATCCCGTGGGCTTGCCCTGGCACAGGCCAAGGTCGGTGCGTATTATTTGAATGGATTGGGCACGCTTCGCGATGCTGTAGCCGCTCGGGCCTGGTTCGACCTCGCTGCCAAGCAGGGATTTGTTCCGGCGCAGACCCAGCTTGGGCTCCTGTATGAGCAGGGAGTCGGTGTGGAACGCAATGTGCGAACCGCCGCCCAGTTGTTCTCGCTGGCGGCAGACAAGGGAGATGTGGGCGCTTCGATGAAGCTCGCTGATTACTATTTCAATGGTGTCGGCGTGGAAGTCGACAAGGTTCGTGCCTATGTGCTTGCCGGCAAGGTGGCAGAGGCATCCGAGCAGGCTGCTGCGCTTCAAGCGCGTATCAAGGAGCAGTTGACCCCGGATCAGATTGCCGCCGGAGACAAGTCACTGGCCGAAATCAAGACGGCTGGGACCGAAGCGGCCGCGGAGTAACAAACCATCCGGTTGAGTTCCTTGCAGGCAGGCTTGAAGCCTGTCTTTCCTGAGCGCTTCCGAATCGAGAGCGGTAGCCACCGGTGCTCGTTCGGTGTGCCCTTGCCCCCGGTTCGCAAGAGACCCCATCAGGCTCCGGCTTTGCTGGGAGGTTTCGGGGGTACGTTGGCGGCGTTGACTGATTCCGGGAGGTGCTTGTTGAGCGCGGCAGGCGCTTCAGTTACCGGGTAACGAGGCACCTGCACCCCCCATGATCTGCTGGAAGTAGAGCATGCCGGAGCCCATCAGGGCCTGGCCGATGGCGTCATTGGCTTCGGAGGACCATTTCATGCGCGAAAAAAGAATGTCCTCCTGGTCAACATGCCGGGTTTCGACACCGGGGGCAGAAGTTATCGCATGCAACACGCTGACAATACCCTCTGGCTGGTAGCTGCCCTCGGAGAGGCTGGCTTGCAGGCTTGCCGCAGTAGCGGCATCGCGGCGTCGCTGGGCGAAGTCAAGCACCTGGTTTCCGTCCGGAGCAATTACGAATCCCAGTGCGATTGCATCGATACCTGTAAGCGCCAGCGAAAGATCATCGATGATCGGCATGGCCATACCCATGAACATCATTGCCTGTCCGATTTCTGGATTGCCGCTGGATTGCGCGGCTGCCATCACTTCCTGGATGGCGGACATGATCGAGCCTTTGACATTCTCTGGGACGGCAGTCTGGAATTTCCACATGCGATCATGGTCGCCGGGGAGGATAGATGCGCCGGAGTCTCCCTCGAGGATGGCGTGACCATCCTTGCCACGCTCAGCAAAATAGAGCATGTCTTCGCCCCTGGTCATGGTGAGAGCCACGGAATCCGGTAGCTCGCCTGCCTGCTCCGGTATTTTCAGGATATAATCATTGCCGGTTCCTTCGGGATCCCGTTGCAGGATTTCTGCCAGGGGACTCTCCGGATCCTCAAGGGCGTTATGTAATGTTTCCGGATTTCCGATCAGCCCGACAGCCACATCGGGAGTTTCAATGTCGCCGGTAATGACGAGGCGCACACCCTGCAGGCCTGCCTGCGTGACGACCGCCTTCATGTCATCGAATTGGGCCTGTTGTCCCGGCGTGAGCTCTTTGCCGGCATCGATTTGTTGCTGCCCGAGTTCGAGCAACGCTTCGAGATTCGCCTCGCCTGAAAGATTGAGTTGGGCGATTGCCGCCGGTTTACTGATTACCAGTGAAAGAAGAGTGAAGATGGCCAGTGAGTGGATACGCATGATAGCAAAAGATAGAGTATGTTCATCGGACGAACCAGACCAAATGTCGACAGCTTGCGAAAGGTAAGTCGACATGCGCCTCGCGGTGATTCATGGCGATGATCGGGTGATCCAGGCTGTCGCCTTTCCTCCGGCATTGCATTTACCGGCCATTGCGGCACTCTATCGCTCGCCGCAGCCCCGCGAGCGCGTATTCGATGCAAGACCACCCATTTTTAAGCGACGCTTTTCATATCTCCTGGTCAAGGCTCACAGCGGATCATGTGGTGGCCGATTTGCAGCGGGCGCTGCTGCGCGCCGAGTCGAGAATCGATGCACTTTGCGAACTCGACCGGGGGCGCATGGAGTTTGACGCGATTTTTATCGGACTGGAGGAAGCTACGCGAGAGCTCGAGCGATCCTGGGGCCTGGTCAATCACCTCGATTCAGTCTGCAACCAGGATGCCTTGCGCGAGGCGCTCAACACCATGCTGCCGCGGGTAACCGAGTTTTTTACCAGCCTCCATCAGAACAAAGCGCTGTGGGACTTGCTCAAGACCTATGCCAATACCGGGGAGGCGAGCGAGTTGGCGGGAATCCAGAAGCGCCTTTTGGAAGAGACGATGAAGGATTTCCGCGATCATGGGGCAGATCTTCCCGCTGAGCAGAGGGAGCAATTGGCGCGGGTGGAGGAGGAATTGGCCCGGCTGACTCAGAAGTTCAGTGAGAATGTTCTGGATAGTACGAACGCCTGGGAGTTGATCATTGATCGCGATGATGCGCAGCGACTGGAAGGGCTTCCGCCATCTGCCAGGGCGGCGGCCCTGCAGGCTGCAATCGAGGCCGGAAAAGCCACCGAGGAAAACCCGGCGTGGCGTTTTACCCTCCACCTGCCCTCATTGCAGCCGATTCTCGAGCATGCCGAGGATGCATCCCTGCGGCGCGAGGCCTGGGAGGGCCGCATCACCATAGGCAGGGGGGGTGATTACGACAATTCGTCGCTCATCTGGGAGATTCTGAAGCTGCGCCAGGAAAAGGCGCAACTGCTTGGCAAGGAGCACTTCGCCGATGGTGTTACGGAGCGGCGCATGGCAGGTTCGGGCGCCCGGGCGCTGGAGTTTATCGAGAATCTGCACAAGCGGGTCAAATCGGCGTTCAATCGCGAAATCGCCGTGCTGCAGGAATACCGAGCAGAGCGACTCCATAAGAAAAACGAGCTGCTGCAGCCGTGGGATGTCGCCTATTGGTCGGAGCGACGCAGGAAGGAGCTTTATGATTTCGATGATGAGGAACTAAGGCCGTATTTTCCGATTAGCGGTGTTTTGAAGGGAATGTTTGAACTCGCCGAGCGCCTTTTCGAGGTCCGCATCGTCGAGCGTGAGTGCGAATACATCGAGCCCGGATCGGGTGATGTGACCGATCGTATCGAGGTCTGGCACCCCGAGGTTAAATTTTATGACCTGCTCAACGCCGATGGCGTGCACCTTGGTTCCTTCTATGCCGACTGGCATCCGCGGGCGGGCAAGCGCGCCGGGGCCTGGATGAATTACTTCGATACCGGCTGCCCTCCAAGAGGTGAAGAGGATCGCGTGCCGCACCTCGGTTTGATCCTGGGCAATCTGACCCCGCCGGTTGGCGAGCAGCCAGCACTGCTGCGTCACGACGAGGTGCGGACTATCTTCCATGAATTCGGGCACCTGCTGCATCATCTTCTCGGTGAAGTGCCCTACCGTGCGCTCAACGGTATTCACGTTGCGTGGGATTTTGTCGAGCTTCCTTCCCAGCTGATGGAAAACTTCTGCTGGGATCGCCAGAGCCTTGACTTCTTCGCCCGGCACCATGAGACCGGAAAGCCGATCCCGGCCAGATTGCTCAAGAAGATGCTGGCTGCGCGCAATTACATGTCCGCGAGTGCGATGATGCGTCAGCTCGGGCTTAGCAAACTCGACCTCGAGCTGCACATGCACCATGCTTCGGGCCCGCCTGAGGACCTCGACAAGCTGACTCGGACCCTGTTGGCCGAGTACCTTGTTCCGGTGGCCACCGAGCCGCCCAGCTTTGCGCGGTCTTTCAGTCACCTGTTTGCCAGTCCGACCGGGTATGCCGCGGGATACTATTCCTACAAGTGGGCCGAGGTGCTTGATGCCGACGTGTTCACCCGCTTTCAGAAGGAGGGCACTCTCGACGCCGAGGTAGGCCATTCTTTCCGGGAGGAGATCCTTAGCAAGGGCAGCTCGCAAGAGCCGGAATTACTGTTCCGCAACTTCATGGGCAGGGATCCGGACCTCAAGGCGCTGTTGCGCAGGAGCGGCTTGGGCGGTTAGCCGCGCAACCAGGTGCGACCCGGTGTGTGGCGAAATCCGCGCTATGCGCTGAGGTCTTCGCCCCAGATGAATTTTGCCGCCTGGGCGACGTCCTTGTCTCCCCTGCCGGAGCAATTCACGATGATGATGGCGTCCCGCTCCATGTTTGGTGCGGTTTTCTCAATGTATGCCATGGCATGGGCAGTCTCCAGGGCGGGAATGATTCCCTCCAGTCGCGAGAGCTGCCCGAAAGCCGCAAGCGCCTCATCGTCGGTGGCGAAATCATACTCGGTGCGGCCGATTTCTTGCAGGTAGGCGTGTTCTGGTCCCACCGCCGCGTAGTCGAGACCGGCTGAGACGGAGTGGGTCGGTTCGATCTGGCCATCCCCGTTGGCAAGCAGCCATGTCTTGGTGCCTTGCAGAACACCCAGCCTGCCCCCCTGGAATCTTGCCGCGTGGTTTTCCGGTTTGATTCCTCGTCCCCCTGCCTCTACGCCAACCATGCGGACTGTATGATCGTCGAGGAACGGGTGGAAAAGCCCGATGGCATTGCTGCCGCCACCAACGCAGGCGACCAGCAGGTCCGGCAGGCGTCCCTCCCGCTCGAGGATCTGCGCGCGCGCCTCGACACCGATGACCCGGTGGAAATCCCGCACAATCATCGGGAACGGGTGGCTGCCAAGAGCCGATCCGAGGATGTAGTGGGTGGTGCGCACATTGGTAACCCAGTCACGCATTGCCTCGTTGACCGCCTCCTTGAGAGTTCGCTGGCCGGCGCGGACTCCGACGACCTCGGCGCCGAGAAAGCGCATACGTGCCACATTGAGCGCCTGTCGTTCCATGTCGACCTCGCCCATGTAGATGACACATTCCATGCCGAACCGGGCGCAGGCAGTGGCGGTGGCCACACCATGTTGTCCGGCACCGGTTTCGGCGATGATGCGCTGCTTGCCAAGTCTTCGGGCCAGCAGGATCTGTCCGATGGCATTGTTGATCTTGTGGGCCCCGGTATGGAGCAGGTCCTCACGCTTGAGATAAATGCGCGCTCCTCCCAGTTCCTCCGTCCACCGCTCGGCGAAGTAGAGCGGGGTTGGTCGTCCTGCAAAGTCCCGCAGCAGGCCGTCGAGCTCGTCACGGAAAGCGGGGTCGTTGCGGGCTTGTTCGTACTCCTTTGACAGCTCGGTCAATGCGGCCATCAGGGTCTCGGGTACGAACATGCCGCCGAAGGTGCCGAAATGGCCCCTCGCATCGGGGAGTTGCTCGGTTGCGGTCGCTGCCATGACAATCAGGTTTCCATGCTCGTTTCGTGAAGCAGGTGGCGCAACACCTTTCGGAAGGGAGCACCCATGGGCAGGGTCTGGAGGGTTTGTGGAGAACACCAGGCAGGTTGTTCTTCGCCGGTCGTTAAAACCGGCGGAAGGTATCCGGCGGGCGCGCCCAGACAGCGCAGCGTCACCCGGTAACGGGTGATGCTGTAGTTGGTGGTCAAAAGCAGCGGCCATGTGGCGGCATCCGCGCCTGCCGTCGGGAGGCGGTAGAGTCCGGTCCGCCGATTGCCGTGCTCCCTGGTCACCAGCACATGGCCGTCGTCTGATCGGCGGGCAAAGTAGACTGTTTCGGTGACAGGCTGGGCAAGTTTGCGCGGCTTTTTTTTCGGGAAATCGGCGGGATGCTCGCATCGGCACCACCGGGAAACCGGGCATGCGCGACATTCGGGCTGCGAAGGCGTACAGATTTTCTGTCCCAGTTCCATCAAGCCCGAATTGAATGCGCGCGGGTGTTTCTGCGGCACCAGTTCGGTAGCGTATTCCCAGAGCTTGTGGCGTCCGGCTGAGGAGTCGATGTGTTCCTGCATGGCGAACAGCCGGGAGAATACCCGTGCCACATTGGCATCGACAATCGGCGCGGGGCGATCGAAGGCGAGGCTGAAAACCGCGCCGGCCGTGTAGCGTCCGACGCCGGGAAGATCTGCGATTTCCTCGAGCACTGCCGGAAATTCGCCATTGTTCTCCTGGCAGATTTGTTTCGCAGCTCGCTGCAGATTTGTGGCTCGGCGATAATAACCGAGGCCCTCCCAGGCCCTGAGGACACGTTCGGTGTCAGCCTCCGCAAGTGAGCGGACATCCGGGAATGCCTCCAGCCACCTTTCAAAGTAGCGACCGTTGAGCACAGTAGATACCTGGGTCTGCTGAAGCATGAACTCGGAAACCAGCACCGCATAGGGGTCCCGGGTGCGCCTCCAAGGGAGATCATTCTGGTGCTTTTCAAACCAGTTGATCAGCGTCGCCGCGAAAGCGGCGGGTGAGTCGGCGGGAGTCTTCAGGCTCGCTTTTTTGTCAATCTGCGTCATTGCACAGTGTTGCGGGGACCCTGGTTCCGCTTAATTTTTCTTCGGGCAATGAGCCGGAGATGTCTGGCCTGCCCGCCCAGAACAGACAAATCGTCTTTTTTCGGGTCTCTTGGACCATTCTCCACTGGAAATCTTGCCTGTCCAGCTTGATGGTTACAAATAGGATGGGGTCTGACTTTCGGCTCCGTTTCGTTTTACAATTCAGCAATCATTCGATCGGATCACAAACAACTCATGGCAACCATTACCAAGAGAGACCTTGTCATCAGGACAAGCAATAAAACCGGCCTGACCCAGCAGGAAGTCTACGGAGTTATCCAGGAAACGCTCGAGAGTATGACTGAGGCTCTCGCCTCCGGGGATACGATCGCATTGCGAAATTTTGGGACCTTCGAAGTGAGGGTTACCAAGGCCAAAGTGGGAAGGAATCCGAAGAATCCGCAGATAGATGTGCGGATTCCTCCGCGTGCAGTGGTGAAGTTCAAGCCAGGCAAGGTAATGAAGGACAAGGTGGCTCGCATCTTGCCGGAACTGCAGGGCTGAGAACTTCCCGGGCAGCCGCGTGGCCGAAGTCGCGGTCTTCGTGATCCGGAGCCTGAAGAAAGGGAAGGCTGCACGCTGGTGGCTTGTAATCCCGAGTCGATTGTTCTCGCGTCGGCCTCTCCGAGGCGGCGACAGTTGCTGCAGCAGGCTGGCTACAGTTTTTCCGTAATCGCTTCAGCGGCTGAGGAAGAGCATGATGCCACTCGGGAGCCGGAGCATCTGGTTACCGGCAATGCCTTGCTGAAGGCGGCGGAGGTGGCCGCTTCGCGACCCGATGATACGGTCATCGGTGCCGATACGCTGGTCTACCTCGATAGAGAACCGCTCGGAAAACCTGCGGATCATACGCAGGCGCGCGCGATGCTGCTTCGGCTCTCAGGTGTGACGCACCGCGTGATCACTGGTGTAGCCGTAGTTGCGCGTAGCTCCGCCATCGAGCATTGCTTTGCCGAGACCACGCTGGTGACGTTTCGTCACCTGGATGAGGCCGGTATAGACGACTACCTTGCTTTGATCGATCCGCTCGACAAGGCGGGTGGCTATGCAGCGCAGGATGGTGGAGAGAAGATCATCGCCTCGATAGCCGGCAGCTTCCAGAATGTCGTCGGACTGCCGATTGATCGCCTGGCAGAGGAATTGCAGGCACTCGGACTTGGTCGGCATGTTCCGGGGCAGTCGCGTTGACGATGCCCCTCCGAGCCCATATCATTCCATCTTGTCGGGGCCTCCTGGTCCCCTTCTTTACCCATGAATATTGTCATCCTCGGAGCGGGCGAGATCGGCCGCTATCTCGCCATCCGACTCTCTGAGCAAGGTCATGAGGTCGGAGTCATCGAACAGGAAGAGGCGCTGACCAGCCAGCTTTCCCAGCTCGTTGATGCCAGGGTCGTGCACGGGGACGGCACGCTTGCGCAGACCCTGGCAGAGGCCCGGGTTGCCCAGTGTGACCTGTTTGTCGCATCGACCACCTCGAACAACACCAACCTTGTTGCCGCAGCGTTGGCCCGACAGGTGGGTGCTACGAGAACCATCTGCCGGGTCGAGCCGCGAGTGGAGCAGGATCAGTTGTTTGTCAATCGCAGGCAACTCTTTCAGGTAGATCATCTTTTTTCCAGCGAGCGCTTGACGGTCATCGAACTGGCCAAGGCGATACGGAATCCGGAATCGCTGCTGGTAGAAGATCTCGCGCAGGGAAGAATCGAGCTCCAACAGGTCAAGGTGAGCGGGCGCAGTCCGATAGTAGGCAAGTCGCTGCGTGAAGCCGGGCTACCTGGTCACCTGCGAGTCGGAACCATCACCCGGGGTGACACGCACCTGGTTCCCACCGCCGAAGATCAGCTGCTTGCCGGGGATCTGGTGACGCTTTTCGGATCTCCGAAGTCGGTGCAGGAATTCGCCCGCACGCTGGGCAAGGGAGTGGCATCGGTCGAGGAGGGCAATGTCGTGATCCTCGGGGGGGGGCAATATGGCAGCGAGCTGGCTCGCGTGCTTCAGGCAAGCAAATTGCGCATTCGCATTTTCGAGAAGAATCCCGCGCGTTGCCAGGAGTTAATGCAGGCGTTCGGCAGGGAGGCCACCATTATCAATGCCGATGCCACCGACCTTGCTGCGCTCAAGGAAGAACAGGTGGGTGAAGCGGATTTCTTTGTGGCGACACTCGCGGATGATGCGGCCAACGTCATGGCGTGTCTGCAGGCATCCGACCTGGGAGCCAGTCACAGCCTGACGCTTCTCCATCGAGCTGATTTCGCCGCTGCCATCCATCGATTCCGCCACCAGGTCGGCATCGATGGCGCGGTCAGCCCGAGGGAAGCCACCTTGAAAAATCTGCTTCGGTTCCTGACAGCGGACCGTTACCACATCCTGCGTCGGCTGGAGGCAGGTGAAGTGATCGAGTCCAGTGTTGCCGAGAAATCCGTGCTTGTCGGCAAGCGGGTCGCTGAGATCGCATGGCCGGAGGGTTCCGTGCTGGTCGGGCACATCCACGGGATCCATGCCGAGGTGCCGAGTGCGGATTCGGTGCTCAACGCCGGTGATAATATCATTGCGATGGTCGCTCATGCGGCCAAGCGCAAGTACATCAAGCTGCTCGGCAAATAATCACGCCAATCGCGTTGGCTGGATCCCGTGGCGGCGCCTGAGCTGCTTCCAAGCCACCGCCTATGCCCGGCACGTATCACCGCGCCGTCTCTGAAGCCGTCGTCAGAAGCTCAGCGTCTGGCGATTTGAAATGATGCTACCGTCAGGTGAGCGGATCTCGTAGCTCAGCGTCTGGCCGCCTTTCAGACCGGTTTCGTCACGGTGGCTCGAGTCATTGGCGGTTGTCACGATTGCCTCGAGTGGGCCGCCGTTGAGACTGCGCCAGATGACAACATTGCTCAGCGAGCCGCCTCCGGACCAGGTCAAGTCGACGTAAATCGCCCCTTTTCGTTTACCTCCGGAAAGCGTTGCCAGCGAGATGCCATCAGGCGTCGTGACCTCGTTGGACTCGGTGGAAAACGATTCGAAACTCGGACTGTACGCACTGACACGGAACCGGTAACTGGTTGCCGGCGCAGCATTGCTATCGGTGAAGCTGGTGCTGTCTGCCACGGCATTGCCGACTTCGTTCCAGTTCACTGCATCGGTCGAGCGGTAGATGGCGAAACCGAGTTCATTGCTCGAGTTGTCCTGCCAGGTAACGCTGATCTCGGAAGCCGAGAGAGCGGTCGCGTTGACCAGGTCAGGTGCAACCGGAGGGAAGTCATTCGGATCGATGTCGGTGCGGATATAGAGCTGATCAATGGTGACTGCATCAAGTTGGCGATTGCCCTGGGTTGCGTCGGTATCGATCACGCGCAGGTCGATGTTGCCCTTGGTGCCGCCCGGGAACGAACCGATAAAAGCGGATCCGGGTGTCGAGCCATTGGTGATCACCACCGGTGGCGAGAACGATGACCACGAACTGCCACCATTGGTGGAGAACTGGATCTCGAAGTCGTCACCCTCGGCATTGGCCGGAGCATGGCCGGTAGCATAAAGCGTCACGCTGAGACCGCCGCGCACGTCGAAGAAACGCCAGCGATGGTCGAGGAAGCTGCGGCGACGGGAAGGCCTGCCGCCACTTTCCACTTCGGTGATGGTCTGCACTTGGCCATCTCCGGCGGCATGGGTCGCCGTGTGGCTACCGCCGGTGACCGTGCCGTTGACAAACCAGTCGGCATCTGTGGTGGCATCTTCATACGGCGGGGGTGAATCGGTGGTGGCCGAAGCAACCCCGGAAACACTTTCACCCTGCGCATTGTAGGCGCGCACTCGGTAGTAATGGGTGGTTGCAGCGTCCAGGCCCGAGTCGGAATAAGAGCCGGAATTGGGCGAAAGGCTGGCGACTCCTTCCTGCCAGACAACCGAGTCGAGCGAGCGATCCACGAAAAAGCCGTCCTCGTTGTCGGAAGCGTCGGTCCAGGTCAGATCGATGCGCGTATCCGAGGCGGCGGTGGCAGTGAGGTTGGTTGGTGCAGCCGGTGGCGGTGGCGGCGGGTCGGTCGTCGCGCTGGCCGTATTCGACGGGGTGGACGGGCCGGCGTTGTTGCTGGCGATGATCCGGTAGCTGAATGTCGTGGCAGCCGGCAGGCCGGTATCCGCGTAGCTGGTCACGTTGGCGCTGGTCGATCCGATTTCAGTGAACGAGCTGCCGTCGGAGGAGCGCTCGATGCGGAACGAACTTTCATCGGAGGAATTGTCGCTCCAGGAGAGATCGATGCGCGAGTCGGAGGCGGCCGATGCAGTCAGACTGGAGGGTGCCGCCGGTGGCTGGCCGGCACCGACGACTTCGAAGTCGAATGTCATGGTCGAGCCCGAAGTGCTGATGTTGAAAATGCGGTTGTTGGTGACGACGATGTTGCCTCCCTTGTAACCATTCGTGTTGGGCGAAGTAGTCGGGCCGACTTCCGTGACGTAGCCGCTGCGGTAGACATCGGTCGAGTCACCACGGTCATAACCCCGCTCCAGATCGTAAGTACCGTCTGCCTGCAGAAGTGCGACCTGGTAATGGTTGCCGTTGGTGGGCCAACCGCTTTGCCAAGGGTGTCCCTCTGTGGTGTAGCCGGCACTCTCGTCGATGTGGAAAACACACAGGCCTCCCTGGGGCATCGCGGAATCAAATCCGATCGATTGGCGGTTCTCGATGAGCAGGTATTCTCCCGAGGCGTAACCGAGGTCGATGCGGTAGGCCTGAGGTGAGGTCTGAGCTTGGGCGACGGAATACGTCCCCGCGCTGTCAATCACTGTCGGCGTTATCCATCCCAGGGCGATTTTGCTCCATGCTGAGAAATGCGGCGGGTAGAGCTGGCTGCCGTCGAAACCCCATGAGTTGGCCATCAGTCCGTAGGAACCAATACCGCTGCCGCTGCGGCCGTCGCCATCGGAATCATTGCCGTCGTACAGGTCGGGGAGGCCGAGGAAATGACCGGTTTCGTGGCAGATGACCCCAATGCGGCCGATGGCGGAACCCGAAGTGCCCCAGATGCCCGGGCTGATGTGGTATTCGTAGACAGTCACGCCATCGCTCGAGGTCCAGCCTGGGAAAGAAATTCCCCACTTGTGAGACCACATGCGGTCCGTGTAGTAAGCTCCGTCGGAGGAGGTGCCGCCCCACTCCGCCCCGTAGCCGGAATGCAGGAAGGTGATGGCATCGATTCTGCCGTTATTGTCCTGATCGTAGTCGGAAAACTGGAACGAGGGATCGGCGTCGAGCACGTTGAGTGCGTAGCGCAGCGCCTCGTGGGTACGCGTGGTCAGGCCCGAGTTCCCGTTGGCGTAGTAAGCCTCGGTGTTGGGCAGTGTGATCCAGTAGGCTAC
>JBDQJG010000014.1:0-29707 GCA_040263955.1 Verrucomicrobiales bacterium
GCCTCGGTGTTGGGCAGTGTGATCCAGTAGGCTACGGTCGAATCGAGCGAAAACTGGCCGTAGGAGTTTTCCAGGTAGCAGTCGCGCACACTGCCGGTAGGCGCCAGCGAGGGGTGCCCGCCCACCGCGTTCATCAGAATATCGACGTCTCCGGTGGATGGCAGCGGACGCGCGGCATGATCCGAGAAACGCAGCAGAATGACAAGGTTTTTGAGGGATGGAGGCATCGATGAGACCGCTGCCGCCGACTCGGTTTCCGACCCACCCGCAGGACCCCCGACCTGTCCGACGAGCGACATCTGCTCACGGCGCGCATTGCGGACCGCGGCATCGGGAAGAAGATGCTTGGAGAGCCCGGCCTTTTCGGGATCTCCCTCGCCGACGCGCAGGCCGGAGGGCACCAGTTGTCCGGCGGCGTCTCTTTTTGCGTAGACAAACCACCCGCGATCCTGAATCACGGTGTATCCGCGGGTGTCATGCAGGTAATGGAAGAATTCGTCTCCCTCGATGTGGAGGTGGACTTCAGAGCCATCCGGCTGGGCCTCGGCGAAGGCTCCGGGGGCAGCTGGCATCGCCCGTAATGAAGACGTTGTGCTCAACAGCAGCGCGGCCATCAGAAGGTTGAAGGCGAGCAGAAGGGGTGCGGGCAGGGTGGGTTTCACAGGACTCATGGCAGTTGTAAAAAAAATTGCTGGCCTGCCAGTTTAGCTGATTTTTGCAGGGATTGGCAAGTGAAATTGTGGGCTGTCCGGAAGCTCGCGGTACGCGCAAAGGCAGTGTTTTGGCGGCTGATTTACTCAGCAAGGCTGGCTGCGGCAGATCGGTGAGTTGTGCTTGCAACCCGATGAACCTGGTGCGCATGTTCGGTGGGGCGCATGTGTCGCGCAGCGTCCTCATTGTATTCCCTGTTGCACTGAAATGATCGATCCATCCTCACCGCGTGCCAGCGAGCATCAGGGCGACAGCTTGCGGGAGCGCCTGTGGCGCATCATTTTCCTTTCCGACACCCCGCTGGCTAAGGGTTTTGATGTTGTCCTGCTCTGGACCATCGCGGGCAGTGTGCTGGTGGTGATGCTCGAGAGTGTCGAGTCGATCCAGCAGCAACATGCGGCTCTGTTGTATGTGCTCGAGTGGGGATTCACCCTGTTGTTTACCTTGGAGTATGTCCTGCGGCTCTGGGTAGTGCGCAGCAAGCGGCGCTATGTGTTCAGTTTTTTCGGTATTGTCGACTTGCTCTCCATCATTCCGACCTACTTGGAGATCTTCCTTACCGGGTCGGGTCACCTGATCATTATCCGGATTCTGCGGCTGCTGCGCATGTTCCGGGTGCTCAAGATGGCGCATCACCTGGGCGAGGCAAATCTCCTGATCAATGCCCTGCAGGCCAGCCGATCCAAGGTGGCGGTCTTCATCTTCAGCCTGCTTGCCATTGTCAGCATCGAGGGCACCCTGATGTATCTGCTGGAAAGCGGGCAGGAAAGCTCGGGATTCTCCAGTATTCCGCAGTCGATCTACTGGGGTATTGTTACAGTCACCACGGTGGGCTATGGCGATATCGCGCCGGTTACGGTCGCCGGCAAAATGCTGGCATCGATCATGATGCTGACCGGTTTCGCGATCATTGCAGTGCCGACAGGGATCGTTACTGCCGAGCTGCAGCGTGAGCGCAAGCGGGTGCGGATGGACGTGCGTGAATGCGAGGAGTGCGGGCGCATGGGGCATGATCCCAAGGCGCGCTACTGCAAAATGTGCGGCACACCGCTTACCGACCAGACGGCAAGGGGCACTGGAAGGACTCTCTGAGATGCCCGAAGAGCAACGCAAGCCTGCGCGCTTCCCGTCAGCTTGTGCTATCCCGCTGTCTTGGCCAACTCGACCTCGATGTTGGTGCGCAGCAGGGCCCCGGTGGTGGTGATTCCTTCAAAGCGGCTGGAGTGGTGGAATGTGCCCAGTTCATCGGCGAGCTGGGTGATTTTCTCGATCGGGGAGCATGGGTGCCGGTCGAGGAGATCGAACAACGTGTTCAAGCGTGGAAGCGCCAGGTGGTAGCGACGGTTGAGCAGGGAACGTTCCTCATCCTGGTACTGGCGCATGACCTCGTAATTGAGGACATTGGTGCAGAGCTCGACGACCTGCTTGTTTTCGGGAAAGAACTGCGGGAGATACATGCGCAGGCTTCCCTCATAAGTCTGCTGGTCGAAGTCGATGGCGCGGACGCGGTACTGGATCGCCTCGAAGTCGGGAGTCATGTCGACGACGTAATTGTAGGATCGCATGTCGCCGAGCAACCGAATGAACGAGCGCTGACTGAACTTGACGAATTCCTTGGCGAGGCGAACCCGGTTCGTCTCGGGCTGGTCGAAGTGTTGCTCGATGAAAGTATCACCGGGAATTCCCGCGATATGTTCCTCGATGAGCGTGTCATCGCGTACCAGGTAGTTGATGCGGTTGGGCGAGAGGATGTCTTCGAGTTCAAGCCCGTAGACGCGGTTGGCATCGGCCACCTTGACGTAGAAGTGGTCGTAATTGTCATTGAACTGGTTGACCACTCGGACGCGAAACGGTCTCGAATTGCCGAATTCACAGAAGTCCACCCGCTCGATGAACAGGTGTTCGGCGATCCTCGTTTCACCGGTTTTGAGTTTCGCATAAATCCGGGTGAGCCGATCATTGAGCGGCCCCATGGCAGAGGGTTCGTAGACGACCGTGAGCCAGAGGGTATCCTCGCCATTGCGATCGAACAGCGGGCAGCTGTCGCGAAACCCCATCAGGTCATGGTAGAGGTTGGGGATATCCGCGGTGTGACCGTAGGTGTCGAGGTATTCGGTAAGCTCGCGGGTGATCGGGTAGAAGGCCTTTTTCTTCAGCTCGATGAGGTGCTGGTGTTTCTTTTCCATCGGGTTGGTGGGCGGATCGCGCCAGCGGGTGGGAGCTCAGTGTGGCAGATGATGATGCGCTCTGGTCATGCGGGGGTCGCCTGCATCACCGCATCGACAGAATGCCATCGGCGATCGCCTGCGCCAGCGTCTGCCGATACCACTCGGTCAGGCAGCGGCGACATTCGGACAGGTTGCTGATAAAGCCACCCTCGACGAGAATGGCCGGAGCACGGGTGCGCAGCAGTACGGCATACGAGCCTTTCTTGATGCCGCGGTCCTTGCCCCTGATTTTCGCAACGATACGGCGCTGCACGGCATGCGCGATGCTTTTGCCCGTCTCGCTGCTGTAGAAAGTTTCCAACCCCTTGATCGACCGGCTGGTGTGGGCGTTGAAGTGAATGCTTACAAAGATGGATCCGGGGTAGCGATTGGCGATGACTGCACGCTGGTCGAGGGTGACGAAGACGTCGCTTCTGCGAGTCATCACCGTCTTCAGTCCCCTGTTTCTGAGGAGATGCTCGACCCTGCGCGCCACGTCGAGCGCGAGATCCTTCTCCATGACGCCATACCAGCAGGCGCCCTTGTCCCGGCCGCCGTGTCCGGGATCGAGGACCACGGTGTGGAACCTGCCTGCCAGACATTCCACAGCGGGGCAGAGGCAGGCAAGCAGGACGATCCAGGCAGTGGCCAGCGCAGGGAGGAGGCCGTGGTGCCCGCGCGGGAATTGGGTAACGGTCCTGGCTGCCGACATTGCTTCCTTCAGTTTGAGGAGAACGAATGTTCAAAGTAGGCGCTTCGCGCCGGGATGCCAGCAGCAAATGGTCGGGCTGTGGTGGGAACGAAATCAGCGGGTGGCCAGCTTACCCTCGGACGACTGGTGCGGGACGCGCGGTTCGTGGCTACGGTGAGTGATCCCGGTGGCATCTGGATCCGTGAGCGGTTTCCGGTGCACGCGGGCAGAGTGTATCGTATTTTCAATGGCCTCGCCCGCTTACTGCGCAGGCACCTCGGTTTGATCGGGCATGTCTTCCGGCAGCGTCCGGCGAAGGTTCGCGACAAGAATTTCGATGTCCTCGAGTTCATGCGCGGCGCTCAGGGTGATGCGTAAGCGGGCGGTTTTCCGGGGGACCGTGGGGTAGCGCACGGCGGGACAGAGAATGCCGCTTTCCAGCAGCTTGCCGGAAGTTTCAACCGCCTGGCGCTCATCCCCGATCAGCAGTGGGATGATTGGCGACAGGTTCCCGCTCTGCCCGGCTCCCCTCCGCAAGTCGACGCGCCCCGGGAATGCCGTCTGCAGGCAGTCATGGAACTGTTGAATGCGCGAGCCAAGCCGTTCGCGCAGGGCGGCGCCTTCCGTGCTGGCGAGAATTTCCAGTCCAGCCGTGGCGGCTGCGGCCTGGGCCGGCGGGGGAGCAGTCGAGAAGATGAAACTGCGTGCCTTGTTCCACAGCAATGCGATGGCTTCCTCGCTGCCGACCACAATGCCCCCGGCAGCGCCCGCCGCCTTGCCCATGGTCGCCATGCGCAGGTCGACCTGCGCGATGACTTGCTCGGCTTCCGCAAGGCCCCTGCCGTTCTGGCCGAGGATACCGAAGGCGTGCGCCTCATCAAGCAACAGGAGTGCGCCCGCCTGCCGCGTCAGCGCGGCGATTTCGGCCAGCCGGGCGCGGTCGCCATCCATGCTGAAGATCGACTCGGTCACCACGATGATGCGTCCGGTCTGCGGGTCGATCTTCTTCAGCGCGTTGGCCAGCAGCGCCTCGAGCTTGTCGACCCGGTTGTGTGGAAAGACCCGGAGGGTTGCGCCGCTGAGCCGCGCACCATCGATGAGGCAGGCGTGGCAGAGCTTGTCCAGAATGACGATGTCACCTTTTCCGGCCACCGCACCCAGCGTTCCCACTGCGGCAGCGTAGCCGTTGGCGAAGGAAAGCGCCGCTTCGGCGTCGAGAAACCGGCGGGCGGTTTCCTCGAGCTGCCGGTGGGGTGGCAGGCCGCCGCAGATCAGTCGCGACGCGCCACTGCCGGCACCGAAATCGGTGACAGCCTGTGCCGCTGCCTGCCGGATTCGGGGGTGGCTGGCGAGCCCGAGATAATCATTGGAGGAGAAATTGCGCACCGGACGACCATCGATCTCGACCCGGGGTCCCTGCGCAGTGCCGAGGTGTCGGGGCACGCGCAGCAGGCCGCGCGCGGAGAGTTCGGCAAGTTCTTCCGAGAGATCTCTCATTCCAGTATCGGTTGTCTCGGCATCCGGTGATTGCTCATCGCCGCCGCTTCAGGATTCGTCGCCCTTGATCCGGCGCTCTGCCAGCTTGTCGGGTCGGGACCCCAGTTCGAGTGCTTTTGCGTAGTGGCGTCGTGCCATTTCGCGGGCCGGCGGCACCTTGTCGAGAAAAAGCAGCGCCAGGTTGAAATGCGCATCCGCGTAGGAGGGATCCAGTTCGGTGGCGCGGCGCAGCTCCTTCTCTGCACCGGACAACCAGCCGAGATCCCGCAGCACCACACCGAGATAGTTGTGCGTTCTCGGGTCTTGCGGGTCCTCGTGCAGAGCGCGGGTCAGGGCGGAGACAGCCAGCGTCGGGTTGTCGGTCTCAAAATGGATCAAGCCCTTGAGAATCCACGCCTGCGGGATGGCAGGATTGATGCGCACGGCACGGTCGAGGTGGGTCAGCGCGGCCGCCGCATCACCATTGCGGTGTTCGACGGTGGCCAGGTTGGTCAGCACCAGCGCATTGTCCGGGTGTTTCTCGAGAATCTGGAGGTAAGCCTCCTGCGCGGTTTTCCAGTCGCCCTTGCCAAAGGCGACCGTTGCCTTGAAAAAGAGCGCTCGCATGAATTCAGGAAGGTCCCCGGCTTTATCCGCCTCGGCGCCGCCGAAGCGGAATGCCTGCGCGGAGGCGGCGGGAGAACCGGCCTCCGGGTCCGAGGAGACCGCCACCGGCTCGGTTGTCGCGGTGTCTGGCAGTTCCGTCGCCCGGGCGGGAGCATTGCCGGTGCCGAGCATTGCCGATACGCCCAGCAACAGGATGCGGGCCGCGATGCGGGATGACCGGGCCTCGCGATCGCGCGGCGCCCGGCGTTCCATGGCAGCACAGCAGGCGGTAGTCATGGGCCAAGCATCGCGAAAAACCCGCATGCGGAAAGAAGAAAGATTCCCCTTGCATGTTCCTCAGAACACTGTTCGTTTGTATCATGCAGCTCACCGATCGACAACAGCAGGTCTTCGATTACATCAAAGACAGCCAGCGGATGACGGGTGTCACGCCCTCCACACGGGATATTCAGCAGTATTTCGGCTTCTCCAGCCAGACTGCGGCGGTCAGCCACCTCAAGGCACTGGAAAAAAAGGGTGTTATCCGGCGTCTGGAGGGTAAGGCACGTGCCATCATTTTCCCCGAGGAACTCGATCGGGAGCGCCTGGTCGACATCCCGATATTCGGGCAGATTCCGGCGGGTATGGCTGCCGCCGACATCGAGCAGAGCGAATCGGAGGGATGCGTCACTGTTGACGTTGCGACCATCGGGATTGCTCGGAACGCGCAGACATTTGCCCTGCGGGTCCGTGGCGACTCGATGATCGACGCGCATATCTGTGACGGCGATATCGTTGTGCTTGCGGTTCGCCAGCCCCGGCCGGGTGACGTGGTGGCGGCATTGATCGACGGTGAAACCACCCTCAAGCGTTACCTGGTCGAGAATGGCAGGCCCTTTCTGAAGGCCGAGAACGAACGCTATCCCGATCTGCTCCCGGTCACGGAACTCGTGGTGCAGGGGGTCATGGTGGCGCTGGTGCGCCAGGCTTAGAAAGGCTCAGAACTTGCGCCCACGGATCTCAAGTCCGGCGTGAGGATGATTGGATTGTAGTTGCCGGATTGTTCGTGGTGCATCGATCTGGCGTCCGATGTCGAAGGCTCGTTTAGCGTTCGGATTGCGTGCACATCCAGGCTACGGCTAAAAACGGAACAAAAAATGAGGGAGCCGCGCAATTTGCGCAACCCCCTCATCTTGAAAGAAGTGCTCGAGGGGGGACTCGAACCCCCACGGGTCTCCCCACTAGATCCTTAGTCTAGCGCGTCTACCAATTCCGCCACCCGAGCAATCAATAGTGGCGCAGCCCGGGACGGCTGCGGACGGGAATGATGCCCCGTATGTCCATGGTCGCAACCGACTTTTTGATGTGTGGATGATTTGCCGCTGCCAATCGTGCAGGCTCGTGCAGGCTCGTGCAGGCTCGTGCCGCGCCGGTCAGCCTGTGGCTGTGCGGATCGAGGTCGTTGCCGGTGTGCAGGGCCCGCAGGTTCGGTGATACGTGCCGCAACTGCGCCGAAGGTGAGCATCAGCCGAGTGCCGAAAGTGTCGGTGGCTGGCTCAGGGAGGTATCGTCTGGAGCGCATTCCGAGGAGGGCTTCCACAGGCAGAGGGCGTGGAATTTGCGGCCGAGCATGCCCGGATGAGTCAGGGTCTGGAACTGGCGAAGCTGTGACTGGAGATCGCTCGCGTGGTCGTCCTGCATGGTCGGGGAAAAGTCGGATGAGCGGCTCTCGATATCCAGCAACCATCCGTGTGCCAGGCGGGTGAGAAATGTCTCCTGCGATGGCAGGCCGAGACCGTGTATTCCAAGTTCGAGGGCGGTTTCAAGAAGATCGGAAAAGTTGACGTGGGCGGTGAGGTCGACCTCGCCGAGCACGTGGGGTTCGAGCGCGACTTTGTTGTGTCCCTTGTAGGCCTGCAGCGTACCGCAGGTGCGATCAGGGTGGTAGTAGTCATCAGCCAGAAACCCGTAGTCGATCGCCAGTATGTGCCCGCGGAACGGGGAATCGGCCAGCGCGCGCATCCAGGCGAGGGCCTCGAGATGCACCTCGGTCTCGTAACCTGCCGGAATGGCATGCCGGGCGGTGATGTTCGCGAGTTGTTCGGAGAGTCCGGGCGTGGCGGGTTCCAGCCAGCGGAATCCCTCCGCAGTGAGGTGGAGCTCCTGCCAGTGGCCCGCGCCGTGGTGGCGCACCCGGCAAACCGGCAGCGCATCGATCAGCTCGTTGGAGTAGAGCAGTCCCGGTGGCAGGTCTGTGGGCAGCTCCCGCGGGGATGGGACGCTTTGCAGAGAGCTGCCGATGGAGGCCCGTTGCGTATCTGCGAGCTCGGCAAGCGGTTCAATGGTCCAAGGGACCAGTGCACGGGCGAAAGATGGATCGAGTCGGGAGGAGGCACCGAGGATATCCGCCATCAGTTGTCCGCTGTCGGCGCCCTGTTCGACCAGACTGAAACGCCCGGGCCTGTTCATGGCCAGCCAGAGTTCGTAACAGTGCTGTGCCAGCAGGCGACCGAATACAGGCCCGACGCTTACGCTGGTGAAAAAGTCCCCGCGTTTGCCGATGCGTCCTCCGACTGCCGTCCGGTAGTAGCCTTCGGGCCCGTAGAGTGCTTCCCGCATCACCCTGGCGAACGGCACGGCCAAATCCCGATCCGGATTCCCGTTGCCTGAATGCTCGAGTATACGAAGCACCTTCGCCGGCAGCTGGCTGCATTCATCTGCTCTCGGCGAGTCGCCGGGGTGTCGATTATTCTCCATGGTATTCCCGTCAAAGAGCGTGTAGATTGAGTGCTCGGCAACAACGATGATTGGTGATCTCATCAAACAGCCAGATCCTTCAGATTCCTCTCCCGATCCTGATGATGAAAGGGAAAAAGGTGATGGGTCACTGGCGGTGAATCTGTATAAGCGTCCCTGGTATGCGGCCGCATGGTTCAAGGCATTGCTGTTTTTGTTGCCTGGATTCCTGTTCGTTGGGGCGGTTGCCCTGTTTCTGCTCCTGAGGCCGTACTACGCGATCGCTCGGGACTGTGACATCTCCGTTATTGGTGAGCTGGAAAAAGCCAGCGTGATCTATGATCGCGCCGGCAGAGAGATCGACAGAATGTATGTGCAGAACCGTCGTCCGATCAGCCTCGACCGCATTCCCTTTCATCTCGTGCAGGCATTCACCGCCACCGAAGATAGTCGGTTTTTCAAGCATAAGGGTATTGATTATTATGGAATTGTCCGGGCAGCTATTCGAAATTACCGGCGCACGGGCACAAGAGCCCACGGAGCGAGCACGATTACCATGCAGCTGGCCCGTGATGCCTATGGATTGAAAGGCGGGATCGAGCGGAAATTTACCGAGGCGTTCCTGGCGCGGCGCATCGAGAAGCAGCTCAGCAAGGCGAAGATCCTGGAAATTTACCTCAACCGGATTTATTTCGGAGAGGGGTATTATGGCATTTCGGCAGCGGCCAACGGCTATTTCGGCAAGCCGGTAACGGAATTGACGATCGGTGAGAGCGCAATTCTGGCCGGGATGCCCAAGAGCCCCAATGCCTATTCCCCGAGACGCCATCCTGAGCGCTCAAGAGAGCGTCGGGATTATGTGCTCGGCAGGATGGCGATTGAAAATTTCATCACCGATGTGCAGAGAGATGCATTGCGTGCCACGCCGATTCAAACCACAGCCAGGAAAGACGATGCGGAAAGCTCGAGCTACGTTTACGAGCAGATTCGGCAGCGGGTAGTCGAAAACCTCGGGAACCAGCGCGCCTTGTCAGGGGGCTTTCATATTTTCACGACGATCGACAGCCAATTGCAGGCGGCTACCGAGAAGGCGGTAGTGGAGCGTTTGACGACGGTGGAGAAGAAGCCGGGATATGGGCACCAGACCTATGAAGAGTTCCTGCGCCTCCTGGAACGGTATGAAAAGCGACTGGCAAGCGGTGAGATCCACCCTGATACCCCCGCGCCCAGACCGTCTTATCTGCAGGGTGCGGCATTGGTTATCGAGAATCGCAGTGGAGCGGTGCGGGCACTGGTTGGCGGGCGCAACTTCGATCACAGCGAGTATGACCGGGCCCTGTTGTCGAAGCGGGCGGTGGGCACCGCGTTCAAGCCGATCGTCTATGCCTCCGCTTTCGAGGGGGGCGCCGTGTATCCGGGAACCCTCTTGAAAGACACTCCGATAGATAATCGTCGGGTGATGATCGGAGGCCTGACCGGGCTGCTCGGAGAGTGGGGCATGGAAGCCGACGCGGGCAGCTACTATTCGAACAAGGAAGTTACTGTGCGCGAGGCGTTGGTACGCTCGCTGAATGCGGCTTCGGTGCGCCTGGGTGAGCAGGTGGGGCTCGAGAGGCTGAAGGAAACCGCGGCAAGAATGGGAATTTCCTCTCCGATCAAGGACTTTCCGGCGTCCTACCTGGGTAGCAGTGAGGCATCGTTGGCGGAGATGACGCTGGCTTATACGGCATTCCCGGAGGGGGGTCGACGTCCCGGATCGATGTATTTCATTCGCAAGATCATGGATGATGAGCAACGAACCATCTACCACAAGGAGCGCCCCGAGGATTCGGCCATTCAGGTGATCAGTCCCACGGCGGCGTATCAGGTGCATAGTTGTCTGATCGAGGTTCCGAAACAGGGCACGGCGGCCAACGCCGGCGAACTGGGGCTGGAGGTGGCTCCGGTGGCGTGCAAGACGGGAACTCACTACAACTTCAAGGATCTCTGGTTGCTGGGCTACAGCAGCAAATTGACCTGCGGCGTCTGGGTGGGGTTCGACCAGCCGACGACGATCTATGATGGCGCATTTTCCAACGCCTTGGCACTGCCGGTCTGGATCGATGTGATGAACGCGAGTGCTTCCGGGTATGAGCCGACGGCATTTGCCAGCCCGACGGGGCTCAGGACGGTGGAGATCTGCAAGCGAAGCGGCCATGCTGCCACCGATGCCTGTTATGAGCAGATCAAGGATGATCAGGGACGCAAGATTTCGGTGCGAACGACATTCCCCGAGGTGGTGGGTGACCGGGTGCGTATCAATCGGTTCTGTGATGTGCATTCGGGCGAGCCGCTTGCCTCCCAGGTGCTGGCCGCGGCGCTCGAACCCAAGGGAGGAGAGTCCGCAAGTCTTGGGCGGGGCGGGAGCTACAGCTCGAACGAGAGCGTGCGCATGGTGTCACCCACGGTGCTTGGCATTGATCCCTATCGGGCGCTGCGCCCTGTTCTCAAGGCGATAGCCATGCTGCCGGAGGAGAGTGAATCCGAAAGTGGACAGGCGGGCGCGAGCGATGATGATGATGAACAGGCCGCTGACGATCTGCCGGACGCGCTGGAGCAGGCAGTCTTGGCGCGACCGGAATATTCCGGAGATCCAAAGTACCAGATCCGGCTGCAATCGCCCGCCCCGGTGGAAATTCTCGATTGAGCAGGAGCCTCGTCGGCACGTCGGCAGGCATCCGGTTCAGCTAGACCCGGCCGACAATCAGGGAGGCATTGTGACCTCCGAAGCCGAAGGAGTTGCTGATCGCGATATCGACGTTCATTTCGCGGGCCTCGTGCGGCACGTAGTCGAGATCGCAGCCCTGCTCGACGTCCGGGTTGTCGAGGTTGATGGTCGGCGGCACGACTCCATCCCTGATCGCCATGAGGCAGGCAGCGAGTTCCACACCGCCGGCAGCGCCGAGCAGGTGGCCGGTCATCGACTTGGTGGAACTGACAACGAGTCCGTTTGAGGCATGGTTGCCGAAGGTTGCTTTGATCGCCTTGGTTTCGCAGACATCACCCAGTCCGGTGGAGGTTCCGTGCGCATTGACGTAGTCGACTTTTTCCGGGGTGATCCCGGCGTGGCGCAGCGCCATCTGCATGCAGCGTGCGGCCCCCTCGCCCTCGGGATGCGGGGAAGTCATGTGATAGGCGTCGGCGGAAACACCGTAGCCGAGCAGTTCGGCGTAGATGTCCGCACCTCGCCGACGGGCATGCTCCATCTCTTCGATGACTACCACACCGGCGCCTTCTCCCATCACGAAACCGTCCCGGTCGATATCGAATGGCCTGGAGGCCGCCTTGGGATCGTCATTGCGACCGCTCAGCGCCCGCATGTTTCCGAATCCCGAGAGTCCCATTGTCGAGATCGAGGCCTCGGCTCCGCCAGCAATGAATGCATCCGCATCGCCGAATTTGATCATCCTCCATGCTTCACCGATATTGTGGTTGGACGTGGCGCAGGCGGTTACGATGACCATGTTCGGCCCGGCGAATCCGTATTCCATGGAGATCAGGCCACTGGCGATGTTGGTGATCATCATCGGGATCAGGAAGGGCGAAACGCGGGCCGGCCCTTTTTCCAGCAGGATCTGGTGCTGGTTTTCGAGCGTCTGGAGGCCGCCGATCCCGCTGCCGACCATGACCCCGACGCGTGTCTTGTCGACAGTGTCCGGAGACATACCGGAATCATCGAGTGCCATTTTCGCCGCCGCAATCGCGAGGTGGGTGTAACGATCCGAGCGTCGCGCATCTTTGGGATTGGCGTAAAACGCTTTGGGATCGAAGTCGGTGATCTCACCCGCGATTTTGCAGGTGTAGTCGGTGGTGTCGAGGGACTGAATGTAATCGATTCCACTGACGCCGTTTTTCGTGTTTTGCCAGAAACTCGCGAGATCGTTTCCATTGGGGGAAAGCACTCCGATACCTGTGATGACTACCCTTCTGTCTTCCATGATTTGCGTGATTTGTTGGACTGCGAAGCGGACCGTGAGCCGTTTATCTGGGGCAGAGTCCGTTGAGTAGGTTCCATGCTGCGGAGGTTCTGGAAAGTGAAATTTGCCTGCAGAGAGCGCCTTATAGATGTTTTGCGTGTTCAGATTTCGCGCAGCTTCTCGCGCTCATTGAGACTTTCACACTGCGGACACTTGAAGAGCAGTTGATCGCCGGGCGGCCGGAAGGCCAGTCCGCAGATCCTGCAGATGCTGATGCCTTTGCGCGAATTGCGTTCCCTCCTGGTGCGATAGGCCACCACCCCAAGCCAGATCGCCATGAGGGTGACGGAGAGAATCGCGAGGTAGACGCAGATCAGCGTCGTCATGGAGATCTGGAACATCGAGGGACGGGCGGGATCAGTCGGTTGTTGCTTCAGTAGCAGTCCAGGCGATGGACACGGGGATGAAAGTCAGGCCGATGCGCGAGGTCGGTTGCGGTGGCGGAGTGGCTGTCGGGTCGCTATTGGCCGGCGGCGGTGCGATCCGATTGAAACGTAGCTGCGAAGCGGCGGTGCGGAGCGGCTGCTCGAGATCCTGCGCGAGCAGATCGATCATGGCCACGAAGCGGACCGTGCCCCTGGCATCTACGGCGAGGCGAAGCCTGGGAAGAGATGCGAGGCTGGCGAGTTGTTTCGTGACCGAATCTTTGAGGGCCGGCGGTGGCGCGGCGAAGGCCCATTGAAGGCCCGGCGAACTGCCATCCGGCGTATCGTCTTCGATAACGAACGACGCTGTATGCTGCACTGCATGGGTGTCGCGGAGCGATTCCGCAGGCGGGGTGTCGCGTTCGATGGCGGGAAGTGTGATTGACCCGGGAGTTGCCAGCATTGGAAGCGGCTTGGGCAAAAACTTGGAATTCGGGCGCAGCAGCTGGGGGCGGTAGTCGCGATAGGAGGCGACGTAGTCGGCGACGAAATTCTCCTTGGCTGCGAGGATGGCCGCGCTTTCGTCGATGCCTCCCTCGAAGGCCGGAGTCGCCTCGACGACTTTGTTGAGCAGTGCCTTGGAGGCCGGATCTGTGGTGCTCAAGATGGTGATGCCGGCCGGTTGGTGGACGAGCCGTCGTGAGGGTGGGTAAACAACCTGGAAGAGATAGAAGAGGAAGGCGTGCAGGGTAAGTGCTGCACATAAAAAAATGCCCAGCCGAAAGCGTCTGCCGCCGGGGCGTTTCCAAGTGAAGATCGGGTCGTAATCCGGGCGAGGAAGATCGGCCTCTGTCGCTGTGTTTTCCCCGAGGTTGGTCATCGTGGCAATGTCTTGTAGTCGACTCCGCAAAGCGGAGCGCCTATTCCGGCTCAGGTGAGGCGGTTGCGAAAGCGATTTCATAGCCCGCCATCATGGCCATGTTGGTCACCTTCATGATGAGCCCGTGGGCGGCCAGCTCGTCGGCCCGGATGATGAGCCCCTTGCTCTTACCCTTGCTGTTTCCGGCGAATTCCTCTTCCAGGTCGGAGAGCGCGATCTTGATACCATCAAGCAGCAGCAGGGGACGTGTCCCGGCGGAGATGGTGAGCACCCGTGCGTTTGAAAAGCCCTCGAGGGTCGAGGTGGAGCGGGGCAAGCTCACCGTGATACCCGAGCGCACCATGAAGGCGGATCCGAGCAGGAAAAAGATGAGCAGGATCAGAACGACGTCGATCACCGGCGTGAGGTGGAAGAGCCGGGAAGGTTTTCGTAAGCTCGATTCCAGTCTCATTTTCTGGCGGTGTTCGGTTTCCGGTGGGATGGAAACAGCGACTTCATTGCTGGTTCAGCTGCGGCTTTCAACCCTCCCGTTCGGCTGCGGGACCCCTTACGCTCTCGTCTCCCTCGAACTCCACGATGCGGGAGTCGGGTTCGTCCCTGGCATCGCAGATGATATTGACGATTTCGATGCCGGCGCGTTCCATGTCGTGCATGATGCTCTGGGCGGAGGCGGATAGGAAAGCGTGGAACAGATAGGAGGGAATGGCAATGGCCATGCCGAGAGCGGAGGTGATCAGGCTCTGGTAGACTCCCCGGGAGATATCCGTGGGCGTGGCCATTCCGCTGACGGCAGTGATCGCCTCGAAGGTAAGCATCAAGCCGATCAAGGTTCCCAGCAGGCCGATAATGGGCGCGATGGTGGCGATCGCGGTGAGTACCCTGAGATAGCGCTCGAGACGGGGGACCTCGAGTTGCCCGGCCTCCTGCGCGATCTGGCGCAGATCGTCCCGCGACGCGTGATGCCGGCGCAGACAACTGTGGATCACGCGCGCAACCGGCCCAGGAGTCAGAACGCATTCGTGCTTGGCTTCGGCGAACTTCTTGCGTCGCACCAGGTTGGTGAGTCCGTGCAGCATTTCCGACACATCGACAGATGATCGGTGGTAGTAGAAAAGCCGCTCGAGAAAGATGCCGAAAGCGAGAATGCTGCTCGCGAGCAATACCCATACGAGTGGCCCTCCTTTTGCAATCAGCTCAACCATGCTTTCGTGTTCAGTTTAGGAAGGTTGCGAGGGTTCGGCAACCCCGACTTTGGCCAATGCCACCGTCCTCGGGCGGCGAGATAGCATTTTTTCGACTGTGGCGGTGCATGCGGTGGCTCAGGGCGGCGGCCAGCACGCTGAAGTTGCGGGGTGGCTGCGTGGCATGGCGGAGAGCTGTCGGGCCCGTCGGGAAGCACCCCACGCGGTTGGTTCACAGGGCTGCTGGCGGCGGTGCGGCAGTCAGGCGGTTCTCTGATCGAGAGTTCGGCAGCGTCGTATCCAGGTATTTGGACCATAGCGATCTCGCGCTGCGTTTTCCAGGGCTTCTCCGGCGGACTCGCTCTTCAATACGGCGAAAAGCGTCGAGCCTGACCCGGACATCAATGCGGCCGCGACCTCGCTGCGGGAGAGAAGCCACTGTTTGATCGTGGCGAGCACCAGGTGCCGGGCGAAGACCGGGCGCTCGAGATCATTGATCATCTGTCCCCATGGCATGTCCTGCGCAGCGTAGTTCACGGTGGGAAGTTCGCCGGAGTCGCGCCACGCCCGGTAGGCCCATGGAGTGGAGACGGCGAATGCGGGACGGATGAGCAGCAGTGGCAGCGAGGGCAGCGGATCCTTGACTAGCTGGACTAGTTCCCCGCGTCCGCTGCAGTCGCAGGTGCCATCGTGCAGAAAGAAAGCCACATCCGAGCCGAGTCGCGAGGCAAGCGGCACCAGGCCGTCGATTCCCAGAATGTTTCCGTTGAGTTCGTCGAGGGCGCGGAGAACGGTAGCGGCATTGCTGCTCCCGCCGGCCAGGCCGGCACCGGAAGGTATGTGTTTCTGGAGGTGGATGGCAAGGCCATGGGGGTGCGCGTTGCTCGCCCCGAAAAATGCCTCAGCTGCCTGCCACACGAGGTTGTCTTTTCCGACTGGTATTTCGGGGTCCGAGCAGGTAATGCGGATGCCCTCCCCGCCTGGTTCGAGTTCGACCTCGTCGTGCAGATCAAGCGGGCACATGCGGGTTTCGATCTCGTGGAAGCCATCTTCGCGGCGGCCGAGAATGCGCAGCCAGAGATTGACCTTGGCAGGCGAGCGGTAGATCGGCATGCGGAGATTGTAGTCCAAGCGCTTTGCCGGTGCCAGTACTCGCTTGGCCGCTTCCTCAGTAGCGAAATAGCCCACCGAGTTTTCTGCCCAGCAGCAGGCTGGCTCCGAGAATGGTGATGGCAAGGAAAATCATTGCCCAGACGCCCAGCGCGGAGGCGAGCAGATGTCCGTTGCCGAGTGTTCCGAAAAGACTGTAGATCGCCTTGGTGATCGGGTAGTGCTCGGTGCGTTGCGCGAGGATCAGGGAGTCACTTACCTCCAGCATAGCGAAGGCGAAGGCGAGCAGGCCCCCCGCGATCAGGTTGGGTGCGATAAGCGGCAGTGTGATGCGCTTGAATGCGCGCATGGGCGACGCGCCGAGGTTGGTTGCAGCTTCTTCCAGCGTGATGCTGGTCTGCTCAAGACCGGCGGCGGCGGAGCGCACGACGTAGGGGAGCCGGCGCACGGCATAAGCGACGACAAGAATAATGATCGGATTGCCGCCAGGAATCATCCAGTCGAACAATCTTCCCTCCCGGGTCATTGCCAGGTAACCGAAGGCCAGCACGATTCCGGGAACTGCCAGGGGCATCATGGCCATGGCATCGAGGGCACGCCGACCGGGAATGCGGGTGCGCACGATCAGGTAGGCGATCACCACGCCGACGATGATGTCGGCTGTTGTGGCGAGAGTGGAATACTTGCAGCTGTTCCAGATCGAACCGATGACGAGATCGTCACCAAGCGCGTCGAGATAATGATCGAGAACAATGGATTCGGGGAGAATGGTTCCATACCATCCTCCCGAGCATGACAGCAGCACCACCCCAAGGTGAGGAAGCACCGCCAGCAGGAGGACAGCGAGGCAGGCCAGCAGCGCCAGTGAACCTTTTTTCCAGCCGAGATTTCTGGCGTGGCGAATCCTGTCACTGCCCCGGACCACCGCGAGGGTATGCCGGCTGCCGAACAACCATTTGCCTGCCACGTAAAACAGCGAACTGAAAACCAGGAGAATGAATACCAGCGCAAAGGGCAGAGGATTGCCGCCGATTTCCTTGATTCCGTGGAAGATCTGCACGGAGGTGACCCTGCCATAGTCGAAAATCAAGGGCACCCCCAGCTCGGTGAACGCCCAGATGAAAACGATGGTGGATCCGGCGAAGATCCCGGGCATGGCCAACGGCAGCGTGATACGCCTGAAGCGCCGCCAGCCGAAACAACCGAGGCCCTCGGCGGCTTCTTCCATAGCGGGATCGATCCGGTTCAGCGCCGAGGAGACATTGAGCAGCAGAATCGGATAGAGGTGCAGGACATTCATGATGACGATGCCCAGCATGCGCCCCTTGCCAAGCCAGTCGATCGGGGCGGCACTGTCCTGCAGGCCGACAGTCTGCAGAAAAACGTTCAAGGCACCCATCTGTCCCAGGATCTGCCTGACCCCGATGGCTCCCACGAACGGAGGCAGGATGAGTGGAAGCAGCAGGGCCGGGTAGATCCAGCTTTTGCCTGGGAAGCGGTAGCGATCTATAAGCAACGCCAGCGGCACGGCGAGAACCAGGCAACCGATGGTGGTGAACAGGCCCATGCGGAAGGCATTGAAAAGTCCCTCGACGTAGAGCCTGTTCTGGAACACCTCGAGAACGAACTGGTAGGTCGGGGCGCCATCGGCACTGACAAGGGCCTCTCGGACAATCAGCCAGATCGGGTAGATGAAAAAGATCCCGAAGAGACTGCTGATGGCGAGAATCAGGATGATGGACAGCCGGCGGCTCATGGTGAAGAAAAGATGACAGGAAATCAGGGCGGGATGCGGCTGCAGGCTCGTTCATTCAGGGAGAACCCGCCGCTGGATCGCGTCGGGACAGAAGTCGGGAATCGCGTGCCAGCCTCGCCGCACGACGATACTGGCCACGAAAATGATCGGTGAGGTCACGGGCCAGCCGCGCCTCGGCAAGCGGGTCTTTGCGATGCAGCAACTCCGCAATGCCGCCGCCAGCCATCGCGTAGTTGACTATGGTAAGGTCCTCGAACACCGCCAGCGCGCTCTCGGGCATGCCTGCCTCGATAATCGCCTGCCACGCTGCACGCAGTTCGTCGTGAACATCCACACACATGACACGAACGATGAAACGGATTGATTCGAAGGAATCACCCGTCCATTCAGGGTGGTAGATGAACGCATCTTGCCGCTCGTAAGGCAGCTCCTCGGGATCGGTGAAGCGAGCCAGGTATTCGGGCAGGTAGAGATCCCGGCGTACTGGCAGGCGGCGCAGGCTGGTGCGACTCGGTCCCCCGGGGGAGCCGGCGCGGAAGTTCCACAATTGCTGTCCTTCTGGCGAGATGACGAAGCGCATGAAGGCATGGGCGAGGTCGGGTCGCGGTGCTCCCCTGAACATGCCAATGGGATCGACCCCGGTCGAACTGCCATTGGTCGGCGTGATGAAGCCCACACGCGACAGATCCGAGCTGTCGCCCGAGGAGTCCACAAACGTGCGACCGTAAAAATCGATGCACATTCCCAGGGTTGCGTTTCCCTGCGCGACATCGAGAGGAATGCGCGATGCCGAGTCGGTGAAGTAGCGGGCATTGGCCGCGATTTTCTGGATCAGACGCAGACCGCTTCGCCACCCGTTGGCGCGTGCTCTGCGGGCGATCTCTACTTTGCTGATTTCCAGTTCGGCCTTGGCGGGATCCGTCCTCGATGCTTCCAATTCGAGCGCGATCTGCTGTTGAATGAGCATCTCGAAAGCCTTCGCGATCGAGCCGGAACGGGTAGGATCGGCCAATGCCACCTCTCCGATGAGACGCGGATCGGCGAGATCCTCCCACGCGCAGGGACGTTCCGAGATGCCGAGGCGCTCGAGACCGTCACGGTTGTAGCAGATGCCGACTGACGACAGGCAGGTACCCAGCCAGCGGCCCGCGGCGTCCCGGAAGGGCTCGCCACCGAAGGCGGTGGGAAAAATTTCCTCGTCGAACCATCCGGGTTGCTCCTGCATCAGTGGGCGGATGCCGAAGCGCCCCTCCGGATCCTCCGCTACCAGGTGGCCCCTGCCGGCCTGGATCGCGAAATCATAGCTGCCGCCACCGAAAAGCAGGTCGATGCCGATTCCCGTTTCGGAATCGAGGAACAGGCGTCGCGCCGCCTGAGCGGGCGTGTCGGTTGCCGCCTCTTCAGGAATCGATAGCCGATGGTCATTGAATGCCGGGGCGGCAGATTGCCAATTTTTTCGTTGCTGTTTTTCCCACGCCAGCCTGAAGGCGGCCTCGAACTCGGCATCGATGATGCGCGCAATCTCCGAGGTCCCGCCGGGACTGCGCCAGTCGACGTGAACTTCGAGATCGTATTCCTCGCGCATATGGCGTGCGAATGCCGCGCCGAATTCACGCCGGATTGTCGCGTTGTGCGGCGAGAGAATGACGAGTCGCTCGCCTTTGCCCGAGGAGCCCGGGTGGCCTCCTATCGCGGCTCGAAGAACGAAAGGGATCGCCAGCACGATCGCCAGCATGCAGACGACGAAAACCTCGCGTTGATGGTGGCGCACCAGATAGCCGAGAAACTGCCTCGCCTGCACGCATGCCCGGCGACCTGCATCGAGCAGCACTTTCTTGCGGGTTACCTTGTCCATGATTTGCGCAGCTTGCTGGGATCGGATGCCTGGTGGCGGTTGATCATCGGGCGGACGGGCTTGCTGGTGTGCATTCGCGGGACGGTCCGGTTCAGGCGCGGCGCAGGATGATGACGTCGTCCTGCTCGCATTCGAGGCGCATCGATTGTTTGCCGGGTGCGCGCAGGATGTGGGGGTTTAATTCCGCTACCACGAAGTGATTTCCCGAGGGAGTTTCGACCTCGTAGCGCGCGATTCTGCCAAGGTAGCTGGCGCCTTTGATGCTGGCTTCGATCGAGTTGGCCGCGGTCGACGTGTCATTCAGGCGAAATCCTTCGGGACGGATGCAAAGGTGGACCTGCTGCCCCTTTCTCGGTTGCCATGACGGGTCGGCTACCCGCCCCCGGAAGATGCCGCATTCGGTTTGCACGCGCCAGACTCCGCTGTAACCGGTTTCTTCCCGGGCAGTGCCCTCGATGGTGTTGACCTCGCCGACGAGTGCCGCCGCCTCTACGGAAATCGGATGCCTGTAGACATCCTGGGGAGTGCCCACTTGCAGGACACCGCCGTCCTTGATGAGCGCGAGGCGGTCCGCCATGCAGAGTGCTTCCTCCTGATCGTGCGTCACGTAAATCGCGGTGAGACCGGAAACCTTGCAGATCCGGCGGATTTCCGAGCGCATTTCCTGCCTCAGCTGGGCATCAAGGTTACAGAGAGGTTCATCGAGAAGCAGGCAATGCGGTCGAACCACCAAGGCACGCGCCAGGGCGACCCGCTGCTGTTGTCCTCCCGATAAGTCATTGACTTTCCAGTTGGCATGCTCGCGCATGCGCACCAGCGAAAGCACCTCTCCGACCAATGTTTCAATTTCCCGTGGGGCGAGGTTTTTCTCCTCCAATCCGAAAGCGACGTTGGCCTTGACGTCCATGTGCGGCCAGAGTGCATAACTCTGGAACATCATCGCGGCGTTGCGCTGGTGCGCGGGCAGTCGCGTGATGTCCTCGTCATTAAAAAATATCAGGCCGCTGTCGGGTTGGCAGAATCCCGCCAGATGGCGCAGCAGGGTTGTCTTGCCGCAGCCGCTCGGTCCGAGCAGAAAAAACAGCTCCCCAGCTTCGATGTCGAGGTTGACATCATTGAGAACAGGATTGGAGCCGAATGCTTTGTGCAGCTGGCGGATTGAAATGCTGACCATGGCGAGGGGCCACCGGGAACGGGTGGCATGGTCAAGGTCTAGCATTGAACGGTTGGGGGTCGCCACCTTAAAAAATGTCGCGCCTGAAGGTGGCACATCCAATCAATCAGTCAGGAGATCGCGTCGGCGCCTCGGCGCGCCGATCTTGAGTGGCTGGCGGGGGCTTCTCGGTGCTGAGTTTGGTGCTTGTGAAAAATTTCACAAAGCCGCTTGCCGCGGGGTGGGGATGAGCGAACCGTGTGGGCATTATGGGCAAGACAGTCCAAGAAATTTCAGCGCTCGATACCGCGGCCCAGGCCGAGGATGCTGTGGCACAGTATCACGACGCTACCGAGGACATGATCGGGGAGAAGCTGACCATTAACATGGGGCCTTCACATCCCGCGACGCATGGTGTGTTGCGAATCGTTCTCGAGCTCGATGGGGAGATCATCACCAAGGCCATTCCGGATGTCGGCTTCCTGCACCGCGGCGATGAGAAAATTGCCGAAAACATGCACTACAACCAGTTCGTTCCCTACACGGATCGACTGGATTACCTGGCACCACTTGCCAACAATGTCGCCTACGCGCTGGCGGTGGAAAAGCTCATGGGATGGGAATTGCCCCCCCGCGGCAAGGCGATTCGGGTGATCTGCTGCGAGCTGGCCCGGATCTCCGCCCACCTGCTTGGGCTCGGTGCCTTCGCGCTCGATGTCGGCGCCATGTCGGTGTTTTTGTACACCTTCACCGAGCGGGAGAAGATCTACAATTTGTGTGAACAGCTTACCGGGGCGCGTTTTACCACCTCGTACACCCGAGTCGGGGGGCAGATCCGCGACCTGCCGGAGGGATTCCTCGATCAGGTGCGGGTGTTTCTCTCGGGGATCACCGGTCATCTGGAAGAAATGGAGGCGCTGCTTTCACGCAACAAGATCTTCGTTGACCGGACGCGTGATGTCGGCGTGATCACCCGGGAGGATGCCATCGCCTACGGTCTCACCGGACCCAATCTTCGTGGCTCTGGTGTCGATTATGATGTGCGTAAAGCCAACCCGTATCTCGATTACCAGAATTACGAGTTCGACATTCCCGTCGGCGAGGTAGGAGACTGCTACGATCGCTATCTCGTCCGCATGGAAGAGATGAAGCAGAGCACGCGCATCCTCAACCAGGTGATCGAAAAGCTTCCCGAGGGCGAGATCAATGTCGCCGACCCCAAGGGAACGCTGCCGGACAAGCAGCGGGTGATGATGGGAATGGAAGAACTCATCCACCACTTCATTGTTTCCACCCAGGGTATCGACGCTCCCGAGGGGGAAGTCTACTTCGGCGCTGAGAATCCGAAGGGCGAGCTGGGTTTCTACATCAACAGCAAGGGCGGAGGGGTTCCGCATCGGCTGAAGATTCGGGCCCCATCCTTCGTCAATCTGAGTATCCTGCCGGAGCTCCTCAAGGGGCATATGATGAGCGACACCGTGGCGATTCTCGGGTCGCTTGATTTCGTCATGGGAGAGTGTGATCGTTAGGGGAGCGGCGGAATAGATGGGTATGCAGTTTCTTTCACTTCATCTGTCACGCTCCCCGGGGTCGTAATAAAGAAAACATTGCTTGTGAAAAATTTCACAAACTTGCTTGCTGGCAGTTTCGTCTCGGCGTTTGTTGCCAGCCGTCTGGCTCGCCCGGCGTTTCAGTGAATTACTTATCAGCGAATGGACCTGCCCGAAGAACTTTTGGCCAAAATCGATGAGGTAATCACGCATTACCCGGAATCGAAGCGGAGTGCCACATTGCCATTGCTGCATCTTTTGCAGAGGCAGTTCGGCTTCATCACCACGGAAAGCGTCGAGTGGATCGCGCAGAAGCTCGAACTCGAGCCGATCAATGTGCTCGAACTGGTGACATTCTATCCTGGCTTCCGCCAGAGTGCTCCGGGCAAGTATCACATCCGCGTCTGCAGGACCCTCTCCTGTGCCATGGCTGGCTCGGAGGAGTTGATGGAATCGCTGTGCAGGGAGGCAGGCATCGATCGCTCCGGAGTGACCCACCACGATCCAATTGCCGTGGGCAAGGACGGCAAGTTCAGCATCGAATTCGCCGAGTGTCTCGCTTCCTGCGGCACGGGCCCGGTTTGTCTGGTCAACGATGACTTCCACGAGGCAGTGGCTCCGCAGGATGCGAGTAAACTGCTCAACAAATACAAGTAGGCACGGATCTTTTTACCGACTCATTTTCATGGCAGAGAGTATCCAGTACAAGCGCGGCAAAGTGCCCCACAAGCGGGAGCATCGGATGATTTTCCGTAACATCGATCGCGTGGGATGGGATCCTTCGTTGGCAACCTACGAGTCCGACGGTGGCTACGCGATGGCGCGCAAGGCGCTCGCCATGGATCCGGCTCAGGTTACCGAGGAAGTGAAGGCCAGCGGCCTGCGCGGCAGGGGCGGAGCCGGATTTCCAACCGGCGTCAAGTGGACCTTTATTCCGCCTGCCAATACCAAGCCGGTCTACCTGATCTGCAACTGTGACGAGTCGGAACCGGGAACCTTCAAGGATCGTTACATCGTCCACCAGGATCCCCACCAGCTGCTCGAGGGAATGATCATTTCCTCGTATGCCGTGGGTGCTCACATCGCTTATATTTACATCCGCGAGGAGTTTCCCGAGGGGGCGGTCATTCTCGAGCAGGCGATCGCCGAGGCGAAGGAGAAAGGCTACCTCGGGAAAGGCATCTTTGATTCCAGCTTCGACCTCGAAATCTACGTTCACCGTGGCGCCGGGGCCTATATCTGCGGCGAGGAAACCGGCCTGATCGAATCACTCGAGGGCAAGCGCCCCTATCCACGCATCAAGCCGCCCTACTTTCCCGCCGCGCTCGGACTCTACATGTGCCCGACGATCGTCAACAACGTGGAGAGCCTCTGTCACGTGAAGCACATTCTCGAAATGGGTGGCGAGCAATACGCGAAACTCGGTACACCGCGTAATACCGGAACCCGAATTCTCTGTGTCAGTGGAGACGTTCGCAAGCCCGGTTACTTCGAGGTAGAGGTCGGCACGGTCACGCTCGGCGAGTTGATTCATGACCTCTGTGGTGGCCTGCATGATGGCCGTACGCTCAAGGCGGTCATTCCCGGAGGATCTTCCGCCAAGGTGTTGCGCGCTGATGAGCGCTTCAACATCAGGCAGGGTGACGAGCAGGTGGAGATCGGCATCGAGGATATACCGATGGATTTCGATACCCTCATGGCCTGCGGCTCGATGGCAGGATCGGGTGGAGTCATCGTCATGGATGATAGCCGCTCGATGAGTTGGGTGATCAATAATATCAACCATTTCTATGCGCACGAGTCCTGCGGGCAGTGCACGCCGTGTCGGGAGGGCAGCCTCTGGATGCAGAAAATCACCGATCGCATCGTGGCCGGAACGGCATCGCCCGATGATGTGGATACCCTCAAATCGGTGGCAGACAATATCGAGGGTAAGACCATCTGCGCATTCGGGGAGGCCGCGTCGTGGCCGGTGCAGAGTTTCATCGATAAATTCCGCGATGAATTGGTGGCCGACACCGATCCGAAAAACGCGGGCAAGTTCGTGGCGCCGGAGGGAATGCTTGCGGCGGTGGGACTCAAGTAGAGTGCCCTGCACGGCTGTGTCTGTCGGGGAAAGGCACGCGATCTGCCCACTGTCTCTGCCTATCCGGCGAAGAGCTCAGGGGGAGTTCGGGTCGGTCGGGTCGCCGGCTGGTGTTTCCCGGCAGGGTTGCCGGTTGGTAAACTGTCTCCGGATCAGGATGGTGGCCGCCAGTGCGATAAGGGTGCCGAAGAACTCGCGGCTGAGTTCCACCTCAGCGCGCTCCGGGGACATGCTGTGCTGCGCGATGTCCAATCCTCCACGCAGATTTTCAAGCAAACCGGGAAGCGTGCCGGAGAGATGGTAGATGCCGAGCAGCGCGACAAGGAGAAAGCACCAGCCCGGTGGGCGTCTGCGTATCGTTGCCGCGGCGAACAGGCAGGCAACCATGCCATAGAAAGCCATCCACAGCGAGATGTCCACGCGCGAGGGGTCGACGTAGATGTCGGGATTGTCGTCTTCGCGTTGGAGCCAGGCAAAGAACGCGAACGCGACAGTTCCCATCGCGTTGAGAATCGTGCGGAGGATGGACGGCCGGGAATGCATGCGGTCCCTTGAGAGTGGGCGATTGGGGCCGCACATGCAAGTTGCTAGACGTGCCGCCGGCAGTAGCGAAACACTCCATGCGATGCGTTGATTTCTCGTCGTGGCGAAGTTATGAATTCATTGAGCATCGTCTCTCAGACCCCGGATTTCTCCGTTTCATGAATCCACGTATCCTTTGCCGGTTTCTCGGCTTCATGCTCCTGCTCATCGGATTTTCCATGAGTTCCTGTGTCGTGATCGATCTGATCGGCATGCGGCAGGGGCATGTGCATAACCTCGAGGGCAATCTTACTTCGATGCTGATCACCCTGGCATGCGGCTTGGTGGTTTTCGTTGTCGGGTGGCCAAGCCGGGGACAGGAGCTGCTGCGCAAGGAAGCTGTCGCGATCGTCGGGCTGAGCTGGATCGGAGCGGCGCTTTTTGGCAGCCTTCCCTACATGCTTGCCGACACACCGCTGTCTCCGGTGCAGGCTGTCTTCGAGGCGACCTCGGGATTCACGACCACCGGCTCGACCGTAATCGGGCAACTGGAGGTCTATCCATCGTCGATTCTCTTCTGGCGCAACCTCACGCAGTGGGTGGGCGGGCTCGGTATACTGGCGCTGCTCGTTGCGCTGATGGCGGCACTCGGCGTGAACCGAAAGAGCCTCCTCGGTCACGAATCCTCGCTCAACCTGCAGGAATCACCCACTGCGAGGGTGAAGGGATTGGTGACGCGACTCTGGCTGGTCTATTGCGCGATCACGCTGGTGTGCTGGCTGGGACTGATGGCGGTGGCGAGGCTCACAGGTGAGGTCGAGATGGATGCCTTCAACGCATTCCTCTACACGATGACCACGGTCGCGACTGGTGGATTCGCTCCGCATGATGCCAGTGTCGGCCATTTCGATAATGTCTGGATCGAGGCTTTCCTGTGCCTTTTCATGGTGCTCAGCAGCCTGAGCATGATCCTCGTCTACCATCTCGTTTCCGGCAGGACCAGGGAGAAGGCCGGGCGCGAAGAGGCCGTGGTATTCATTGGTGCGCTCTGCGGGGCGATCGTCGTAACTACCGTCGGCATCGCGGTGGCCACCGATCGGAGCCTGGGGGCGGCTTTTCGTGAAGTATTCTTTCCCTGTATCGCAATCGGTACGACCACAGGCTATGCGACAGTCGATTACGATGGCTGGCCATTGCTTGGCCAGGGCATGCTGATTATGCTGATGTTGATGGGTGGGTGCAGCGGTTCCACTGCGGGTGGATTGAAGATGGTTCGCGTCATCGTGCTCTTCCAGATCCTGAGGCAGGAGGTGGTCCGATCGTTTCGTCCCAATCTGGTCAGTCCACTGAAATTCGGCGGGCACACGATCCCGTCGGGCTTTCGCGCCTCGGTGCTTGGGTTCATCTCCTTCAACGCCATGCTGTTGCTTGGATCCGCCTTATTGGTCAGTGCGCTCGAACCGGGCATGGGAGACTTCTCGACCGTGATCGGTGCCGTGCTCGCCACGGCGATGAATATCGGTCCGGGATTCGGAGAGGTGGGCCCAACCGACAACTATGCCCATCTCGGTGATCCGACATTGCTCCTGTTGAGCTGCCTGATGTTGCTCGGTCGCTTGGAGATCTACGCCGTCACCGCGCTCTTCACCAGCAGCCTCTGGCGACGTTATTGAGACTGTCGAGCGGTTGGCCGGTCTTGTATGGGTAGGCAGGAGGCAGGCGGAAGAGTCTGGCCGATCACGCGATCATTCCATCGAGCATACGGATTCTGCGCTGCGCCATGGTAGCGACCTCCTCGCTGTGCGTGACAAGCAGCAACGTCAATCCCTGCTCGACATGGAGTTCCCGGATGAGCTCCATGACGGTTGCCGCGGCGCCGGAGTCGAGATTCCCGGTCGGTTCATCAGCAAGCAGCAGCGGAGGCTGGTGCACGATAGCCCGCGCGATGGCGACGCGTTGCATTTCCCCGCCGCTGAGCTGTCGCGGCAGATGGGTAGCGCGGTCGCCCAGGCCCACTCGTGGCAGAAGCGCGTTGACTCGTCCGTTGATATCATCTGTCGCGATTCCCCGAAGTCGCAGTGGCAGTGCGACGTTCTCAGCCACTGTCAGGGTCGGCAGAAGATTGAAGAACTGGAACACGATGCCTACCTGCTCCCTGCGGAATCGTGTCCTGGTTCCTTCTCTCGCCGTGGCCAGGTCGATACCACCCACGGTAATACTGCCCGCGGTGGGAGTATCGAGAGCTCCGATGAGTTGCAGCAGGGTGGTTTTACCGCAGCCGCTCGGTCCGGTCACGGCCACGAATTCTCCCTCCGCGACATCGACATCGACGCCGTTGAGCGCGTGGACAGTGCGCGAGCCTTCGTGATAGTCGCGCCTGAGCTGTCGCGTGTGGATCATGGTTTTTTCTTTTCAGGGATAGTCGCTTCAGGAGGATCGACCAAGCCGGAGCCTGGGCAACCATTTCTCGCTCTTGCGGGCAGACCTGCCCGGCACGATAGCTCGACCATGCGCGTCGTCTATCTCGGAACCGGGGAAATCGGCTTGCCGGTATTACGTTGGCTGGCGGCAAGCCGTCATGAATTAGTCGGAGTGTGCACCCAGCCGGATCGGCCGGTGGGAAGAAAGCAGGTCATGACACCACCCTGCATCAAGCTCGAGGCCCAACGGCTCGGCCTTGCCGTTCGCCAGCCGGAAAAGATCGGTGCGGATGAAAGCATGCTGCAGGGGTGGCAACCGGATGTGCTGGTGGTCATGGCCTATGGGCAGATCCTTCCCCAAGCCGTACTGCAGATTCCCTCGGTCGCCTGCATCAATCTGCATGCTTCATTGTTGCCGAAACACAGGGGTGCCTCTCCTATTCAGGCTGCGATTCGGGCAGGTGATGCACGCTCCGGGATCGCCGTCATGCACATGGCAGAGGGCCTGGATGAGGGGGACGTGATCCTATCGCGTGAGATCACCCTGGCACCTGCGGAAACGGCAGCCAGCCTGCACGATCGGCTGGCGCAACTTGCTCCGGATGCTCTTTCCGAGGTGCTTGATCTGCTCGCAACGGGCGAGGCTCCGCGTTACCCCCAACAGCAGGCATCGGCAAGTTACGCGCCGAGGTTGGGGCGGGAGGATGGGCGTATCGATTGGAGTCTTGGCGCGGTGGAACTCGAGCGCATGATTCGGGCGTATGATCCCTGGCCCGGGACGGCAACCACCCTGCCGCCCGGTCGATCTCACGGTGCGCGGGAAAAAATCCTGAAAGTGTTTCCCCCGGTGCAGGTGGTGCCCGGCTGCGGCAAGCCCGGTGAAGTGCTGGCTGCCGACGCGGAAACGTTGGTAGTGGCTGCCGGCGGTGGCGAGGCGCTGGCACTCCATGAAATGCAGCCCGAGGGATCGCGGCGCATGAAAACCGATGCCTTTCTGGCGGGGTGCCGGATTACTCCAGGGGATCGGTTCGGGGTCGCCGGGCGGGATGATTGACCTGCGTCGATGCGCAGAGCAGCAGGAACCTTGGCAGCACGATCACCGAGAGAGCGGTGATGATCAAAATGCCGAGGCAGCAGACGACACCGAGGCTGGAGAGTCCGCGGTTCGAGGCGAAGGCCAGTGATCCAAAGCCGGCCGCGGTGGACAGTCCGCAGAGAATGACCGCCTTCCCGGTGCAATGCCAGACCCGCCCCAAGTCGTGGTGATGACGGTTCATGGACAGCGTTGTGTGAATGCTGTAGTCCAGTCCGATACCCATGAGCAGGGGAATCGCGGCGAGATTCATGAAGTTCCACTCGCAGATCGGTAACCATGTCAGTGTCGGGCACAGATCGCGCAGCCGGGCGAGCAGCGTCATCAATGCGATGAGGAATGTCCAGCTCAGCGTCATGATGGCGAGGGTGGCCGCAATGTGACGTAAATTGCGATAGACGAGCGCGAGCATGGCCAGCAGAACACCGCTCATGGGCAGAAAGACCCAGCGGAAGTCATGCTCCATGAGCGGCCAGGTAGCGTCCTGGAGACAATCCCAACCGGTGACATAGACGCCGCTGGCTTCGAGCGGGCGGCAGGCCATGTGGGGCGTGCCATCCGCCGCATGAAAGGTCTCGGCGGGCACTACATGGCCGAGCAACACGGTATGTTCACTGGTTGTATCGTGCGCGATGAATCGTTTTAGGATGACCGGCCAGTCAGCAGCAAGGTCATCGGGCAGACAGGGCATCCTGCCTGTGGATGCGGTGGTTGTTGCCTGATACCAGACCGCCAATACCCGACTCAGGAACATACCTGCCTGCTCTCCGAATCCGGCGGCATCGATACCGGCGAGAAATTGTGCCCGATTACTGATCAGCGGGGCGAGCAGGGCGAGGTTCTGCACCTGTCGCTGGCGTTCCGGCCACAGGGATTGGGGCACGAAGAGGCTGCTTATGTTGCCGCTGTCGATGAGTGAACGGCCGGTCTCTTCAAGCGTTTGAAAGCTCCGCCACGGGTCGGTTGCTGGCTGATTTTCGGCATCGCCTCGCGTGATAAGCAGGGGAATTTGCGCAGCATTCCAATGTGGTATCCGATCGAGGATTTCCTCGACCGTCTCGAGCGCGGGACTATGTCTCGGGCGAAGCGCCCAGTAGCTTTCGTTGAGTGGCGGAGGACCCAGAAGGGTAATTACGATACTCGATGCGATCACTAGAATCACGATAATCCAGGGTGCTCGGCCGCGGGATCGGATGGTGGGCGCGGGCGCCGGGGGCTCAATGATTGGCGTGCTTTTTTTATTCAGCAGCCGGGAAATAATTGGAATGTAGACGCATGCCATAACGACTGCCC
>JBDQJG010000015.1:0-29214 GCA_040263955.1 Verrucomicrobiales bacterium
ACCAGATAGTCACACTTGCAGATCAGCAGAAGGCGCTCCAAGAGCAGCTGATAGCAGCCCGGAAGGAGAGTGCCAGCCTCCGACAAATGGCGGATAGCAAAGCCAAAGCGACAGCAGAATCCGACGCCAAACTTGCCGACTTGAACCAACAACTCAGCACCAGCTCAGCCAGAGCCGATCTGGCCGAGACACGGAGCAGAGAACTCGAAGCGCTGGTCGATCAGCTCGAAAAGGAGAACCAGAAAAATGCCAGCGCGGACGCTGCCACGCACAAGGCGACCCTCGATCAGAACCAGCGACTGCGCACGGAACTGGCGGAACTCCAGACCGACATCAAACATTCCGCAGCGCAAATTGCACAACTTGAGAAAGCCCTCGCCAGTTCGCAGAACGCCCTCACCGATCTGACCAACAAATCCGAAGGCACATCAATCCGGATTACCGACCTTGAAAAGGCGGCAGAACAAGCCGCTGCTGACGCCTTTCGCGAGGCCGAGCTGAGAATGCGCGCGCAGGCTTCCACCCGCGCTGCCGAGGAGAGAACCGCACAATCTGCCGCTGAACTTGATGCCGCGATCGGCAGGCAGACAGCATTGGAACAGGAGCGCAACGCAGCGATTTCCCGCCTTGAGGAGCTTGAAGCTGCCCGGGACGCAGCTGCCGACAACGCCCATCAGGCGATCGCCCAGAGGGATGCCGCCAAAGCGGAACTTCAGACTGCACAGGACACCGTGGCCAGACTCAAGAGTCAGCAACTTGCGGAGACTGCCGCGACAGTGCAGGCAGCGGAAGAGATTCGCAGACTCACCGAGCAATCCAGGAAGCTGATGACGGAAATCGATGCCAAGAATGGCCAGATCGCCGAGGCCATCGGCCTCAAGGAAAAAGTCGAAACAGCTTCCTCGGAATTAGCCACACGCCTGAAAACCACGGAGCAGGCACTGGCAGAACTGCGTGGCGCGAATCAGGGACTGGAACATTCCAAGACACAATTGGAGAACTCACTCACCCGACACATCGCAGATCTCGGGAAACTGCGTGGACAAATCGAAGCATTGCGCACGGAGAGGGAGCAGGTAGAGGGGCAAGCGGAGAGACTCAAGCAGCGTGTCATTCAGATTGATCCCGTTCGCTATAACCGCAACAGCTCCAACGTATCCGATCAACAGCAACGCGTTCTAAGTCGAGTCCAGGAAATCCTGGAAATCTTCCCACAGGCCAGCTTCGAAATCATCGGCCACACTTGTGATATCGGCCCGCGGGAGGGCAATCTGCAACTCAGTCTGCAACGTGCCGAGAACCTTGCCAGCTTCCTGGAGGAGAACGGCATCGATGTGAGTAAATTAAGTACACGGGGAATCGCCGATGACCAGCCGATTGTTCCCAATGACAGCGAAGAAAACCGCCGCCTGAATCGTCGTGTCGAGATCATCTTTCACGACTCCCCGTAAATCGTCGCTGTCCTGCAGGCTTCCGTCGCGACTCGCAAACGCGGGACTGAAATTGGACGCACCGAATCACGCCGCGCAAGCAATATACCCAATCGGATCAGAACGTTGGCTCGGCGCGATGCGTTCCCGCCGCCTGCAGGATTACCACTCGCTTCCGGGAACTTTGACAACCGCACTCGGACTGATCAGAAAGACAGACCCCGACATGGTACCGGTACCGGGAATCACATCGGGCGACATGCCAGGTAATTTTCCTGGTGGATGGCCGGCGACAGGCACGAGCCGCGACACCTGCAACTGACTCGATGACCCGGTCGATGTTTTCTCGGGAACGACACCTGGGGAATCAGCATTTCTGGCTGGACGGGCTGCTGCGCTCTCAACTGCCACAGTGATGCTCTCTCTTTGCTCGGAAACCTCCATACCATGCATTCTTCTAGCTTGAGAGCGCACTTCGCCAAGGTCGTCCCGATCAGGATGCCTGGCAGCCAATTCCTCGATCCTGGCCAACACCAGCTCCAGCTCCACACCCGCCTCCAGTTTCCTCTCCAATGCCTCTGCTTGAGCATGGATTGATTCAGGCAGCAGTTCTGCAATTCGTCTGGCACGTTCTGCGGCCTCGACTGGATTCTCCGTCTCATCTGCCAGTTGCAACAATGCTCTCTCGGCGTCCACCGCAGTTTCAGGATACTCCTCGGCAAATTCGTAGACGCGCCGTGCCAGAGAAAGGTAGCCCGACTCCCTGGCGATGCGGCCTACGGCCATCGCCACATCCGGGCGCACAGCGCCCCTGCATGCAGTTTCCGCCGCCTGAAGATGATCATGGAGACTTTCGCCTCCTACCGGCCATCCTGCAGCCTTGGTAGCCCTCGCCAGAATATAATGCCGATGCGCTTCCGGCAAAGACAACCGTGGCATCGAGAGCAGCTCTTCCAGTTTCTTGAATCTTGCAAGATTCAGCAAACTTTCTGCACGAGGTCCGACAAGCTCGGGCACACTACGCATCAGCTCGTCCGAAATGATTTTCATGGTCTGCTCATAGTCTCGGTGACTATTCAGCCAGTTGCACAAGGCAAGCAGCTCAGGCCCATCAAGCTCCTCCCAATTCGATATCGCGCGGTTCCTTACCTTTCTTGCGTCCTGGGGAACCGCGGCAATCATGATGTCATATACGTCCAGTATCATCGTGAAAGATGATTCTGGATGCTCACGAACGAGTTGCAAAAGGCCTTCCAGGTCAATCAAGCTAACGTCTTTGCTCTGCCCCATCTCGATAAGCTCACCGAGCGCCTCAAGTCCCAGACCATCCTCGCGCTTACTGATGCGCGCCAGATCGACGACCGCAGTGTTGACCTCGACAGGCCCACCCAGTCGTCCTCGCAAGATTGCCACCGCACGCATTAATTCCGGGCGAATATCACCGGGGGGCAGGTATTCCTTTGCCTTATCCGCCCATTGCGCCGCAATGGTCCAGTTGCCAATCTCCCGCGATGCGTGCAATTTGCTCGCCACGATCAGAAGTTCTCCTTCGTCAGGGTAGCGCAGCAGGGCCTCATCCGCGAGTCCAACAGCGAGCTCCGGCTCGCCCCGCTGTTCCGCGCAGAAAATACGTATCTGGTAGTCTTCGGAAGTGCACCCTCCATGACCGGACTCAAGCATATCCCAAAAAAGTTGTGCCTCCTCAGCCCCGATATACGATGCAAAGTATCCCATCGCTCGCAATGAACGCGGATCATTCGGGCTGCGTTGAAATGCTTTCAGGGCGGTAGCATTGGCTTTGCTGCGTTCATCCTGAAGCAGGAAGGCATGCGTCTCGCGCAGCCAACGATTCATTTCGCGTTCAGCGAGAATCTTGCGCACAACCATCGACGAGGGAGTCACCATGGCCAATGCCACCAGCGCCAACATCACATACTTCCAACGACGTGCACTTGCACGAACATCAGGATCATGATGAGAAAGCCTTGATAATAGCAACCGGAACATGAAAAATTGAACTGTTACTCACAATTCTCTCTGGCGAATTTTTGCCCGTATTGTCGACTCCCGCAAGCTTGATCACAACGCACCTTTCCGTTTTACCTGAAGAACAGACGCGTGGCACCAATTAATCCACTTGTCGGAGCATTCATGGGCAGCGTTTGGGTTCATTCACTTTTCAAAGGCAGCGAGCAGAAGTTCCATCCGCTTACATTCCTACTGGCAACACCATACACTGCTTTCGAAATACTATACACACGTCGAGGTGAACAGAAAACCACTACATCTGCGGACGCTGCTTGGCCGCCTCGGCATCATTCTTGCCTACGGCGCGGGAGGTGCGCTTGCGGCACTTCTCGTGGCTACCATCGCCATACTCAATAACAAGCCTGATCTCAAGCCGTGGCATCAGGTTAACTTGGGTGCCGAATTCAGCAAAGAAAATCCGGTACACTCCTTCGCTGAATACCTCGATCTCGAAAATCGGCTGTTCCGGCAACTACAGGAACAAATCAGCGATCAGATCGCCCCAAAGGATGCACATAATCTCAACCGTTATCACCGCGGAAGTTTCTCGAATCCGGAGCGCTGGCGGCAAAACTGGAACCGCAGCTACGAGCTTCCCGTCGACCCACACAGCACCCAGCCTGCTCGATCCGGAGTGCTGCTCATTCACGGTCTTTCTGATTCGCCCTACAGCCTTCGAAAGATCGGAATCCGCCTGCATCGATCCGGAGCACACGTGCTCGCGCTCCGGCTCCCCGGGCACGGCACGGCTCCGGCAGCATTGACTCGCACCCGCTGGCAGGACATGGCAGCAGCCGTGGAACTCGCCATGCAGCACTTGCGAAAACGGGTTGGAAAATCCTGTCCCCTGTCGATCATCGGTTACTCGAATGGAGCTGCGCTGACAATCAATTACGTCCTGAAGTCACTCGAACACTCGCACTCTCTCCCGCAGGTCACCGGGATCGTACTGATTTCTCCTCAGATCGCAGTCACCCCATTAGCCGAATTTGCCGTTTGGCAAGCACGACTGGGCCGCGTGCTCGGTCTGAACAAGCTCGGCTGGCAGAACGTGGGACTGGAATATGATCCCTTCAAATACAGTTCCTTTCCCGTCAATGGTGCTGTCATCGCCCACCAGCTTACCAACAGCAACCGGTCACGCCTCACCCGACTGCAGAACTCAAAAGAGTTGAAGCCATTTCCGCCGGTGCTCACCTTCCAGTCGGTGGTCGACGCCACTGTCTCTTCCTCAGCAGTAGTGGAAGAACTCTTCGCACGCTTGCCCCCACCAGAACACCAGGATGAATATGCGGCACGCAACCACGAACTGGTCGCCTTCGATGTGAACCGAACTCTCGATACCCAACCACTGCTCCAGATCGCACCCCTGACCCGGGCACGAGCTATCATCGAAAAACCGGAGCGAAGTTTCGTCTTCACCCTGCTCACCAATCAAAGCCAGACCGCCCCGGGTGTGGTGGAAAAACGATGGCTTCCCGGCAGCGCAAACCCGACCATCAAAGATACCGGACTTCACTGGCCGCAAGATGTGTATTCCCTTTCCCATGTGGCGCTGCCCTTTGCCATGGATGATCCGCTCTATGGAGCCTCTCCCCCCGAAGCTCTCTCCCGCAGAATCCATCTGGGCAATTCAATCCCACGAGGTGAGCGCGGGGCAATACGCATTCCTCCCGACGAGATCTTGAGACAACGCTGGAATCCCTTCTTCCCCTACATGGAAGACCGAATGATCGACTGGCTTGGTTTGGGCGGTTAAAGCCCAGAACAGCCAGCGAATGGCACGCACTATCTCAAGGTGATATGGCGATCCCGGGAGCATTTTCCCCGCATCGCGAAATAACTCCTACCTGAATGATTGAAACCCGCAAAAAGAGCGAAACCGCTTCTCAACGGTGACAACTAGAGACACTCTGTGAGATTATCGTGCACCGCAGACTCTCTCGTACTCGACAGAGGCCGTCCGATAACCTTCGGCAGAATCAAAACTACCAATGATCGGAACCACTACCCGAAACGTGGTGCTGTTAATCAAGACCTCCTCGAACGCTGACGACGCAGGATCATCGTAAGGGCACCGAATCCTATCAATACGGCTCGGCTCGGCTCTGGGATCAAATCAAAGATATTACTGGTACTGGTGAGGTAGACACCAGCACCATCACTATACAGCAGAGTAAACAGATCGCCCACCTTCGAAAGGTCACCCACAATATTCGGGAAGAGAGATGTATTTTGCACGCTGCCGATCACGGAACTGGCAGAGAACAGCGTATAGGTACCCTCCGGCAAGGGACCGAGGACATTAAAGTCGAAATCGTCGAAGTTGATTTGCGGAGTATCACCAAGATTCAGGGTGCCGGAGACATCGACCCGGTCAATGCCTCCTGGTCCTGAATCAAAGAGCAAATATCCCATATCGTCATTGTAGGCATTCTGTAGATCAAGATCACCACTGATAGTCAGGGTTCCAATATCACCCAAGCCGTCACCTGGTGAGAGATAACTGTCATCAAGAAGGGTTACCACCGCATCCCCGTTACCCACGGTGCCATTGCCGGACAGGATTCCACCTGCTTCGATATTCACGACATCGCTGTTGATCTGGCCATCCACCACGAGAGTTGCCCCACCCTGCACAGTATAGACGGACGCATCACCACTGTGGGTTCCGCAGACAAGCAAGGTGCCCGCCTCAACCGTGGTCGCTCCTGTGTAGGTGTTATCAAGGCAAAGTTTCGTTGTGCCCGTCCCCCTCTGAATGACTCCGATATCTCCTGTGATCAATGCACCACCAAGCTCAACTTCCTGGTCCACAAGATCACTCTGGTTGATCACCAGAGAACCGTGGCTCGCACTCAGACTTGCCTGACCTGCGATCAGCGGAGTGGGACTGGGACCAGTGATTTCATCCGTGTTCAAAAGAGCTCCAGTCGTACCTCCATCTCCCACCACGAGTTCACCAGCGTTGATATAAGTTGTCCCGGAATAGGTATTGGCGGCCGTGAGGATGACCGTTCCGGTTGATTCCTTGATAAGGTCCACTGCGGCTCCTCCTGCAAGAATGGCCGAAACACTGCCTGAGTGAACTTCATAGGAAGTGCCGGTTAACGTAGCCCCTCCACTCCCGTTTATAGCACCACTAAACATGGTAACAGCACCGACGGTATCTGAATTAGTATTGAGATCCAGTGTGCCACCATTCACGGTTACTTCGCCACCGTCGGCGAGGGTATTGGTTGCATGCCCGAGAACAAGCGTCCCTCCGCTGACTGTCGTGCCACCGGTATATGTGTTCTCGCCGGTCAGGGTGGCGGTGCCGGCACCCGTCTTGTTGATGCCATCCGGATCGCCGACGCCATTATCTGTAAGCGGCTCTTCAATCAACAGCGAAGTGCCCACCGCGACTATGACTTGAGCTTCCCCATTGAGTGCGAGATCACCAGCGTCTGCGGCAATCGTAATATTTCCTTCTTCCACCTCGATGCCGGTGAGCACCACGCCCGACTGATCCGCGTTTACCGTGATAGCTCCCGTTCCATTGGTGCCGGCGGAAAAACGCGCAATGCCACCGTCTCCACCAAAATTGTCCCAGACAATTGTAGTATCTGTGCCGTTCACATCCTTGCTCCAGTTGGTCGTATCCCAACTGAACGTTCCGCTTGGGTCCGTGCCAGCTCCAGTATTATTTGAATCCCAGAGTGAATACCTGGCCTCAACAACCCTGATTGTGCCGTCAACTGCAAAAAAATCTGTGTCCCATGCAAGTGTCGGCCCCAGATACGCACCCGAGAAATCGAAGGATGGCGTGCCGGTGAAGGAACTAAAGTCAACAAGGTCAAAAATATCACCAATCTGGGGAACATATGGATTGGTCAACAACAAATCGACGTCGATCGTGCCGTTCGCCGTAAACAGGCCAGAGCCAGTCAAAGTTAAGGTGTCGTGATCAGCAGGATCTTCGATCCATAATCCGAAAATCGCGTTGGAACCCGTCTGAAGATTCACATCTCCGTTGACCGTGAAATTTTCTCTTGCCGCTCCCCCAGCCGAGAAGGTGCCGCCACTGCCGACCACGAGGTTGCCATTGATCGTGCCAGCGCCAGTCAATGTGCCACCGCTGTTTACCGTTGTGAGGTTTGCCAGGGTTCCGTCGACGTTGAGGGTCGCCCCTGAGTTGACTGCCGTATCAACAGTGCCCGTAACCGAGGCCCCCGCATCAATATTCAGGGTGCCGCCATTAACGACAGTATTACCTCCATACGCATTGCCCGCGGCGGTCAGATTCAGTGTGCCGGCACCTTGCTTGGTCAGCCCACCTATGTTCGTGGCTACAAGTGCGGCAGCATAGGTCACATCATTAGTGTTGGTATCGATGATCATTGCTGCCGTGCTATCCTTGATCCGCGAGCTGTAATCCTGGTCCACGCCGGCTGCATACTGGAGTTCACCACCGGTGAAGTTGATATCGCCACCATTGCCAAGAGCCCCAGTTCCTGCGACGTCATCCACGCCTGCTTCCACGGTACCATTCTGGATAATAGTCTTGCCGGTGTAGGTGTTTGCTCTATCCAGAGTGGTGGTTCCAATACCGATATGAGCCACATCACCGTCGCCGGAAATCACGCCCCCAGTGATGTCAGCACTCTGGCTGACCGCATTGCCTCGATTGATTGCGAAGGTCGCCGCACTCTCGACATTGATACCGCTGGTATCCAAGGATCCCGCGGAGGTATTGTTGCCTAGCACAAGAGAACCGGCCGCAATATTCGTCGCGCCGGTGTAGGTGTTCTCGCCGGTCAGGGTCAAAGTGCCGTTCCGGGTCTTGCTGATACCATCACCACCCCCGTGATCAGCGAGAATCTCACTGACTGTTAAGCTGGTGCCTGTCGCGGTATCTACCTGCACGGCCGCGCCATTCAGGTTCAAGTCCCCTGCCGTACCGTCAGCAATGAGAATATTGCCTTCTTCAACAAAGACCGCAGTCAGGATCGCTGCATCATCATCGGCAATGACTGTATGGCCCGTGCCGTTGATGCCGGCAGAGAACCGGGCTGCGCTGCCACCACCACCTGCATTGTCCCAGTTGCCAGTGGCCGACTCGCCAGTGCTGTCCAACGACCACTTCGCATCAGTCCAGTTACCACCGGTATTCCCGGTGCCGGTAGTGGCACCATTGTCATCCCAGTAATTCTTCGCCAATTCCACGAAAATTGTACCATCGGTCGAGAAATTATCCGTATTCCATTGCAAGCCGACCGCCAACCCAGCATCTGCGAAATCAAAACTGGGAGTTCCTAAAAACGAGGTGAAATCAACGAGATCGAAAGTTTCATTTAAGCTTGGAGCGTAGCCAGACAGATCAACATCTATCGTGCCATTGGCAGTAAAGGCACCCACACCGAGTAACTGCTCAATGTTGCTTGCCCCCAATCCCTGAATCTCGAAGAACGAAGTGGACCCTCCTTGAAGGTCGACTGCTCCATTCACCGTAAAATCATTTGCAAACGAGCCGATATCAAAATTACCACCATTGAGGATCTGGAGGCTCTCATTAATCGTGCCTGTCCCACTCAGGGTCGCACCGCTTGCAACCGAGACTAAATCGCCATTAGTGGTTCCAATCGTGGCCCCGCTGAAATTCAGCGTGCCAGCATTCACATTGGTGTCTCCCTTGTAAGTGCCTGTTCCAGAGAGAGTCAATGTGCCCGACCCAACCTTGGTAACCCCTCCAAGGTTATCACTACTGATACCACTGGCATAAGTGACATTCTGGCCATTGGTATCAATGCGAATTACGGCACTACTGCTTGAAAATCTACTACTGTAATCTGTGCCCGCGCTGGCCGCCGTGTACTGCAGGGTTCCGCCTCCGCCACTGAACGTGATGCCGCCGCCGTTACCGAGTGCACCCGTGCCAACTCCGTCACCCGCAGCTGCCTGCAACGTACCACCTCCAATAATTGTCGGACCGGTATAGGCATTCCCCGAATTGTTCAGCACCGTGGTGCCGGCACCCGCCTGCGTGATTCCACCATCACCCGTAATCGCCGTGCTGCTGAACTGACTGCCTTGGGTGACTATATCGCTCTGATTGACCGTAAAGGTCGCGCCGCTGGCGATTGTGATTGAACTCCCGGCATCGAGACTACCACCGGTTCCGCCATTCCCGAGTTGCAGGGTGCCACCATTGATCGTCGTAGCACCAGTATAATTGCTGTCGCCAGTAAGAACCAGGTATCAGCCGCACCGCCAGTCTTGGTCAGCGTGCCGCCAGCGTTGTTCTGCGTGATCGCACCCCCGAAGGTGCCGGACTGGACAATCAGGTTGCCCCGGGTGCTACCCGTTTCCGAGCGGAGTACTACCGAATCCCCCGTGCTGCCGTTCAAGGCGCTGATGGTGACGTCGTCAACACCTGCCCCTTCATTGAGGTCCGCCACCAGGTTCAGGGTTATATTCTCAGCGTTGGTGTGATCCAGATCGACAGCGTAGGCATTGCCCGGAGTGTTTCCATTAAGCGTCAGAATACCCCGGTACTTATTCCCCGTAGCCGGGTAATCCGAGGGGACCAGACTGCCGAAAGCAGCATTCGTGGTGCTAAAAGCATTAACTCCCACAAATGCGGTTTGAGACCCGGCACGCTCCTGGTTGCCATCGACTTGCGCTGCTGCCGTGAACTGGTCATCCACGAAAAGCCCAATCGTAGGATCGATTGGCCCACTCGCATTGACGAGCACCACGTCATTCGCATTTCCACTGTCACCATCAGCATTGTAGTACAATTTCAACACGTGACTGTCGATCGTGACCGAATCACCAGCGACCCAATTGGAAAACGTGCCGGTTAGACTGCTCGTCCCAGTATTATCGACAATTGTAAAAACTTCCGCAAAATCTGGATCGAATGCGTCCGTTGTATTAAACTCAGTGATATTCAAAGCGCCGCCCAAGGTCACGTCACCCGCGACACTCAATTGGTCGTAATCTCCGGGAGCAGATGGACCCGCACCAACGAAAGCGTCATTGATCTGCAGGTTCAACGATGCACCAGCATTCAAGCTGAAATTACCACTCACATTCAGTTCTCCGAGACCATTCGGAGCACCATCTCCCACAGTCACGCTGGAACCATTCACCGCGGTCAGTCCCCCGACTATACTGCCGCCACCCCGTATAGTCTGAATACTTTGAAGCTCCAGCACGCCCCCAGCGAGCCCGGCAACATCCAGGGTTGCCGGATCCTGCACTTCGATCAACGCGCTTCCCGTAATACTGTTCGCATTGGCCCCGCCGTTGTCCAATGCAAGCGTTCCCCCGACTACTGTCGTGTCGCCAGTGTATGCGTTGTTGTTGGCCGAGAGCGTCAACGTTCCGGCCCCATATTTGGTGAGCCCTCCCGTATTTGTGTTCAGATCGCTATCATAAACCACGTTGGTGGAATTCGTATCAATGCTGATCGCCGCGGTGCTGTTCTGAATTCGATCATCATAATTGGATTCGGCTATGTCATTCGTGTTGCTGGTATACTGCAAGGTTCCTCCAGTAAACGTAATATCCGCCGCCACAGTACTATTCCCCAATGCGCCCGCCCCAGCTGCATCGGCAATGTCTGCACGCAAGATGCCATCGGCGATTGTCGTGGTGCCGGTGTACGTGTTCGCACCACTCAGAATCACCGTGTTATCCAAGCCGTCCGAAGTGCCCTCGCCTGAGCCAGCAGGCCCGACACTCGTCCAGGTATTTTTTTCGAGACTCCCCGCACCAGCAAGGACTGCGGAAATCGTGCCATCACGCACATCATATGCCAAACCTGAAGCACCGTTGTTTCCCGTCAGCGATCCAGTGCCCACGGAGTCAATGATCTGTCCGTTGTTATCAAGGACGACCAATCCCACGATTTCATCGTTACCGTTAATGTCCAAAGTACCACTCAAATCATAATTGGTCACCCGCGCTGATTGCCCGCCCAGAAAACCATAATCAGCCGCATCACCCCAATCTGTCAAACCACCGGAAACTGTGACAGCTCCCGTATCCAGGAGAGTCTGACCGCTGGCATCTTGCCCATCCAAGATCAGCGTCCCACCATACACAAACGTTCCTCCCGTGTAGATATTTTGAAAATCCATCTGCAGCGTCACCGTACTCGCACCTCCTTTGTTGAAAAAGCCCCAATCCGGTGTAGGCGCTGCCTGATTCCCCCCTTCGATTCTATCCCCTGTGAATGTGTAATTTTCCCCGACAATCGAGTTCACAAACGTTCCTTGAGGCGCCATGAAATTGCCTCCACCGGGAGTTGAAATATTCACAGTTCCAGTTCCGAGTCCCAAAAAATACGCGTAATCACCCCCAGAAGTCCACGGCCCACCTTCTCTCGAATTTGGAGGATTGTTCGGTGCCCCATCCCACTGCCCGTCGTGATTATTTCCCCAAATATCAAGAGGGTCGACAAAACTTGTGGAATCAACCTGCTCCCATTTCTGATCGCCGCTAGGTGGCGAACCACCCATCCACTCGATGTGCTCGTTTGGCACCAATGCCTCAAGGCGGCAAGTAACCGCGACGAAACAAAAACCCACTAACCAAGAGGCTGCTGTGATCCCCGAAAAATTCGACAGTCCCCGCTGCGCCGAAGATCGGAACTCCCAACCACGCCATCGTAAAAATGCCGAAAACCCGTCTCTTCTTCGTGAACGTGCTGGAGATGCGCAACTTTTAGACTTCATTGAATGAAATAACTACTTTTTTTACCACAAGCATATTCACAATCATGATAAATCCTGACTTTTGGGCCTGCTTTAAGAAACCCTATTCTAAAATAACCGCGATACAATCAGAGATCATTCACCCGAATCGCCATCACGTCAAAAAAAAAATGTCAGATTTCAAAGACAGAAAATGACGCCCCTGTCCCACGAAAACCTGCAAAAAATAAGTGGTTTTGGAAGCATCCTTCGCAAGATCGTCAGGCGAAAGAGATTTCATTTAAAACCCCAGGCTCAGGCCGTGTATTTTCAAGCCAATATAATGCTTGTCCAAACCGGAATCGCCCCGCGCCAAGTTACAGAGCCTCGTCACTCTCCGGGCTTCCCATACCACCCTCCTGATCGCCCATGCAGGCCGGAAACAGTCGTGCTTTGAACCAGACTCCCGACAAGCTTCCGCGGCTTACCCGTTTCCCACAAAATTTTCTGTGCTCCACCCTGCTCTGGGCCCTTAAAAACCTCATTGCACTGAGATTGACTTCGCTCGAAAGACGACTGATTCTTTCCGTTAAGACGGCACCAAGTTGACCCACGCCACATGCCCGCCACCAACTCGTGCTGCTACCCCGCTCGCAATAAACCTGCTTTTTTCCCCCTGAAATCCACCACTCTTACTCCATGAAACTCCTCATAGCCGTCGGTCTCGGTGGGTGCCTCGGCGCCATCGCCCGGCACCTGCTGGGAGGGTGGGTGCAGGGATTCGCCGCAGCCGGCAGCCGCTTCCCGTGGGGAACCCTGGCAGTCAACGTGCTGGGCTGCCTGGCCATCGGCCTGTTCGCCGGGCAGATCACCCGGGTGCCGGAGGCGTGGCGCCTGTTCATCGTCACCGGCCTGCTCGGCGGGCTGACGACCTTCTCGACCTTCGGCATCGACTCGGTACAACTCGCCCGTGGCGAGATACCGCTGCTCGGGCTGGCCAACGTGGCGGCGCACCTGGTGCTCGGACTCGGCGCGGTGGCACTGGGCATGTTCCTTGCCCGGTCTTCCTGAACACGTGCTGATGCACGCGCTGGCCCGGCACGCCTCCTCAACCGCCAGACATCTCTTTTTCGGCCCTTAGATCACAACCTCGCAATCGCACCCATGCCCATGACCCCGCCCACCGCCATCCGCATCCTGTTCGTCTGCATGGGCAACATCTGCCGCTCGCCTGCAGGTGAATGCGTGCTGCGCCACCACGCCGAGGCACAGGGTATAGCAACTTCGCTGGAAATCGACAGTGCCGGCACCATCGGCCTACATCAGGGTCACTCACCGGATTCGCGCATGCGCGAGGCAGGAGCCGCGCGCGGCATCGCGATCCGGGGCAGCGCCCGCCAGGTGAAGCCAGCCGACCTGGAACATTTCGATCTGGTGCTGGCCGCTGACCACGAGAACCTCGCTGATCTGGTGACACTGCCGGGAGCAGATCAACATCGCCACAAGATCCATCTCTTCGGTGCCCTCACCGGTCTCGGTACGAACACCCCGATTCCCGATCCCTACTACGGAGGTGCCGAGGGCTTCGAGACCGTGCTCGACCTGCTGGAAACCGGCTGCAAAGAACTGCTGCGCAGGATCGAGGCGGGCGAGATAAGACAAGGGCGTTAAGATTCAAATCTCGACCGCCCAAGTCACACATTTCCAATTTTTTGAGTGGTGCCGCTGCGGTATCTGATGAGCTCTCTCTGGGCACATAACCACCATTCCTGCCTCCGAAGAGAATCCATGCTTTCGCGGAACAGGCCCCAAAAAGCACCCTTGCTTCGCCCGGGTCCCACAGCACACACCCTGACAGCCTAGAAATGCAACCGAAGAAAAGCCCCCACCTCGCTCGAGTTGTCCTGCAAGGTCGTCTCCAAGCCCAATCCACAGGTTTGATTCAAATGAAAAATACCATAGACGTCAAAGGCAACATCTCCGATCTCAATCTCCACGTCGTTATCGGCGAGTTCCTCAATGTCGGCCCAACCGAGGAACGCCCCTAATTCGAGCTTCTCTCCGAGGAGCGCCCGCACGCCCAATTCAACCTCCACGCCGTTGCTCTCGATCTTATCTGCCAAGACGCTTGCATCAAATTCTCTCCGTGCCCACCCTGCTTTCCCGACAATATCCAGATTATCGCTCAGGGGCTGATACAATCCCAATCCTACGGATCCAGTGAAAGCGTCACCATCGACGTCTTCCAGCACGCCCTCAAAATCGACCGACGACCAATTTCCATCTGCGAAAAGAAAGACATTCTTCACCGGACTCCATGAAATGGCCAAGCTCATCCCACTGCCATCGCCAACCTCATCCACATTGAGGTGAGTAAATGCGTATCCGCCCTCGATATAATCATACTTCAACTGGGCAGATAGAGAACCGCAGAACAACATGGAAACTGTAACGACAGCGACAGCAATGGCAGATAGCTTCATTCTGTTCGTATTGTTGCTGATGCCACTGGACAGATGCAAGCAATTTTTAATTTTTCTTAACTATTTGTTTTTCCTTACAAAGTCCGTGTGCCGACCACATGGCCAACTCACTGCCACGAACGCCACCATACGTTTCTCCACGTAAGAACCCATTCAACCAGCAACATGCGCGTGGCACTCTCCCGAAGCGATGATTTTTCACGCTACGCCTGGACGCGCTACGCACTCTGCACCGGCCGGAACCCAGATTCTCTTCCGATACCAACTACAACTTCCAAGCATTCAGCGGCAACCAGGCACCGCGCCAATCGTAGCCCCACATGGCACCGATCTGTTTCTTGTAATCGTAGAGGCTCGGCCCGTATGTCGCGTAGCCCACGTAGTAGAATTCCCTGCCATGCTCGCGCGCGAAGCGGATTTCCTCGAGGGCCGTGTAGATCCCGAGACTGCGGTCGGCAAAATCCGGATCGTAAATCGCATAGATGCTGCTGACCGCCGTCTCACCCACGTCCAGAAAGCTGGTCGCCACCAGTCGCTGTCCGAGAAAAACATCCACGTTGATGCATGTGCAGGGCACGGACTGCGGTTGACCTGAGACAAAATCATACAGGGTTTTTGGCCGATTCTCCTGAAACCGCTGCGCATGCCTGGCGAACAGTTCCTGCTTTACCGGGGTGATCGCCGCCGCACGGAAGACGGTCGAGGTATCTCGGTTCTTCCTGATGACCCGCCGCTGACTTCTGCTGGGCTGAAAATCGCCCGCCGGCAACCGCAACGGGATGATCGCATGCAGAGACCCCTGCAGAACCGCAAAATTGTAGCGATAAAACATGGTGCCGAAATGCCGCCATCCCTTTGCCAGGAGCTGGTCGAGCTGCGCACCGCCGACACGAGGCCGCTCCTGCGCCTCCTCGATGAGGCGCATGCGCTGGAATCCTTTGGAATGGAGATCAGGATCTGCCACGCATTTCCTTTGTTCCCACGTTTGAGGCAAGCAACCGAGACCGCCGGCAATCAAGCATCCTGCAGGATCCTCTCGGTCTGTCGCCAATGGCTGAAGGCAGACTGCTGTCTCGATGTCTGCCGGCATGCATGGCAGCAGTCATCCAATCAGTAATCAGCCTCGTTATACAGCGGCACATCTTCCGCCCGGCGAAGGGCATCCTCGATGATCTGCTCGGCAACCTCGTCAGCGGCCACGCCCTCCCCCTCTCCTGCTTCCTGCTGATCCCCGCCAGGATTATCAAGCTTGATGCTTAACAATGCGAACACGACTCCCAACATGAAGCAGAACATCGAAATGCGCAGAACCGGGGCGGGTATCGCCTCATCGATACTCTTGTTGCGGTTGATGTGCCGCTTTCGTGCATGCTCGAAATAACTCTGATAAATGCGTCGCCAACGCTTGGGATTGGCCCTGATGACAAACCCGAAAGTCCCGATGAGAAAACAAAGAACACTCAGTAGAAAAAAAGAACTCATTTTTCCGCCGAACCAAACGGTCGCAGGTTTTAGGTATAACCAATGTATATAATTGGCATCGGCGGCATTTGACTGCAAGAAATTTAACAATGATAAACAAAAAATCTTGCCCATGTCAACCACCGAAACCCTGCCAGCAGGTGCAATCAGGGGCCGATGCGCAGGTGCATTTGCCACACAATGCCAGGCAAAAAGCCATTCCCGACTGATAAACTGAGACCTAACGGAAATCATGACTGCCAGGATCGACAGAACCCTGCATGCGGGGCAGTCGCTCCACTCCGAGAAGATAGACGGAGCACACGCCCTCTCGATACTGAAGCCGGCCATGCACGACGAGCAATGACTCCTGGGTGAGCACGAGTCGGTGGCGTTCGAAGGTCGCAGCCGGGACGAAGATATTGCTGATGCCGGTCTCGTCCTCCAGGCTGATGAAAAGATGCCCTTTGGCTGTTCCCGGGCGCTGCCGGCAGATGACCATGCCGGCCACCGACAGGTGCTGGCCATCACGCGCGTCCTGCAGATCGGCGGCAGCCCACACCTTGTCCTGCAGGGCAGGGCGCATGTAGGCCATCGGGTGCGGACCTGTAGTCAGCCCGAGGCCGGCGTAATCCGCTGCCAGCCGTTCTCCGGAAGACATGGCAGAGAGGGGCGAAGCATTACTGAATTGGTGACCTCGTTGCCGCGACCATCCGAAAAGATCGCCTTCTTCCAGCACCTCTTCGACCTGCCACAGAGCATCCCTGCGGTGCTTGCTGAGTGCGGCAAGAACACCAGAACCGGCCAGAATTCGACGTTCACTTCTGGACATGGGAACGCGCAGCAGCAGGTCCTCCAGATCAGCAAAGTTACGCTGCTGACGCGCTTCCAGAAGCCGGTGGAGCACCCGAGAAGACAGGTGCCGGACCTGCTTGAGACCGAGCCGAATGCAGGTGTCCGACTCGACATGGCAGTGCTCGTCCGAGGTCACCACGCAGACCGGTCGCACGCGGATCCCGTGGCGACGGGCATCGCGCACCAGGGTATCCGATGAGTAGAAACCCATCGGCTGGTTGTTGAGCAGACCGGCATAAAACTCCGCAGCGCGATGCACTTTCAGCCAGGCGCTGGCATAGGCGAGCAGCGCGAAGCTGATGGCGTGGCTCTCCGGGAAACCGTAAAGCGCGAAGGAACGGATCGACTCGACGATCTGCTGTTGCTTTTCCGGCCCGACCCCCTTGCGGGTCATGGCGGCGGAGAGTTTCTCCATGACCCGGTCCATGCGCTCCCGGCTGCGATTGAAGCTCAGGGCGCGGCGCAGCTCCTCCGCCTCCGAGCCGGTGAAGTCCGCAATCACCATGGCCATGCGCAGAACCTGTTCCTGGAAGAGCGGAATGCCGAGAGTGCGCTCAAGGATCGGCCGGAACCGTTCATCGATGTAACTGACGGGTTCCCTGCCGCGACGACGAGCGAGGTAAGGGTGCACCAGGTTACCCACGATCGGCCCCGGGCGGATGAGTGCCGTCTGGATGACAACGTCATAAAAAACTTCCGGGCGCATCCTCGGCAGGCAGGCCTGCTGCGCCCGGCTCTCCAGCTGGAAAAGCCCGATAGTATCGGCGCGCTGTAGCATCGTGAACGTCTCGGGGTCGTCCTTGGGAATGCGGGCCAGGTCCACCGGCCGGCCACGCTCCGAGCAGATCTGGAGTGTCTCCTCGATGGCCGCCATCATTCCGAGACCGAGGAGATCGACCTTGATGATCCCGAGATCCTCGCAGTCGTCCTTGTCCCATTGCAGGATCGAACGCCCGGGCATCGAGGCGTTCTCGAGCGCAACCATACAATCGAGTCCCCGCTCGCTGATGACCATGCCCCCGGAATGCTGGCCGAGGTGCCGTGGCAGTCCGCGCACTGCACACAACAAGGTCAGCAGGGCATCTGCATGGGGATGGTCGCGAGGCAGCCCGGAGCGCAATAAGCGGTCGCGGAGTTCGCCCCGCTCACCCAGCCCGTCGCGGCCGAAGGCATCGGAAAACCGCCCGCAGACATCCGGTGGCAGGTCGAGCACCTTGCCCATCTCGCGCATGGCACTGCGCGACCGGTAGGTGATGACGTTGGCAACCATGGCGGCACCACGACGCCCGAAGCGCCGATAGACCTCCTGGATGACCGACTCGCGCTGCGCTCCGCTGGGCAGGTCGATGTCGATATCCGGCCATCCTTCGCGCCCCTCACTTAAAAAACGCTCGAAGAGCAATTTCCCGCCCACCGGATCGACGTTGGTGATCCCCAATGCGTAACAGACCGCACTGTTGGCCGCAGATCCCCTGCCCTGCGCCAGCATGCCCTGCCGGCGTGTGAACTGCACGATATCCCAAACGATGAGGAAGTAGCCGGAGAACCTGAGACGCGCAATCAGGTCGAGCTCGTGTTCGAGCTGGCGCTTCACCTTGGCCGACAGACTGCCATAACGCAGCCGGGCACCGGCATAAGTCTCACGCCTGAGGATACTGTCCTCGGACTCCCCGTCCGCGCACGGGTAACGGGGAAACTCGTAACCAAGGTCAGCCAGGGTGAAATCCAGTTCTCCGGCCAGCTCACAGGAATTGCGCAAGGCCTCCGGTATATCCGCAAACAACTCTGCCATTTGCCCACATCCCTTCAGATGCCGCTCCGAATTGGCATCGAGCAGGCGCCCTGCCGCCGCGAGCCTGGTGTGGTGACGCAGGCAGGTGAAAGCATCGAGCAACGGACGGTTTTCCGGCCCGGTCATACACGGGGCATTGGCTGCGAGCAATGGCAGGCCGAGGTGCCCGGCGAGGTCACACAGCCCGCGGATGATGCGCGACTCGCCCCGCATGCGGTAACGGTTCAACTCGATATGCACCCTGCCCTTGCCGAAGATCTCTACCAACTTGCGTGCTGTCGCCTCAGCCGCGTGCAACCGCCCGCCAGCCAGGTGGCGGCGCACGGCGCCCTCCTGATCGCCGCTCAAGCAATGCAGTCCCGCCACCGCCGCGGGCAATTCCTTCCAGGTGATCTGTTCTTCCCCCTTTGGAGCCCGCAGCTTGGCCCGGCTGAGCAGGCGACAGAGATTGCCGTAGCCCTCGCGTGACTCGACCAGCACCGGCAAAGCCGAGCCATCCTCCATGGGGAGTTCGGTGCCGACAATCGCCCGCAACCCAACCTCGCGCGCGGCGGCATAAAAACGCGGGGCACCGGCAACCCCGGAGCGATCACAGAGTGCCAGTTCCTCCATTCCCAGCTCTGCAGCACGTTCCACCAAGGCTGCCGGCTGGTCGGTTCCGCGCAGGAAACTGAACGCACTGCGGGCATGGAGCTCGACGAAACGGGACATGAACGGCAACTGCGATCAAGGTGAGAACACATACATCGTGTACTGCTCACATGAACAGTTCAAGAATAGATTATAAAAAGTTAGTCGGCACAGGTCCCCGCCCCCACCTAGCACCCTGCAAAAACGACTTGCGCAGCACATTACTTTGTGACACAAAGTATTTCCAGAATGACATCGCCCGAAGCTGCTGCCGAACACCTCAAGGTCATCCGCTCCCTGATGGAGCGCGCCAACACCTACCGTGCCATCTCCGCTCCGGGTGCCTTCGTCGGCGGCCTGTTGGCGCTGGCCACCGCGGCAACCCTCGCCCGGATCAATGCCGATCTGAACCCCGGCAATGGCGGCAACGTGTTCACACTGGCCTGGCTCATTGCCCTCGCCGTCTCCGGCCTCACCAATGCCTTGCTTCTTGCTCGCCACGCCGCAAGCCGAGGCGAGCCATTCTTCTCTCCGGGCATGAGACTCGCGCTGCGCTCGCTGACCCCACCGCTTTTTGTCGGCGGCCTGCTCGGCATCACTCAGGCTGTCCTGCACAACCAGCCGGACCAATGTGCCATCACCTGGATTCTCTGCTACGGTCTGGCACTACTGGCTACCGCCAATTTCGCCCCGCTATCGATCCGCTACCTCGGTATGGCATTCGTGGGCAGCGGTACGCTCCTGCTGCTCTTGTGGCACCTTGGTGCCTGCCCCCCTGACATCCCGGACACTACCCTCGGCGCCATCTTCATGGCACTGACCTTCGGGATTCTCCATCTGGTCTACGCCCTCTCCGTAGGCCTGAAGAAGCACGCACACGATGAGGCCGGATGATCGACTTCACCAAGCTGGACAGGACCATTCACGAGAAAGGGCGGCTTGCGATCATGACGCTGCTGGCGACGCGTCCGCACTGGTCTTTCCAGGACCTCAAGCAGGGATTGCAGATGAGCGACGGCAACCTGATCACGCACCTGCGAGCGCTGAACAAGGCGGGCCACGTCTCGATCACCAGGGAAGAACAGGCGACCCGTCGCCCGCAGAGCATCTACGCCCTGACCAAAACCGGCAGAAAGGCCTTCGAGGCCTACCTGGCGATCCTCGAGGAAATCGTCAACCTCGGCCGACAATGACCCCTTTTTACCGTTTTACTTTGTGGCACAAAGCACAGTGCCCGTGCACCTGAACCTGAATCCACATCCTTAGCATGAAAATCACACTGGCAGAAAACTACGGCATGTGTTTCGGCGTCCGCGACGCCCTGCGCAAAACCTACGACCTGGCCGCAACCAACACGGTCACCGTCCTCGGGCAGCTGGTCCACAACCCGGCTGTCGACGCGCAACTCGACGCGCTCGGCGTCGAACGCGGAGAACTGCATCCTCCGGGAGATGTGCCCGCCCCGGATACGAAGCCCGGGCAGTCTCCGCCGATCATGCTGATCACCGCCCACGGCGCTGCTGATCGCGACCGGCAGGCGTGGCGGCAACGCGGCCACCGCCTCGAAGACACTTCCTGCCCGCTGGTGCGAAAGGCCCACAATGCCCTCGCGCAGCTGGTGCTCTCCGGCCACTTCCCGGTGGTCATCGGTAAGCGCGATCACGTCTAGGTGCGCGGACTCACCGGCGACTTCCCCGAAGCGGTGGTGATTCTCGAAGATAGTGACGTGGAAACTCTGCCCTTCAACGAGAAGATCGGGGTGATCTCCCAGACCACCCAGCCAATCGACCGCGTCGAGGTGATTGTCGCGGCGATCCGCCGCCGGCATCCCACCGCCGAGGTCCGCTTCGTCGATACCGTCTGCCAGCCCACCAAGGACCGCCAGCGAGCAATCGGCGAACTCAGCCGCAGCAACCAGGTGGTTGTCGTGGTTGGTGGCCAAAACAGCAACAATACCGCTCAACTCGCCAACAGCGCGCGCGACCACGGCGCTGTCGCCTACCACGTTTCCGGCCCGGAAGAAATTGATCCCGACTGGTTCCACGGCATCGAGCGCGTCGGCATCACGGCCGGCACCTCGACACTCGAAGAAACTGTGCAGCAAGTGCGGCAACGCATCGAGGAGATCGACAGGAAAGCGCGACACGGCAACACGCGCCTGCGCACCGGGCACCCAGCACAGGCGATCTGCTGACCCAGGCTGGGAGCACCCGCAACGACGCTTGCGCCGGCACCTCCCCGCCCGGAGATTGGGTCATGCACGGCCTGCATCTCTCCCGGAAAACACTGACGCTGCGCGACGATCTCCCCGTGCCGGTCCCGGCGGAGGGAGAGGCATTGGTGCGGGTCTGCCTGGCGGGCATCTGCTCGACCGACCTCGAGCTGGTCCACGGCTACTACCCATTCGACGGCATCCTCGGGCACGAGTTCATCGGCGTGGTGGAGGACTGCAACGAACCTGGCTGGACGGGGAGGCGCGTGGTTGCCACCATCAACCTGTCTCCCGACTGTGGTGGACGCTGCGGAAGACGCTGCCCCGAGCACTGTCCGCAACGCAGCGTGGTCGGCATCGTCGGTCGGGACGGTGTCTTCGCCGAACAGGTGGCCTTGCCCGTGGCCAACCTGCTGCGGGTTCCCGACAGCTTGAACGACGAGCAGGCGGTATTCACCGAGCCACTGGCCGCCGCCCTGCGCATCGCCGAGCAGATGAAGCGAACAGAGGGCAAGGCAATCGTCATCGGTGCCGGCAGGCTGGGGCTGCTCTGTGCCCAGGCACTGCGGGCACGGGGGACGAAAGTCACGGTGATCGGACGCTCGGCAAGGTCGCTGGAACTTTCCAAGCGACTCGGTTTCCTCACCCACTGCGCCGATGACCGCGACGCCGACAATCTAACCGGCGCTCCTTTGATCATCGAGTGTAGCGCCAGCCCCGAGGGCCTCAGGCTGGCGGTCGACCTGTGCGCTCCCGAGGGCACCATCATCCTGAAAAGCACCTACGCGGACAATCCGGGAGATGCTGTGCGCTTCGCGGGCTTCGCCGGCGTCCTTGCCAAAGTGGTGGTCGATGAGATCCGTATCCAGGGATCGCGCTGCGGGCCCTTCGATCAGGCGCTCGCGCTGCTTGAGTCCGGAGCAATCGACACCGCATCTCTGGTGGATGCCGTCTACCCGCTTGCCGAAGGCCTCGTCGCAATGGAACACGCGGCCCGCGCAGGCGCGCGCAAGATCCTGCTGCAACCCTGAATCATGCCCTTATTTTGTCCGCCATGCACTTCCTGATCACCGCAGGCCCCACCCGAGAAGCGATTGATCCGGTGCGCTATATCTCCAACCACTCGTCGGGAAAGATGGGATACGCCATCGCCCGGGCCGCGCTCGAGGCCGGCCACCAGGTCACCCTGATCACCGGCCCGACCGCGATCGATCCTCCAGACACAGCCCGTCTCATCGCGGTCACAACCGCCGCCGAGATGTATGACGCGGTGGCAGAACACATCACCAGCTGCGATGTGGCGGTCATGGTCGCGGCTGTCAGCGACTTCCGGCCGGTCGAAACGGCACGGCAGAAAATCAAGAAATCCGCTACAGACAAGAGCGAGCGGCTCACTCTCGAGCTGGAAAAAAACCCAGACATTCTCGGCAGCACCCGCGGGGCAATGGGCTTCGGTGGGATCCTTGTCGGCTTTGCCGCCGAAACCGAACATCTTGAACAACATGCGCAGGACAAACTGCGCCGTAAAGGCTGCGACCTGGTGGCGGCCAACGATGTGTCCAATGAAGAGATCGGATTTGACTCAGACGACAACGCCCTGATTCTGCTCTACGCTGACGCCACGCGCGAGAACCTTGCCCGGGCACCGAAAGCGGTGCTTGCCAGCGAACTTGTCAAGCGCATCAGCAGGCTCGCCATCAGGCGGACTGCAACAGATTCCCCAGCCACAGATACCAGAACTGCCAGATCATGACACCCTTCGCCCAAAGAGCCATCGAGGCCGCCCGCATTGCCGGCAACCTGATGCGCGAGAATGCCGCCACCGATCTCGTCGTCAATGAGGAGGAAAAATTCGACATCAAGCTCGAGCTCGATGTTCGCTGCCAGGACGCGATCAGCGAGCACCTGCTGCAAGCCTTTCCCGACCACGCAATCTTCGGCGAAGAAGGGCTTGCCGGCGACCAGCAAAGCCCGTGGCAGTGGATCGTCGACCCCATCGACGGCACCATGAACTTCTTCCACGGCATCCCCCATTACTGTGTTTCCATCGCCCTGCGCCACGAGGGCAACCTGGTTCTTGGCATCATCTTTGATCCCTGCCAGGACGAACTATGGCTGGCCGAGGACGGCAAGGCCACAATCAACGGGCAGCCCATCAAGGTCAGTAAGCGGGAAGATCCGGCCCAGGCCATGGTCACTGTCGGCTTCTCCAAGAGCGCGGCCTCGCTGGACGCCGGCTTCCGACGTTACAAGCACATTGTCGGGCAAGTCAGGAAGAGTCGCCTGATGGGCAGCGCGGCACTCGCCATGTCGTACATCGCCACCGGCAGACTCGATGCTTATATCGAGCACGAAATCAGCCTGTGGGACATCGCCGCCGGAAAACTGCTCATCGAGAACGCCGGCGGTACGGTGGCCCTGACCCCGCTGTCACCGGAGAAAGGCGAGGAAAAATACAGCATCATCGCCTCCAGCGCAGCCCTGCATCCGTTCTGCCTCGAGGCGGTCGCGGCGGCAGACACAATCGATGGAGCACCCTGAACCGAGCACTCCAGCCCCATCATGCCTGAACTCCCCTCCCAGCTACCACGCACCGGCATCGGCTACGATGTGCACCGCTTCGCCCCGGGACGTGACCTGGTGCTCGGCGGTGTCAACATCCCGCACATCGTGGGGCTCTCCGGCCACTCGGATGCCGACGTGCTCTGCCATGCCATTGCCGACGCCGTGCTGGGTTCGCTCGGCAAGCCGGACATCGGTTACTACTTCCCACCCAGCGACCCGACAATCGAAGGTATCAGCTCCTTGGAGATTCTCACCAAGGCCGCCGCGGTCATCGCCGAGGAGGGTGCCACCCTGGTCAATGTCGACTCCACCCTGGTGATGGAGGCGCCCCGAATCATGCCCCATGTGCCGGCGATGCGGGAAAAGATCGCTACTGCCCTCGGCATTCCCGCCGGGCGCGTCGGCATCAAGGCCACCACCAACGAAACGATGGGCTTTGTAGGCCGCGAAGAAGGTATCGCGGCTTTCGCGGTGGCCAGCGTATTGGCGCCATCTGCTTGATGAAGAAGCTGCCACACACGTTTCGCAGCTCCATGAAAAGAACAACATCGGCACAATCGGGAACACTGGATGCAGAGAATGATTCGCCGATAGCCGGTATTCTTTTCCCGTGAATCCTCTTCTCGCTCCTGTGATCGACGGCCACTATCCATCGCTGTCTCACCTGACACTCCGCTCTTCTGCATCGACACTCCCGGCGAATCCAAACGAGGCGATGCTTCCTCATCCAACTGTTGCCGGGTCCCGCTTGGCGGTGAGAAAATGAACATGCTTTCCCAGATCGAAGGCGGCGCGCGACGGCTCACCGAGATCATCGGCATCCTTGCCAAGTATGGGATTGCCGAGTGGCTCGGCGACGCCGACTCGAGCTGGATCGACAAGCGCCTGCTCAGTGCCGAGGGCGAACACCTCACCCACCGCTCGACCGAGGAACGCATCCGTCTCGCGCTCTCCGAATTCGGCACCACGGGCATCAAGCTCGGGCAGATGCTCAGTACGCGCCCGGACCTCATCGGCAGTGCCCTTGCCACCGAGCTGGCCAAGCTGCAGGCTGACACCGCGCCCGACACGGACGAAACCATCCTGCAGGCTGTCGAGCAGGAACTGGGCGAGGAACTGCTGAAAAAGCAGTTCGCCCACATCGACCAGCAGCCGATCGCTTCGGCATCGATCGCCCAGGTGCACCGAGCCCGGTTGATCACCGGCGAGGAAGTGGCGGTGAAGGTCATGCACCGCGGGATCGAGGAAAAGGTGCACCGAGACCTCGACCTGCTCGCGCTGCTTGCCGATCTCATGGAGCGGCACTCGCCGCTGCTGCGCCAGTACCGCCCGGTGGCCACCGCCCGGCATTTCCGCTTCACCCTGCTACGCGAACTCGATTTCAACCACGAGCGCCTGCACCTGCAACGATTCGCCGCCAATTTCGCCGGCGACTCGAGTGTCCATATCCCACGGGTCTACCCCGAGCTCTCTTCGGAGCGTGTGCTGACCATGGAATACCTCGCCGGTATCCCGGTCACCGATTCCGAGGCACTGCGCACCAGTGGCGAGGACCTCGACGAGTTCGCCCGCAGAGGCGCCACCCTCTACCTCGAGATGATTTTCCGCGATGGCTTTTACCACGCGGATCCCCACCCCGGAAACCTGTTCCTTCTAGAGGACAACGTCGTCGGCCTGGTCGACTGCGGCATGGTTGGACAGATCGACGCCTCGCTGCGCGAGGACATCGAGGAATTTCTGCTCGCTGCGGTTGCTCAGGATACTGACGAACTCGTCGAGATTCTCTGCCACATCGGGCTGGCACCGGCCCGGCTCGACCGCGCCGGCCTGCAACGCGAGTTCTCGGAAATCCTCACCGAGTACGGAGCGCAGCCACTCGACCAGTTCGACCTGGGAGGGGCGCTCAACCGGGTCACCGACCTGATCCGCAACTACCACATCGTGCTGCCCCACGGCTTCGCACTGCTGTTCAAGACTCTGGTCATGCTCGAGGGCACCGGCCACCTGATGAACCCGAGTTTCAACCTCACCGAACTGCTCACTCCCTACTACCGCAGGGCCCTGCGACGGCGGTTCGCACCCCACCGCATACTCGGCCGGGCGGCTCACTCCTACCGCGATTGGAGAAGGATGCTCGATAAGCTACCGCGCGACCTTACCGACATCCTCTCGCGGGCACGCGACGGCAGGCTGGAAATTCATCTCGAGCACCGCAGTCTGGAGGGCACGGTCGACCGCCTGGTCCTCGGCTTGCTCAGCGCCGCCCTGTTCGTGGGCTCCTCGTTAATACTCAGCAACCAGCTGCCCCCGACCCTCTCGGGAATTTCGGTGCTTGGCGCCCTCGGGCTGCTTGGCTCCGGCAGCCTCGGCCTGCCTCTGCTGCTCGCCATCCACAGGTCGAGCAAACGGCGCAAGCGGGAATCCGAAGAGTAAGCTGGCATTCAGCGTTACTCCGGCTGCCGAGAGTCCTTTCCAAACACCGGGCGGGCCAGGCTGCGCAGCATCCGAACCACCAGCTCACAGGCAACCGGCATCAAGGAAAACAGGCAAATGGCCAGGATTTCTTCAATGCCTGGTTGATGCAGCGACAACACCTCGGCAAAGACCGGCACGGCGACGCACCCGAAAAGCAGCAGCAGGCAGAGGGCGATCGCCCCCCAGACCCAAGGGTTGCGCACCACCCCGCTGCGAAAATAGGGCATTCCTGGCCCGGCCATGTTGAACACGTGGAGCAACTGTGCCAGCGCCAGAGTAAGGAACGAGGTGGTGACTGCTTCCTCCTCGGAAAACCCGAGATGGTGCTTCGCCCAGAGGAACGCACCGAGGGTGGCAACGGCGATCACCATTCCATGCCAACCTGCCCGCCACCAGTCGCGGTTGCGCAGGATCGGCTCTCCGCGTGGTCGTGGGCGCTGCTTCATCAGGTCTTCCTGCGGCGGACTGACTCCCAACGCCAGCGCGGGAAAGACGTCGGTAACCAGATTCAGGAAAAGAATCTGCAGCGGCAGAATCGGCAGGTGTCCTGTGAGCAGCATGGCAAACCACACCACCAGGATCTCGCTGAAATTGCAGGAGATCAGGTACGCCACGAACATCCGGATGTTGTTGAAGATCAGCCGCCCCTGGCGCACCGCCACGACGATACTGGGGAAGGCATCATCCAACAGCACCATGGCCGACGCCTCCCGTGCCACATCAGTGCCACGCTGACCCATGGCGATGCCGATATCCGCCTGCTTCAAGGCCGGGGCATCGTTGACCCCGTCCCCGGTCATGGCCACTACATGGCCGGCTTCCTGCAAACGCCGCACCAACCTGAGTTTCTGCTCCGGTGTGGCCCGCGCCACCACGTCGACCCGGTCGAGCAGGGCCCGTGCCCGGGAGGATTCAATATCCATCTTCGCGAGTTCCCCACCGGTCACAACGAGCTCTGCCGGAATGCCGATCTGGCGGGCAATCGCCTCCGCAGTCGCCGGTTGGTCACCCGTGATCATGGTCACCCGGATACCCGCGGAAAGGCACTCCCCAACCGCATCCGAAACCCTCGGACGAGCTGGATCGATGAGACCGACAAGGCCGAAAAAAATCAAACCGTGGAACGGGTCGGCAGGCGCCTGCCTGCTCATTGCTCCGGCCAGCGCGATGACCCGCAGGCCACGCCGCGCCAGCTGCTCGTTGCACTCCTGCCAGAGTTCTCGCTCGGCGGGCTGCAACTCAGGGCAAAGCGGCAGGATCGCCTCGGCAGCGCCCTTGGCCGACACGCGGCACTCCCCGTCGGAGCGGCGGTGTACTACCGCCATCCGCCTGGCGGCCGCATCGAAGGGCACCTCGTCCATACGCTCCCACTCGGCAAGCACACCGGCCAGCTCGATACCGGAGGCCACGGCACCCTCGAGCAACGCCACCTCGAGCGGATCCCCCACCGACTCGCCGCCCTCTTCGTGGATGGCGGCATTATTGCACAGCAGGCCTGTCAGCAGGAGGTCGCCCAAACCGCCGTTCGCGCGACCACCCCCACCCGCTTTCTTCATCAGCTCCAGCGCCTGCTGTTCACCGACCGGCCACGCAACGCTCAGGGTGAGCCGATTCTCAGTGAGCGTGCCCGTCTTATCAGCACAGATCACACCGGTCGCCCCCAGCGTCTCGACCGCGGAAAGCCGCGAGATCACCACGTTCTCGCGCGCCATCCTCCAAAGCCCCCGGGACAGGGCGATGGTGGCGACCACCGGCAGCCCCTCGGGAATGGCGGCAACGGCGAGGGCCACACAGGTCTGGATCATCAACATGGCAGGCTGCCCCTTGAGCACTCCGATCACACCGAGTATCAGGGTCATGCCCAGGGTCACGCACACCAGGCGATAGCCGAGGCGGTCGAGCTTGCGTTCCAACGGGGTAGCCTGGTCGGCTGCCTCGCTGACCAGATGGCTGATCCTGCCCAGCTCACTGCTCATGCCGGTTGCGCACACCACGCCTTCACCACCACCCGCCGTGATCCGACTGCCGCGGTAGAGCATCGACAGCCGGTCAGCAAGAACGGCATCGGCGGCAACCGGCTCCTGCCGCTTCTGAACGGGGCTCGACTCGCCGGTCAGCACACTCTCGTCGGCCTGCAGTGAATGGGCCAACACGATGCGCAGGTCGGCCGGCACCAGGTCCCCTGCCTCGAGCACCACACGGTCTCCGCATACCAGCTCACCCGAAGGAATACGCGTGGTCTCTGCGGCCCGCCGCACCCGTGTGAACGTGGTTGTCAGCTTGCGCAACCCCTCCATGGATCGGGTAGCACGAAGCTCGGTGAAAAAACCAATCGCGGCATTGACCATGACAACGACCCCGATGGCGACCGCATCAAGCACGTCCTCCAGAGCTAAAGAGACACCAGCCGCCACCAACAGCAACACGACGAGCAAGCTCTTGAACTGCCTTGCCCACAGGGTCCAGAGCCCGAGCGAAGGCTGCTCCACCAGCAGGTTGGCGCCATACAAACTGCGACGTCGCAGCACTTCCGGTTGACCAAGCCCGGCCTCCGGCGACTCCAGATCGCGAGCCACATCATCGGCAGGCAGCGCCCAGG
>JBDQJG010000016.1:0-29086 GCA_040263955.1 Verrucomicrobiales bacterium
ATCTTGTTGTGTCCACTGGTGGCGGGTTGCCGCTGCGCGAGGAAAATCGCGCGTTGATGGCCGGCATGGGATTCGTAGTCTGGCTCGATGCTCCGCTGCAGGCGATCGTGGAGCGGGTGGCGGCCAATTCCCGGCGTCCGCTGTTGCAGGGAGAAAATCTGGAAGCGAAGGTAGGCAAGTTGCTCGCCGAGAGACGGGAAGTCTATCGCGGATCCGCTGATCTTCGAGTCGAGACCAATGGGCTCTCCGTGCAGGAGGTGGCCTATGGTGTGGCCGAGAGCGTTCGCGTTTATTTCGCTGGTAGAGAGAGCAAGCAGTCGGACTGATGGAATTGCCCCGCCCAGAGTCTCCCGAAGGGTTACGCGAAAACATCCGGTATCTCGCGCGGCAAGTCGGTTTTGATGATTGCCGCATTGCGCGTGCGAATGAGGCCGGGCACGCCGCGGAGTTTCGCGAGTGGCTGGAGCAGGGAATGCATGGCGAGATGGCCTGGTTGGAGCGCGATCCCGAGCGCCGCTGTGACCCGAGGAACATCGTCTCGCAGGCCAGATCGGTAATCGTGGTTGCGCTCAATTACCTGCCCCGGGAGCCTCTTTGTGGAACAGAGAAGACCGCGGGGCGTATCGCCCGATATGCATGGAATGATGATTATCATGACGTCATTGAGCCGCGGTTGCGCGATATCGGTGAATACATCGACGCCATCGGTGGCCGGCAACGTTGTTACGTGGATACCGGTCCGATGTTGGAGCGTGACTTTGCCAGCGATTCCGGCCTTGGCTGGAATGGTAAGAGTACCGTGCAGATCCACAGAAAGCTGGGCACGTGGTTTTTTCTCGGGACGATCGTAACGGATCTGGAGATCGCGCCGGACGAGAAGTTGCCGGATCGTTGCGGGAGCTGCACGAGGTGCATGGATGCCTGTCCGACTCGGGCGATTGTCGCGCCCCACCGTCTCGATGCGAGGCGTTGCATCTCGTACCTGACGATCGAGCACCCGGGCCCGATTCCGGAGGAATTCCGGGTTGCGATAGGAAACCGGATATACGGGTGTGATGATTGCCTCGAGGTGTGCCCATGGAATCGGTTTGCCAGCGCTTCGCGTGAAATGGCGTTCCAGGCGCGCCAGCCGGTTTTTTCGATGCGGCTGCGTGATTACCTGGCACTCGACGAGGAGGGGTTCCGGCGGCTTTTCAGGAAATCGCCCATCAAGCGCATCAAGCGGGAGAGGATGTTGCGCAACGTGTGCGTGGCACTGGGAAATGTCGGCGACTCAGAGGACCTGGCCGCGCTCGAAAAGGCGGCGCAGGAGGAGGGCGAGTTGATCGCGGAACATGCCTGCTGGGCAATAGAGCGGATCAGGGAGCGTGGGCGGGAGGTGTGATGGGAGGTTGGGCCGAGGATCGAGCGGGTGCGGATTGGTTGCTCGGGCTGTCGGTGTGTTGCCGGAGTGTCTTTTCCAGTTGCTTGATAAAGTCCCTGTCTTTTTGCGATAGTTTTGCGACCGCAACGGTGTAGATGCCGGAGCCGATTTTGAGGCGGACGTGATTGTCGTGAGTTACCCTGGGTGCACGGGGTGCGGTGCCCTGTGCCTGGTCGAAATCCCTGTGGGCAAGCAGTGCGCCCGTGACTGTCGGCCCGTCGATGAGACTCCATTGTCGATCCCGACAGAGAAGCCGCTCGGTAATGACGACCCGTACTGTGGCGGGCCCAGCGGTGGGGGCCTCCGACATGGGATTGCCGCCCATAGCATGTTTCGGGTCGATGGTATTGAGCCTGTTGACGGTTCGCTGGCCGTCCAGATGAGCGAAGCTCATGAGAGTGAACACCAGGATGCACGTCAGTGGCACCGGGAGATTGTGTATCGATGGAGCAGGCAACCGCATCGCAAGCACGAATATAGATGAAATGGGCATGACGCACCAGCCTGGATAGTGAAGGTTCCTCGCATTGTTAAGAATCCAATTGTCGTGACTGCTTCAAGTAACAGAGTGCCCGGAGCAAGCCCGCTGCGGGTCGCGGTGGTGGGAGGGGGCATCGGTGGGTTGACCACGGCGGCCTTGCTCGCCTCGGCGGGATGCCGTGTTGTGCTCTTTGAGAAGAATGCTGAAACCGGCGGTAAACTGGGCTGGGAAGAGGCAGGCGGATATGCGTGGGATACGGGGCCCTCGCTGCTGACCATGCCGGCTGTGCTCGAGGAGGTCTGGCAGGCTTGTGGCGCGCGCATGCAGGATGATCTGGAGCTTGTCCGGCTTCCCGTGACCTGTCGTTACCGCTGGAGAGATGGCACAGTGATCGATGAGGATGAGGACTTCTGGCAGCGGCCTGAGCTGGCGAATTTCTTGCGCTATGCCGAGGGCCTCTATGACCTGTCCGCCGAGGCCTTCCTGCGCAATCGACTGGAAGATTGGTGGCGGCTGCTGTTGCGTCCCGGAGAACTGCCGAACTTGAGGCATTTGCCAAAAATCGCTTCATTCAAAACACTGGCAGAAAAAGTCGATGTCCTCGTCCCGGAAGAGCATCTGCGCCAGATCCTTTATCGCTTTGCAACCTACAACGGGTCATCGCCTTATCAGGCGCCAGCCGCGTTCAATATTATTGCCTACGTGCAACGGCATTTCGGTGGCTGGTATGTCAGGGGAGGCCTGGTGGAAGTTCCACGGGCGGTGACCGCATTGGCGTTGCGCGCCGGGGCTGAGATCCGTTGCCGGAGCGAGGTCAGCGCTGTGCATCGGGAGCAGGGTGGCTATCTGGTCGAGCTTGATGAGGCCGGCGCTGATGCGGAATCCTTTGATGTGGTGGTGAGCAACCAGGACGTGTTGACTGCTTCCGGGGGATGGTTCGGGGGGCTGCTGCATCGGGCAGGAAAGGCATCGAAGCATCCTCGTGCCGCCGCAGACATTTCCTTGTCCGGATTCGTTTTACTGCTCGGCATGCGCTGCGCATTCCCGGAACTCGAGCACCACACCATCCTTTTTTCTGATGAGTATCGCCGTGAGTTCGAGCAGTTGTTCGGCAGGCGTGAACCCGCGCAGGATCCGACCATCTATATCTCGATTACCAGCAGGGAGGATCCTTCCCATGCGCCACCGGGAGGAGAGAACTGGTTCGTGTTGGTCAATGTCCCGGCAGTTGATCCGGATTCGGGTAGTGCGGACCAATACTGGGGTGCGAATGCCGACGCGTACGGAGACCACATCATCGCAAAAATCAGTGCGCATCTGGGCCGAGACATCGCCGGTGACATCGCCGTGCGCCAGACGATCACACCGGGTGATTTCGGGCGTCGGCACCTCAGTTACGGGGGATCGCTCTACGGCTACGCCTCGCACGGCGTGACATCCTCTTTCAGGCGTCCGGCAATGGAACATCCGTCTTTTCCCGGGCTCTATTTCGTCGGTGGCACGACCCATCCCGGCGGCGGGATACCGCTGGCTATGCTGGGCGCGCAGATTGCCAGTCGGCGTATTTTCCAACGCTATCATGTTCAGGATTGAGCAACAGAAGAAGACTGCATTCCGAAAAATGACGCGGGGTTTCTGGCTGGGTTTTCTCGTCTGGAGCACGATCGGCGCAGTGGTCATGTTCCTCGGCCTCTCGGTGCCGGATTTGGTTGACGCACAGAAGCAACCGGCTCTTGTCATCCTGCTCGACCATTTTGATCGTCACGCGGATGCCGTCTGGATGGCACTTGCCGCCGCGACGCTGGTTGCCTTGTTGGTTCCTTGTTGGGGATTTTCGGTGACCCTGCGCAGCCTGCTCTGTATCGCCGTGGTCACCGGCATCCTGGAGACCATCGGCGTGCTTTCGGGGTTTCCATTCGGTGACTATGCCTACACCGATCGCTACGGATTGCGTCTTTTCGGTGTTCTCCCGTTGGCAATCCCGCTGGCGTGGTTCGTCGTCGTGGCCGGTGGTGGCGCGGTTGTTTTCTTGTTGATGCCGGATCTCTCACGCTGGAAACGCGCCTGCTCCGTTGCACTGCTTGCCGTTTTGACTGATCTGAACCTCGAACCGATCGCATGGAAGTTGCGCGGATACTGGATCTGGTATCCCGACGCGACGGATCCTCCCGTGCATCCGCCGCTGAGCAATTACATGGCGTGGTTCGTGATTGCTTTCGCGATGGCCCTCTGGTTGCCTCGTTTTGAATCGGCAAGGCGGCCGTCCTCGCGGATCGTGTGGCTTTTTCTCATTCTCAACGGTGTCCTGTTGGCGGGACATCTGGGGATGCTGGTGCGATCTTGAAAAAAAGTGAAAGACGGTCAGCACTGGCTCTGTTATACACGTGTCATGCTATTCTCTCGCCGGTCTTTCATTCGTTCCACGGTTTTCTCTGCAACGGCCCTGTCCGCGTCTCGAGTGCTCGGTGCCAACGAGCGGGTTCGTCTCGGGTTCATTGGTCTGGGTGGCCGTGGAAGAACTTCGGTGAAATGGTTCAGCAGTATCCCGGGAGTGGAAGTCGCCGCGCTCTGTGATTGTGATACCGCGCGGGTGGACAACCTGAAAGCCAGATATCCCAACGCCAGCGCCTGTGTCGACATGCGCGAATTGATCGATGACCCCGGAATCGATGCCGTGGTCATCTCCACCACCAACCAGTGGCATGCCCTGGCCGGGATCTGGGCATGCCAGGCGGGTAAGGATGTCTACGTGGAAAAGCCGGTTTCACATACGATCTGGGAGGGCAGGAAGCTCGTCGAGGCGGCCCGCAAGTATGGTCGGATCGTTCAGGGGGGCACGCAGCAGCGTTCGAACGGCTACTGGCAGGAATTGCGGGAGGCAGTCCATGGCGGCGAGTATGGCGACATCCTCTACGCCCGATGCAATCGCTACGGCCGGCGAGGCAGTATCGGCAAACGCGAGACGCCGCTCGCGGCACCGCAAAGCTGTGACTACGATCTCTGGCTGGGACCGGCTGCGGATCTGCCCATCATGCGAAAGAAATTTCATTACGACTGGCATTGGGATTGGAACGCGGGGAATGGCGAACTCGGCAACTGGGGACCGCATCTTCTTGATGACCTGCGCAATGTGGTGTTCCAGGACCAGGTCGCGTATCCGAAGAGGGTCGTCTCCGGTGGCGGACGACTGGCGTGGAACGATGCCGGCGCCAGCCCCAACACACATTTCGTCTACATGGAGACGGACACGGTGCCGGTTATTGTCGACGTGCATAACCTGCCGCGCCAGAAGGGCTTGAATGCCGATGACATCTACTGGCGCCGCCGCACTCCGGCTTTTCTTGTAGTCGAGATGGAGGGCGGTTACTATGCCGGTGGGCGTAACGGCGGGTCAATCTACGACCACGATGGCAAAAAGATCCGCTCCTTTTCCGGTGACGGCGGCGGCGGTCATGCAGAGAATTTTATCGCGGCAGTGCGTTCCCGCAGGAAGGAGGAGCTCACCGCTGAGATCGAACAGAATCATTATTCGAGCGCGTGGTGCCACCTGGGGAATATTGCCTACCGCCTGGGGGAAGGTGCGGCATACGAGCGCAAGGCTGCGGAGGCGGTGGTCGATTGCCAGCCGTGGCGCGATGTGATTTCCGATTTTCACGAGCACCTCAAGCGCAACGAGATCGATCCTGCCGGAGAAACGATCACGCTGGGCCCGACCCTCGATTTCGATGGCGAAAAAGAGACGTTCGTGGGCGAGAGCGCGACACCCGAGGCCCTGGCACTGCTGACCCGTGAGTATCGATCGGATTTCCAGGTCCCGGCCGAGGTGTAGGCAAAGGCGGCAAGGAGAACACGTGCCACCTTTCTGTGCATCGGGCTGATTTGTCCGGAATAAAAAAAACCTTTCAAGGTGATGAAAATCCGCGAAGAGGCGCCTTGATCTTGAGGCAATCGCATTGGCATCGGCTTTTTTTTGAGGCCCGGGCTCGGTTGGTCTGGGAAATCTGTTCCCGGGAGGAAGCGGAGAGATAATCTGGTAAGATTTTTGACTGCCGGGTGTTCGAACTGCCGCATGCAATCGCGGGGTAAGTTTTTGCAAAAGCTTCTTGCCTGATCGATAACCGGGGGACACTCTCCTCGCCGAAGTGCAGGCTGCGCCGGCAATCGGGCGACACTGTAATGTCTGAGAAATCGCAAACATATACCATCGTGGCGATCGATCCGGATGAGGATTTGCTCGCCTGGATCGACAGGCATCTGGCTGCTGCGGATGTCGAGGTAAAGCTGTTCACGGACGTCAACAAGGGTCTGCCGTTCTGCCTGCATCAGAAGCCGGACCTGATCATCGTGGAAATGGGGTGCTCGCCGATCGGAGGCCTGGATGTACTCAAGCAGGTGCGGCAGGCTCAGCCGCATGCTTTGGTGATTCTGATGGCCGCCTTTCCCCCCTCGCATGCGGTGATAGAGGCCATGAAGTGGGGGGGCTACGAGTTCTTGAAGAAAGAGAAACTCACATTCGAGCTCAAGCGGGTGGTGGAAGCGGCCTTGCGTGTGCGTGAGGAGATTCGACGTGGGCCTGCCGAGCCCGTGGCTGGCTCGAGTCGACCGATCGATGACTCGATTATCGGTGACTCACCCTCGATGCAGGAGGTTTTCAAACTGGTGGGTCGGGTTTCCCGCGGCGACGCGCCGGTGTTGATCACGGGAGAGAGCGGTTCGGGCAAGGAAGTGGTCGCTCGGGCCATCCATCAATTTTCTTTGCGGGGCAAACGTGAGTTTGTGGCTATCAACTGTGCGGCAATACCGGATAACCTTCTCGAGTCGGAGCTCTTCGGTCATGAGAAGGGGGCATTCACCGGGGCCAGCGCACGACGGATCGGGCGCTTCGAGCAGTGTGATGGGGGCACCCTGTTCCTCGATGAAATCGGGGACATGCCGATGCAGACACAGAGCAAGATTCTTCGCGTGCTCCAGGGCGGAGATTTTTCGCGAGTCGGAGGCAACGAGACGATGCGCAGTGATGTGCGGGTGCTGGCAGCGACGAACCGAAAACTCGAGGAGGAAGTGGCAGCCGGACGGTTTCGGGAGGATCTGTTCTATCGTCTGAATGTCGTGCGTATTCACATTCCGCCGCTGCGTGAGCGCGTGGAGGATATCCCCGCGCTGGCAGATTTCTTTCTGCGCCGGGCGGCGGCGGAGAAGCGGGCTCCCCTGCTTCGCCTGACTGATGCAGCGAGGGAATTGCTCTGTAGCTACGACTGGCCGGGTAATGTTCGCGAACTCGAGAATACACTGTATCGGGCCTGCGCCCTGGCCAACACCAGTGTCCTGTTGCCCCAGGACATACCGTTGCAGACTGATTCGAGGGAGAGACTCGATGAAGCATTAGCGACACTTGCCTTTCAGGCCAGGGCTGATGGAGTGGGGCTGCTTGCATTCCTGGAAAGGCAGGCCCTGCATTATGCCCGGGCAGCGGCCAATGATGAAGAGTCCGTTGCCGCTATCCTCGGAATCACCGTGGCGGCGCTCAGGAAATTGGGATCCGAAAAGGAAGGCAGCTAGGTTGCCAGCGGGACGGCGGCGCTGACCTGCGTCGCCGACAGGGTCTTTTCACGAGGCATGCCCGTGGCTGAAATTCCCCGGTCTCCGCGATATTCAGAGGGTTTCCACACGAAGGAGCACGGGCTTCGCCCGGACACAGTCGAGGGCGGCAATCTTGTCGCGGGCAGCGATCATGTCGCCGTAACGAGCTTCGTGAAGGGTGACCACGAGCTGCGCCGGCAGGCTGTCGTCGCCGTCGGGCTCATCGGGTTGCAGTACTGAAATGATGCCGATCTCGTGTTCGGCCAACACACCCGCGATCCGGGCGAGCACGCCGGGCCGTGCCTCGGCCTGCAGCCGCAGGTAGTAGCGGGAAAGCGTATCGTCGATTGCCACTGGCTTGCCATACACGCCGTGGGGAGTGAAGCTGCTCCTCGGTTTGCTGCCGGCGATCGCCATGGCGGCATCGGCAAGGTCGCTGATCACCGAGCTTGATGTCGGATCCTGCCCCGCTCCGCTGCCGTAGAAAAGGGTTTCTCCGACAATGTCACCGTGGACGGCAATGGCGTTGAATACGCCGTGCACGGAAGCCAGGATGTGATCCAGGGGAAGCAGGGAAGGTTGTGTACGGACCTCGATCGAGCCATCCTCGTGTCCCTTGATGACTGAAAGCAGCTTGACGGTGTAACCGAGTTTTTCGGCGAACTGCAGGTCGATCAAGTCGACTGACTCGATGCCCTCTACATGCATCGAATCGCAAGGCAGCCAGCTTCCGTAGGCCAGCGAAGCGATGATGATGGCTTTGTGGGCAGCGTCCATGCCGTTGATGTCGAGCGTTGGATCAGCCTCCGCATAGCCTTTCGCCATCGCCTCGCGGAGTGCTTCGCCGTAGTGGAGACCTTCGGTCGCCATCCTGGTGAGGATGTAGTTGCAGGTGCCATTGATGATGCCGCAGGCGCTGATGATGTGGTTGCCGACCAGAGATTCGAGGATGGTTTTGATGATGGGAATGCCTCCCGCGACGGCAGCCTCGTAATAGATGGGTTGCCCGGTTTCCTCGACGACTTTGAAGATATCGGCGCCGTGTTCGGCAAGCAGTGCCTTGTTGCCTGTCACCACCGCCTTGCCTGCTTGCAGAGCGCCCAGCACGAGATCCTTGGCCTCGGTGGTTCCCCCGATCAGTTCGACCACGACATCGATCTCCGGATTGTTGATCAGCTCTCGCCATCCGTTGACGAACAGCCCGTGGTCAACGTCGAAGCCGCGGTCTCGCTCCGGGTCGCGGACGGAGATAGCGACGACATCCAGATTGATCCCGAGCCTGCCCTGTAGAAGGGCTCGGTTGCGGATGAGGTTCTGATAGACGCCGCCACCGACGGTGCCGAGGCCGGCGAGGCCGATGCGGATGGTCTGTATTGGTTTGGACATCCCGGTCAAAATGCTCAACGAATCGAAACTGAGGGGGTTGGCGGAACGCTACCCGGTCGAGGTCAACCGTGTCAGTGAGAGCTCGGCAAAAATGAACCATGCCAGGATCACCGCGCGCGCTGACCAGAGACCGGTGCGGCTCCAGTTGATGCGCACCAGCGCATCGACCACCTTGCCATTGTAACGGCATTGGACGAGAACCTGGTGGCGGGGCAGCTGTCGGAAGAAAGTGATGAACCAGATGTAAATGAGGAGCAGCAGGGCGAGTATGGCTGCGGGAGCCGGCAGGTACTCCGGACGGAGACCGGGAAGGATAAGGAGCGCCCCGGTAAGGAACTCGGTAAGCATGGTGGGTACCACTACCCAGCCCGTGCGGCGGACATTCTGAACGAAGTAGGTGTCCTCCAGGTTGACATGATGCATGAGGGGATAGTGAACCAGTTGGATAAACCAAGTGATGCCACACATCGCGAACGCTGCCAGGCAGTGGGTCACGAAGAGGATGTCAGGAACAGGATTCATTGAAACATTTCAGCATGGGAGAGTGCATCCGAAGAGCGGTGAGGTCAATGATGCATAACGGGCCTCTTGATACGAATCAGGGCGATGGCGGTTGGCTACTTTTCTGGCCCTGGAACAAGGGTGAGGATGCGGATCGCCAAATCGGCTTGTCAGTTGGCGACTGGCGATCTAGGTTCCACGCCGTTTGCCTGCCTGTGAGTGGCTGTAGAAGAAAATTACCGTAAAATGAAAGCGATCCTAGCCCTCGAAGACGGAATGTATTTCGAAGGCAAAGCCTTTGGAGCCCCGATATCTGCGACAGGGGAAATTTGTTTCAATACCTCGATGACCGGATACCAGGAGGTGCTCACGGATCCCTCGTATCGAGGTCAGGTTGTAAGTATGACGTATCCGTTGATCGGCAATTACGGGGTCAACCCGCTCGATTCCGAGAGCGAGGGTCCCCACGTCAGGGGTTTTGTGATCGAAGAGCTGTGCGCGCAGCCCTCGAACTGGCGCAGCAACGAGACCTTGCATGCCTATCTCGAGCGTCATGGGATTCCCGGCATCGAGGGAGTGGACACGCGCTCACTTACCAGGCACCTGCGTGACAAGGGGGCCATGCGTTCCTGCATTGCCCACGGCGATGATCTTGAGCCGGGCGATGTCGTGGCACTTGCCAAGGAGGGCGAGGGAATGCTGGGCATGGACTTTGTGCGCGAGGTCAGCACGAGTGTCAATTACGACTGGGATCCGGAAGGGGAGCAGAGTGCCGAGTGGACGATCCCCAATCCTTCTCATCCGGAAGCTGGATTGCGCTCCGAGGGCACAAACAGTTATCGAGACATTCCCGAGCCCCGTTACGAGATTGTCGCCTATGATTTCGGTATCAAGCGCAACATGCTGCGCCGCCTCCGCCAGAACGGGTTTCGCGTGCATGTCGTCAACAGCCGGACCCCGGCATCCGAGGTCCTGGCACGCTCACCCGATGGGGTTTTCCTCTCCAATGGTCCCGGAGATCCGGCCGCACTCGGATACATCCATGCGGAAATTGAACAACTGCTCGGCAAGGTGCCCATTTTTGCCATTTGCCTCGGGCATCAGATCCTTGGGCACGCTTTCGGAGGTACAACATTCAAGCTGAAATTCGGTCATCGCGGGGGCAATCAACCGGTCAAGGATCTGCGTTCGGGTAAAGTTGCGATCACTTCCCAGAACCATGGGTTCGCGATCGATCCCGAGTCACTGCCCGATGCGGTCGAGGTCACGCACATCAATTTGAATGATGGTACGGTGGAAGGAATGGCGCACCGGGATTATCCGGTTTTCAGTGTACAGTATCATCCGGAAGCAGCTCCCGGCCCCAATGATGCCGCGTACTTTTTCGAGGAATTTGCTAATCTCATTGATCGTGAGCGCGCAAACCGCTAAGAGTGACAGGGTAGCGCTCAGGATACGCAGAAACAGGATATGGCCAAGATCACCATCAACATGCCCGGCGGGGAGGAGCTCAAGTTCGGGCTCGACCTTGAAACCATCACGATCGGGCGGTCGGACAAGAATGATATCGTTATCGAGGATATCTCGGTTTCCAGCAGCCACATTGAACTGGTCAGGCAAAGCAATGGCAATTTTCTCCTCGCTGATCTGGAGTCGACGAATGGCACCCGCGTAAATAACGAGGTGGTTAAAGAGGCGTATCTCGAGGATGGTGATGCGATCCGCATCGGTAACATCGAGGCGATTTATGATTCGGATGTTCCGCGGGGTGAGCGGGTTGAACTCCCTGAGGAGGAGCGCGGAGAAGCCAGTGTCGGCGAGTCCTCGGGTCGTCCAAGTTCGTTCTCCAACGACCAACCCTTCAAGTCGAGGCGAAAAGAAGTCGATCCGATTGGTGCCCTGTTGGTCACGCTGACGGTCTTCGCGCTCCTGGCCTGTGCGCTGGCAGTATTTTTTACCACCATGATGACAGGCAGTTGAGGTTGAGGGTGCTTTTCGGGTGTGGTTGTTTCAGGCAGTCTGCTCGGGAGGGTCTGAATGCGCTTTCCTCCTCGGCACATGAGATTCATTGTCTGGAAGTTCCAATGCGCGGGTTATTCATAGTTTATTCATTTGTCTGAAAGTCATGTCCTGTACGATTATTATCGGCACCCAGTGGGGTGATGAGGGAAAGGGAAAGATCGTCGATTATCTGACGGAAAGTGCCGATATCGTGGTGCGTGCCCAGGGTGGCAACAACGCGGGCCACACGGTCATCGCTGATGGCAGGAAGCATGTGCTGCATCTGATGCCCTCGGGAATTCTCTGGGAGGGCAAGACCTGCGTCATCGGTAACGGGGTGGTGCTTGATCCGGTGAGCATTCTCGAGGAAATCGACGGGCTCGCCGAGCGTGGAGTCGAGGTTCGACCCGGTCAGCTGTTGATCAGTGATGCCGCCCACCTGAACCTGCCGTATCACAAGTTGCTCGACGCTGCCAGGGAGGCCGGTCTGGGAGAGGGGGCGATCGGGACGACGCGGCGTGGAATCGGTCCCTGCTACGGGGATAAGATTGCCCGCTGTGGTATTCGTGCGGGAGACATGGCGTATCCCGAGCTGCTGGCAGAGCGCTTTGCCGCCAAGGTCAGTGAAAACAACAGGATCATCGGGTCTGCGGGACTCGAAACCGTAGACATAGAGGCGGCTACCGAGGTTTTGCTGGGCTGTGCCGAGCGACTCAGGCCCTATCTTGCCAATACTCCGAGTATTCTTCATCGGGCACTGGCGGAGGGCAAGCAGGTGCTTTTCGAAGGTGCGCAGGGAACCTATCTTGACATTGATCACGGCACCTATCCGTTTGTTACTTCTTCCAACACGACGGCCGGAGGAGCCTGCACCGGATCGGGAGTCTCCCCGCGGGCGATCACCCGCAGTATCGGGATTGCCAAGGCATACACGACGCGGGTCGGCGCCGGACCCTTTGTCACGGAGAACGATGCCCTCGGCGAGCGGTTGCACGGCATGGGTCGTGAATTCGGGGCCACCACCGGGCGGGCACGTCGCTGTGGTTGGTTCGATGCGGTGCTTGTCGGTTACGCGACGCGGCTCAATGGTTTTGACGAGCTGGCGTTGACCAATCTGGATGGCCTCGATGGGCTCGATCACATCAAGCTGTGCACCAGTTACGAGCTCGATGGCGAGCGGCTGGATTATCCCCCGACCCGGATCGAGGATTACACCCGCTGCACTCCCGTTTACGAGGAGATGGCAGGTTGGGGGGTCGATACGACCGCGGCGCGCATGGTCACCGATTTGCCCGCTGGGGCGCGAGCGTATCTCGACCGCGTCTCGGAACTTTCAGGCGCACCGGTCACCATCATCGGGGTGGGTCCAGACCGTGACCAGACGCTGGTGGTCTGAGGCGATGATGTGATAAAATTTCAGCAGCAGCCTTGCCGCTCAAGCACTACGGATGCACGCCGAAAAAGACAGCACGATCGGGGACGAGATTCCTCGTCACGTGGCCATTATCATGGATGGCAACGGGCGGTGGGCCCGGGAGCGTGGCCTGCCGCGAACAGAGGGACACCGGGTCGGGGCCGAGTCGGTGCGTGACGTGGTCGAGGGCTGCGTCGAGATGGGTATCGAATACCTCACACTGTATGCATTTTCCTCGGAGAATTGGAAGCGTCCTGAGACGGAGATCAATGCCTTGATGAAGTTGCTGGTGCGTTTTTTGAAATCCAAGGAGAAAGAACTGCTCGAGCGCAACATCAGGCTGCAGGCAATCGGCCGCCTGAACAGGCTACCCGAAACGTGCCTGAAGCAGCTGCACCGAACGATCGAGGCCACATCGGGGTGCACGGGAGCGACGCTGGTGCTCGCACTTTCCTACGGCGCGCGCGAGGAGATCGTCGATGGCATCAAGAGCATCGTTCACCATGTGCAGGAAGGTCACATAGATCCTGCCATGATTGACGAGAATCTTGTCAGCAAGCATCTCTATACCCGCTATTACCCCGACCCGGATATCCTGATTCGAACTTCGGGAGAGATGCGGATCTCCAATTTCCTGCTCTGGCAGATCAGTTACTCCGAGCTGATCATCGTGGACAAGAACTGGCCGGATTTTCGCAAGGCGGACCTCTTCGAGGCTGTGGAGGAATTCAGGCGACGCAGTCGCCGCTTCGGGGGTGTCTGACGGGCGACCCAGGCGACATTTTTGCACAGAATCACGCGGTCTCGTGGGCCATTCGATCGCAGGTCGGCATCGAGCGGCTCGCATCAGCGCACGAAGGGCGGCAGTGGAACGCCGACCGTGTCGGCAATGGCACGCAGCAACTCGGCCTCGTTGCTGTTGATGTGGTCGTCTGCGAACGCGGTTTGCGCGCAGGCTTCGAGCAGTGCGCGCTTGATCGCCGGCTTGACCAGTTCAAAACAATCGAGAGCTGCATCGATTTCGACGAGACCACAGGACCCCGGCGGCATCAGGGTGGTGATCAGCCCGGTCGTTTTTTCCAGAGTGTCGCCACCGCGAGCGAAGGCCACCTTGAGGCCGGCTTCATCGGCTGTGCCGAGTCCGGCCATGCTGCTGAGCAGAACGGAGGCAGCCTCGCTGAGTTGACCGGCGGAATGCTTTCGGGTGCGTGGCGGTGGGGTGCGTCCGAATGCGCGATCGAGGTGCCGGGTCAGCACCTTCTGCAGGGTGAATTCGAAGAGATCGATCTGCCCGTCCCGGCGGATCAGGTTCTCTGTCAGCGTGCGGAACTGATCGTATTGCCCGGGACCGAGGCGCCTCAAGACCGGAATGGCAAGGTCGAGGAGCGCCAGTTTCGCGGTAGAATCGAGACTGCCAAATTCCCGGGCCAGTTCTCCGGCCTGTTGGATGAGGGCTGCCTCGGCTCCTCCATGGAGCTGCTCGGCGATCACAGCATCGGCATCCGCTTCCCGGCTCAGGAGCAGGGCCAGCACAAGTGCCTGGGCACCGGCAGGATGGCGCAGATCCTCCAGCCAGGCTTCGGGAATTGCCTCGCGCAGTTGCCGTGCGGCATCGAGTTCCTGGTGGACGGGACCCTCGAAGCCCCTGAGCAGGGATGCTCCGCCGTGCATGGCGCCTGCGTCGGGACTGCCGGCGAATCCGGAGGCACCGGGAGACAACGGTGCCTGGCCGGCAGGTCGCTTGGTTTTCCCACGCTGTTGCTTGCGGGAGATCGTGCCGGAGGTCACGCTCGGATAGCGGCCATCCCATTGCGGATCGATTTGTCGGATCCGCACGTGCAGGGGTGGATGACTGGCGAACAGGCTGGATAAACCCGCGGAGAGGCCATTGGCGAAAAACATGTGGCTGGCCTCCTCTGCCTTCGGACTGGCAATCAGCGAACCCGCGGAGAGACCGCCGATTTTTTTCAGTGCGCCACCGATGCCCTCAGGATTGCGGGTGAACTGCACGGCGGATGCGTCAGCCAGGAATTCCCGCTGGCGGGACAGCGCGGACTTGATGAGGTGGGCGAAAAAGACACCGATGTAGCCAATGATGTAGAGTGCCAGACCCCCGACCGCGAGAGCGATTCCGACTTCCCTGCCATTGCGTCCTCTGCCCGTATACCAACTGGCGCGCAGCAGGATCTGCCCGAGCAGCGCGATGAGCAGGATCCCGAAAAGCAGGCCGACAATGCGCAGGTTCAGCCGCATGTCACCGTTGAGAATGTGACTGAACTCGTGTGCGATGACTCCCTGCAGCTCATCACGGCTCAAGGTCGAGACACATCCGCGGGTAACCCCGATCACGGCGTCTGATGGCGTGTTACCCGCGGCGAATGCGTTGATCGACTCATCCTCGAGCAGGAAGACTTTCGGTACCGGACAGCCGGAGGCAAGCGCCATCTCCTCGACGAGGTTGAGCACCTTGCGCTCATCGAAGTCACTGGTCGAAGGATCGATCGGTCTGCCACCGAGGTCGAGGGCAATGGCCTCGCCGCCCCGCATCAGTTGCAGCGTCTTGAAGCCGCTGCCGCACAGGATGACGGCCAGCGTGACCAGCGAGACAAGGCCGAGCTGGCCCGGATCCCACAGTTGGACGGGAGCGACGGGTCTTGTCTCGTTGCCGGAGATCGCCGCCTCAATGGCCAGGGACACCCCGTAGAGCGTGGCGATGATTGCGACGATGGCGAGCGCGAAATAGAACAGGAGCAACTTGCTCCTGCGCCGGGCATCGTCCTGGCTCTGGAAGAAATCCATGCTGGCGGTTCGGGCCGGCTCTTAGCCGTGGTCACGGCGCGGCAGGCACCTAGTTGAACTTGACCTCGACGTTTTCGCGTTCTGCCTCGTCTGTGATTTCGAAAAGCGTGGCCGGAGCGAAATTCATCATGCCGGCAATGATATTGCTCGGAAACATCTCGCGCTTGTTGTTATAGGTCATCACCGAGTCATTGTAGGCCTGGCGGGAGAAGGCGATCTTGTTTTCCGTGGAACTGAGCTCTTCACTGAGCTGCATCATGTTCTGGTCGGATTTCAGATCCGGGTAGCTTTCCTGCAGGGCAAAAAGCCTGCCCAGCACGGAGCCCAGCCCGGATTCGGCACTGGCCAGCGCCTGCACCGAGGCGCCATCAGCGAGGTCGGTAGCAGAGCGTGCATCGGTTGCGGCGTTACGAGCCTTGATGACCGCCTCGAGCGTCTCGCGCTCGTGCTTCATGAAGGATTTGGCGGTCTCTACCAGGTTGGGGATCAGGTCGTGGCGGCGCTTGAGCTGCACGTCGATCTGTGCGAAGGCGTTCTTGAAGCGGTTGCGAAGTTTGACCAGTGCGTTGTAGATGCCGACGGCCCAGATCAGCAGGACAACCAGAAGAATGGCCGGTATGGCCAGGATCAGCAGAATAGGGGCAGTGCTCATGGTATGTGAAGGTTGGTGGTTTTCGTGTTGCGGGTGAACAGTCGCAGTTTAGTGGGCCAGCGACAAGACTTTCCATTACAAACTGACGGCCTGCTTGTAATGCCAGCGATAGAAACTTTTTTTCGATCATGGTTCCAGACATGAATGAGTTTGACGCCACCTTGCGGGCGGCAGGCAGGTCCTTGCGTCGAGCCGCGCCGGAGGTGCTGCAGCTCAATGTCGGCAAGCTGTGCAACCTGACCTGTGTGCACTGTCACGTGAACGCCGGGCCGGCCCGCAAGGAGATCATCACGGCGGAGACAGTCGATCGGGTGCTCGACTGGTTCGAGAGAACCGACATTCCCGTCCTCGACCTGACGGGAGGCACTCCGGAGATGGTGCCTGATTTCCGCAGAATCGTGGAGGCAGTAAGGTCCTTTGATCGCCCCCGGCGGGTGATGGATCGCCTCAACGCGACCATTATCAACGAGCCCGGATACGAATGGGTGGCGGAGTTCCTGGCCGAGCATGAAGTGGAGATCGTGGCCTCCATGCCGTGTTACCAGCCGGGCAACGTCAACGAGCAGCGTGGTGACGGGGTGTTTGATTCGAGCATCCTGGCGTTCCAAAAACTCAACGAGCTCGGCTATGGCAGGGATCCGCGCCTCCAGTTGCAGTTCGTCTATAACCCCAATGGCGCTTTCCTGCCCGGGTCACAGGTCGAGCTTGAAGAGGCCTACAAGAAAGAGATGAAGGCTTCCTTCGGTATCGACTTCGATCGTCTCTACTGTATCGCAAACATGCCGGTGGCGCGGTTTGCCGCTTACCTGAAGCGTAACGATCGGCTGCATGACTACATGCAGTTGCTCAAGGACGCCTTCAATCCCACCACGGTGGATGCCTTGATGTGCCGCAATACCATCAACGTGAGCTGGCGGGGCGAGGTCTACGATTGCGACTTCAACCAGATGCTCGGGCTCGGCCTTCAGGGGACGGATGGTGCAGGGTTGCGGCTGTGGGAACTCGAGCCGGACATCTTTGCCCGATTGCCGATCCGCACCGGGGCGCACTGTTTCGGCTGCACGGCTGGTCACGGTAGCTCGTGCGGGGGCGCGCTTGAGTAGCGAGGTGCGGCCTGCTTGAAAGAGTGGCGGAGAGGGCGGGATTCGAACCCGCGGAACCCGTAAAGGCTCACTTCTTTAGCAAAGAAGCGCTTTCGACCACTCAGCCACCTCTCCTTCGACTCTGTTTTTCCTGCCTGCAGGCAGGGCGTAATGAAAGCAGAGGCGGAGAGAATCGTCAACAGCGGGCGCAGAGGAATTATGCGAGCAGGTCAGATAAAAGTATCGTGACGATCTCGGCGTCTGTTGCGTGCTTTCGAGTTCGGGGCATTGTCGAGAAGTAAAAGGCGATGCGAACCTCATCTTTGGCAGTTGTGCGGCGTTGCAGGCGGGCGTCATGCCACAAGGCTTTCTGGACAGCCGTAGTCATGTTGGCTACAGCCGCCGTCCCCGGGGGTGCTCCTGGAGGGGTGACGGTGTCAGTCGACTGGGAACGGTTTCTCGGCAGGCACGATATGGTCTGGAATCGGCTGCCGACTGATTGGTATGAGTCGCCGTTTCTGGGCAATGGGATGCTCGGCGCCATGGTCATGCAGGGCGGGGAGCGCTGTGTCCGCTGGCAAGTGGGTCGTGGTGATGTGCAGGACCATCGGCCGGTCGATGGCCGCACCGGGATGTTCAGTCGCTGCCGTCTGCCGATCGGTCATTTCGATCTGCAGACGGTGGGTGCAATCACCGGCGGGGGCATGCGGTTGGACCTGTGGAATGCCGAGGCCACTGGCAAGATCCTGACCGATCGTGGTTCGATAGGCTGGCGGACGATCGTGCATGCCGAGCACATGGCGATTGTCGTCGTGCTCGATCCCTCCGAGGGCGAGCGTGCCTGTCGCTGGCAATGGCAGGCCGAGCCGGCGGTGAGTCCGCGCCAGTTGTATGGTGAAGTGACAGGCTCCCGCAGCAGGACGATGAAGGGCTACCAGCGCAACCCGGCGGCCTTAAGGGAGCAGCGCGGCGATATCGAGCTGTGCCTGCAACCGCTGCTGGCCGGGGGTGAGACGGCGACCGCATGGCTCGAGGATGAGCGGGAAGGTGAGCGAATTCTCACCGTGAGCGTGGCGCACTCGTTTCCGGGAAACACCGCCGCGGCGGACGTGGTGGCGGAGGTCAAGCGGGTGGCACGTATGCCCTTGGAGAACCTGCTGGCCAGCCACCGTGCCTGGTGGCACGAGTTCTACCCGGCAAGTTTCCTGTCCTTTTCCGATCCGTACTGGGAGTCGTTCTACTGGATCCAGATCTACAAGCTTGCCTCGGCCACCCGCGGTGACGGCATGCTGATCGACAACCAGGGGCCGTGGCTGCAGGTTACGCCTTGGCCGGGTGCATGGTGGAACCTCAACGTGCAACTCTCCTACTGGCCGACCTACGCGTCCAATCGCCTCGAGCTTGCGGAGTCCCTGACCCGCACGCTCTATGGCAATGTCGACACGCTGGTCGCCAATGTCCCGGAGCAGTACCGGCATGACTCGGCCGGCCTGCCACGCAGCAGCGGGCAGGACTGCGAAGGCCCCGTGTCCGCCCCGGACGGCAACAACACGCCGGAGATCGGGCTCCTGCTTTGGGCCTGCCACAACGCCTGGTTGCACTACCGTCACGCCATGGACGATGCGACCCTGCGCGAGCATCTTTACCCCTTGCTGCGGCGCGCAGTGAACTATCACCTGCATTTCCTCGAGGAAGGCGACGACGGCATGCTGCGCCTGCCGCGGACCTTTTCGCCGGAATACGGCAAGCACGGGCCGGACTGCAATTTCGACCTGGCGCTGCTGCGCTGGGGATGCGGCGCGCTGGTCAGTGCGACCGCACGGCTGGCAATCGAGGACCCCCTGCTGCCGCGCTGGCGGGAGGTCATCGAGCGGCTGGTGGATTGCCCGGTCGGCGAGAACGGCTATCTGGTGGCTCGCGGCGTGCCCTTTGACAAGGGCCACCGCCATTACTCGCACTTGCTTATGCTCTACCCGCTTTACCTGGTGAACCGCGATCAGCCCGGAGCCGAGGCGCTGATGCTGAAGTCGGTGCGCCACTGGCAGAGTCTCGAGGGGCGTGAGGGCTATTCCCTGACCGGGGCCGCGTCGATTTCCTCGGCCTTCGGTCGCGGTGACGACGCGCTGGATTACCTGGACGGGCTGCGGCCCTTCCTGCAGCCGAATACCCTCTACAAGGAAGCCGGGCCGGTCATCGAGACGCCGTTGTCCGGCGCGCAGAGCATCCACGACATGCTCCTGCAGGGCTGGGGCGGCACCATCCGCGTCTTCCCGGCCATGCCGGAGGCCTGGGCGGATGCGGTGTTCCACGATCTGCGCACCGAGGGCGCCTTCCTGGTCAGTGCCCGGCGCACGAGCGGCAGGACCGACTTCGTGCGCATCAGGAGCCTGGCTGGCGAGCCGTGTGTCGTGGCGCCCGGGCTGCCGGGAGCGGTGCGGGTGTCAGGTGACCGGGAGCATGCCCTCGAGCAGGTGCGGCCGGGGTTTTTCAAGCTCGACCTGGTAAAAGGGGAGGAAGTGGTGCTGTGGAGTGGAGAGCGGATGCCCGATTTCGTCGTAGCTGAGGTTGATCAGGGAAGGTGCGACGGGAATCTGTTTGGCTTGAGGCAGGCCATCGAGAAGAAGAAACAGACGGGGAGTGAGTGAGGCATGCCATGCATGTTGGCCAAGAGGCGGGAGCGAAATTTTAATTGGCATAAACTGCATGGCAGTGGAGGTTACCGGTTAGGTGTTCGGATTGCCATGACTGGGCTTTTCTGAGGCTGGCTAGAAGTTGTTTTATTGCCATCAAACGTGATTGGAGTCGGGAAAAGTGTTCGGAAGATGTTTTGCGCTGCTTTGGCGATTTTTGATGGGCCTGTGAAGAGGCTTTTGTGGGGGCTGTCGGCGGCTTGCTGCGTCTTGCCGACAGCTGGTTTCGGTGCTTTGATTGTTCACGGCATAGGCGATGGTGTAACTCCTTCGACTCCGGGAGCGCCCGCAGATGGCGAGTATGCCACGGGATACAGCTATGACTGGACGGTAGATGGTGACGCAGGGGACCTGCCGCCGGACGGACATTTTACGATGCGGGTGCACTCGAACTTGTGGAACAACCAGTGGTTGGCGGCGAGTTCTTCGAGTCCGTGGAATCAACTCGATCCCGACGATGGAGTGGAGCCCGCTGATGGCATACAGCCGACAATTCATTTTGCTGATGCCATCGCGCCCGGGTCGTCCTTTTATTTTGCCCAGACATTCAGTGCCCAACTGAACGAGTTCTCCACAGGAACACGAATTGCTAATGATCTCTTCAAGGCGGGAATGAATTTGCATGTGGGACTGCGGAATCTCTCGGGGAATTCTGTGCTTGGCAGCGTGGTTGATAATGGGGGAAGTGCACCGGTAGGCGGGCCGACTGAATTCAACCAAATTGTGGGCTTGAATTATGGCGGGTATTCGCAGGGATACGGGGTAGGCGATGGCACTCCTTCAGACACTGCGCTGAGTCTGTCTGGGTGGACGACAGCACAGGCGAACAATTACGAGTGGATCAAATACGTGGATAATGCTGATCCAAATCCGGCCTTACTGGGGACAACCAGTGACGATATTCTTCTTCATTTGGTTTCACTGAAGTCGAACAAAGGAACCGTGTCCGACCTCTCGGAGATCGTCTGGTTTTTTGATGTGCCTGCCAACAATGACCCGATTGCTGCAGATGATTGGGAGGATCGACTGGGGGTGAATGTCGCGATGGCGGATACGGATCCGACTGCATTGGATGACGTGGTTTTCAGTTGGACAATCAACGCGAAAGCCCAGGATCCCAAGTTTGAGCCGAATCCGGATTTTGAGACGCCAAGTTTTCCACCTGCTCCGACGACGACTACAACCGGAGGCACCACGACGACTACAACCGGAGGCACCACGACGACCACAACCGGAGGCACCACGACGACCACAACCGGAGGCGCCACGACGACCGGGGGTGGAGGTGGATTCGGGCCGGGCGGGATTCCCGAGCCCTCGCGTGTTGTTTTGCTCCTCTCTGCAATGATCGCGATGATCTGGAAGCGGAAGCGAGCCCTTGCTTGATTGAGCGGCTTGTGGTTTTTTACGATTGCTGCCGCGGAAAAAAAAGTGGGCCTAAAGACCACAAGGCTCTAACCACGGAATCAACGGAAGAGACGGGAATTCAGGCAGTCGTTCATCTTTTTCACGCCTTTCAAACATCACTTGTCAGGCGAGTGGCCAAATCGTTATAACTGCCTCTAGTTATGTGTGTTTCCGTGGTTTCTGTTGTTGTTTTCAGGTTCAAGGTTTCGGGCTCGCCTGTTGCCGTTTCAGGGTAGCAGCCAAAATGGGGAGATTACTTCAGTAATCTCAACCTGGCGGGGTGAAAGGGCATCGTCGGGATAGCGAATCTGTAGAATCATGGTTTTGACAGTGTTGCTGCTGTCCTCCGCGAAGTGGCACACCAGCTGATCATGGGCCTCAGTTCCTCTTTCCACGTATGCGAAGAGCAGCCCGTATTCGTATGGGTGGCTTAAATGAAATGCGTCAAACTTCCGCCGATCCGAGAATGGCTCCGCGTAGTCATCGGTCGGTTTGATGATCACGCGCACGATACTTTTTCCGGCCGGACGATCATGCAGGTAAACCTGCCACGGAGCAGGTAGGTAAGGTTCGAAACTTTTCCAGTCGAGCAGGAATCTTCCCGCCTGTGCGTCCCACACGAGGAAGGCAGTCCGTGGTTCCTCATTAGTCATGATTACTTCACAGCGAAGTATCGTCTTTTCCTGCCATTCAACATGGGTGACCGAAAGAGGCTCGGCCCGTGCAAGTGCAACGGGCCTTGTTTCTCTGTAAAATGCCTCCATTGCTGGGATAGTAGTCCCCGGCGATCTGACCAGCGGCGCGAGTTTCCCCCAATCGCCTGCCGCATCCATGTAAGTTTTGAAAAAGGCGGTCGCCATCTCTATTTCCGAGTGGTTTGCGTCGTGCCAGGTCAGTTCCGGCGGCGTGACTTGTTTCGGTGGCGCAAACAGTCGGGCACGAACCTCGTCCGTAAGCTCGATGGCTGCCGATGGCTGGCCTTCTTTCTGGTTTGTTTCAGAAGATGCTTGCCCCGGTGCGTTGATGATCAGGCGATCTTTTTGCAACAGCAGATACAGGGAGGCGACAAGTGCCACTCCAGCGGTGATGCCTATAATCAAGGGCAGAAAGCGCAAGGCGCTCTTCCAGCGCTTTACTCTGCGCCATTGAACTTTGTCGCCTGACGTCCGCGAGGTTCGCCTCGGCAGCTGTTTGTCTACAGGCATGCGAACAGGTGGTGTCTTATTGAATGGATTTGGCTTGCGGCCGCCATGCATTCGGGATGAGGGCGGAAGAAGGCGCCTGCGGGGTGCCTCGGTGGAGAGAGCGTCGAAAGCGCATTCGTGCGCCTGCGAAGTCTGTGGTGGGTATGTTCAATTGTTTCGACTTTTCATTTTAGCAGCGTCCGCTGCCGTCGTCATCTCCGGGCTGGCAGAGGGGCGCGGTTTTTTCTTCCTGGTTGTTAGCAGGAGTGTGTATTCGGGATCATTTCAAAAATCTCGAGCGTATCGAACTGGTAGTTGATGGTATTCGGCGCAAAGGATTCACGGGCCGGTGGTTTGAGGATTGCTCACAGTGCTTCGCTCAGGGGTGTCGTGCAGTCGGTCATCCCGTATCGGTCAGCGAGGACGGTGTATCCCTTTGCTGGCAGCGAGTCGGGAAACGCGCCCGCAACTGCTGCAGGCACAGGCTTGTCAGAGTGTGGGATATGGAGGATCGATTCCCGTGGTGTGTCTCTTGGTCATAGATTGGATTCCCTTGCCGCTGGAGCTTTTCGGCTGGCTGCTGATCTTTCTGCTGATTGCAGGAAGAAGGCGCGTCGGGGAGTGGCTGGGTGCGCTTCACCGCTTTGCATGCGTGGACCGGGGCGATCTGCCACGTTGGCTGCATCCTCTCTGTGTTCAGGATCTGCGCTCACTTGCAGCGGCCCGCATCGGCCTGGCCTTGCTTATTCTGGTTGATGTCGCGTTGCGCTGCCGTGACCTGCAGGCGCATTATGGTGACCTCGGCGTGCTGCCCAGGGGAGCATTGCTGCAACATTTCAGCAACGCATGGCATTGGTCATTGCATTTTTACTCGGGCCTGACCTCTGCGCAGGGAGTGCTTTTCTTCTGCCAGGCGATCATTGCGCTTGCCCTGCTTGTTGGCTATCGCACGCGGCTGGCTGTTGTGCTCAGTTGGGTTTTGCTGGTCAGCCTGCATCATCGCAACTGGTTGATCCTGCAAAGTGGTGACACCTTGCTGCGCTGCCTGCTTTTTTTCGCCATGTTTCTTCCCATGGGTGCCCGCTGGAGTATGGACAGCGCATTCGGGAAAGATGGCACGGCTCGGGACAGTCGCTGGTGCTCGTGGGGCGGAGCTGGCTGGACGCTGCAGGTAATGATAGTGTATTGGTGTTCGCTCATTCACAAGTGGCACCCGGCGTGGCATAAAGGGTTCGCGGTCGAGATGGCGGTGCACTTGGAATCGTTTGCTACACCACTGGCTGTCTGGGCACGGGACTATCCTGCCATGCTTTCGTGGTTGACCCATGGCACGCTGGTAATAGAGGCGCTCGGCCCGCTGTTGTTGCTGATTCCTTTTCGCAATGGTCTCAATCGAACGCTTGCCGTGTTTCTGATGCTCGGTTTTCACACGAGTATCTCGTTGTTTCTGGAAGTCGGGCTGTTTGGTTGGATCATGGCCGTGGCGTGGCTGTTTTTTCTCCCGGGGTCGTTCTGGAAAAGTCTCGATGGTCTGCTGCGAGCGCGTTCCCCCGAAGAGTTGGAGATTTTTTATCATGGTGGTGGCGTCTGTTCGCGTTGGGGTGCGACCGTGCTGCGAGGACTTGCGGGGCTGCCGAGGGACTGCCTGCGGGATGCGCGCGGTGATCCGGAAATGCATGCGCTGTGCGCTCGGGACGCGAGTTGGATCGTGCGCAGCGGGGAAAGTAGAGTCCTGCATCGAGGCTACGATGCGCTGCTCGTCGTCATGGAGCATTCTCCGGTTCTCGGTTTCTTCCAGCCGCTTGCAGCGTGGCGGCCGGTTGCTCGCTGCGGGGATTTTCTGCAGCGCCGGCTGGCAGGTCTGTTGCATTTCAATCCTGCGCTGCCCGCGTGGTTGCATCCCGCCGCCGCGCTGCCGGTGAAAAACGGCTGGTATGCATTGGGACAGGTCACCGCCTTCGCGGCTCTGATCTACGTGGCGCTGTGGAATCTGCGGTATGTGGACGCGCATGATGCCGTCAACAAGCATTTCAAGAAGCCGCTGGGTATAACCGGAAACCTTCCGCTCGGGTGGTTCGATGCCTTCAAGCCAATCGGCTGGGTTGGGGGCCTCGAGCAGGGCTGGAATATTTTTTCTCCGCATCCTCCCACCAGTGACGGTTGGTTTGTCATTCGCGGGGTCACGGTCGGCGGAGAGGAACTGGATCTTTACAATCGCGGTCGCTTCGTGAATGCGGAGTCGGGTGTCCTGAATTGGTCACGGCCGGAACAGGTTTCCCGGAGCTATGTCCGCCAGCGATGGCGCAAGTACTTGCGGAAGCTGCCACGCGATGATTTCCAGGGGCATCGGCTGTGGTTTGGTCGATGGCTGACCCGGGTTCACAATGCGCATCGCAGTGGCGATGACAGAATCGAATCGTTCGAAATCTGGTTTGTCAGGCGCGACCGCATCATGGATGGCCGGCTCAGCGAGCCCACCCGCATTTCCCTGCACAAGCACGACTGTCTGCCCTGATGAGATTACCGACCTGGTGACTCGGATATGGGGAACAGCAAACCGCCCGCATTGGGCACCGGGTTTTTATAACGGGAGCCGATGACGGGATTCGAACCCGTGACCTACAATTTACGAAACTGTTGCTCTACCAGCTGAGCTACATCGGCAAAGGGACAGGCGCAGGGGAGAGTATCTGTCTCCCGGAAAGACGTCAACGCGGGAAGATGCCGCCGCGGTTATCATGCTCCGGTGAGCGCGCGGAGCTTCTTGAGTGCTTTGCCCTGGTCGATCAGTTCGGCTGCCAGCGCGATGCCGTCGTGGATTGATCCCGCGATGCCGGTGATCGCGAAGCCGGCGCCGGCGTTGGCGCAAACGATGTCGCGCCGGGGGCCATGATCGGAGCCGTCGAGAATGCCGGTGAGCAGAGCGGCGTTGCGTTTCGCGTCGCCACCGGTGAGGTCTTCGACCCGGGCTGTGGGAAGGCCCAAGCTCTCGGGGGTGAGACGGGTTTCATCGACTTGCCCGAGCGTGGTGCTCCACACCGTGGTCGGTCCCATGGTGGAAATCTCATCGACTCCGCGGCCGTCGGCGGTTTTACCGTGGGCAGCCCAGGCGACCCTGCGGCCGAGCTTGCCGAGGATCTCGGCGAAGACCTTGGGAAGTTTTTCATCGAACACGCCGACGAGCTGGTAATCCGGGCGCACCGGGTTGAGCAGCGGCCCGAGGATATTGAAGACGGTGCGCAAACCCTGCTCGGCGAGTTGCTTGCGGACCGGTACGACCGCCTTGAAGGCCGGGTGATAATGCGGGGCGAAGAGGAAGCCGAGGCCGTGCCGGCGCATCGACTCGGCGAAGCCTTCGGGTGGCAGGTCAATCGGCATACCGAGTTCCTCCAGAACATCGGCACTGCCGCAGTTCGAGGTGATACTGCGATTGCCGTGCTTGACCACCGCGACTCCCCCGGCTGCGAGAATGAAGATCGAGGTCGTCGAGACATTAAACAGATCGAGCTTGTCTCCTCCCGTGCCGCAGACGTCGAGCGTGGGACAGTCCAGGTCGGCAGGCGTGATGGTGGGATCGACGGCACGCTCGAGAAAGGCGGACGCGAAGGCGGCGATCTCCGCCGGGGTCTCGCCGCGTTCTGCCAGTATCTTGAGAAAATGAACCCGTGAGGCAATGCTGTCATCGCTTTCATCGAGCAGCAGGGTGGCTGCCTTCGTGACTTCTGCTTCGGAAAGTTCACCGGCTTGAGCCTTGGACGTAAGGGAATCAATCTCGTTCATGGTTTGGGTGCAGTAGTGGTGTTCACGGCATCGCTGCCCGGGTAAGTCACGCAGCTACAGTCGCGGTTGGGTCGGGATGCTCAACTGGCAATGTGTGCAGGGTCGTGGTATGGGCAAGCTTCTGATACACCGGTATCGGGGCAGCAAAGACGGGTGTGCCCGGCGCGGGCATGGCAAGCGCGGACCGGGAACCTCGTGGTCGATCATCGCGCTTGCACGCCGCGGACAGCGGAACGATTTTTTCACGTTGAATTTTGAAAATCCAGAGCAGCTGAGCCTTGCTGACAGCTTGATCCTCGCCGATCCCGCCTTGCGCGACCCGAATTTCTCCAGGGCGGTGTTGTTTCTTACCCGGCATTCCGCGCTCGAGGGGGCGCAAGGTTTTATCTTGAACCGTCCGCTCGAGAGACGGGTAGGAGATCTTCTCAAGGAGGAGCAATTCACCGCCTTGGCCGATGTCCCGGTTTTTCTCGGGGGCCCGGTGGAAACCGAGGAGCTTACCTTCGGGGTGATCCGTTGGGATGAAGTGTCGCAGCGGACGGTTTTCCTGAGCCACCTGTCACGCAAGGCGGCCGTGGAGGAACTGGAGGAAGGGCATGAGGTAAGGGCGTTTGTCGGTTACGCGGGTTGGTCAGCCGGTCAGCTCGAGGCGGAATTGCTCCAACGTTCGTGGATCGCGGCGAGGGCCCTGCGATCGCTGTTCGATGAAGCCCATGCAGAGGGCTTGTGGCGACACCTGTTGCGGGGCATGGGTCCGTGGCACCGACTGCTTGCCGACATGCCCATCGACCCTTCCCTGAATTGACAGGGGAATGGCGTGACCGGGGACGGCAAATGGTCAGACCCAGCGGGGCAGGCAGAGATCGAATTCGGGAATCGGTACGTAGCCGAAGCTGCCAGATTTGGTTTCCAGCAGGAATGCGCCGCTGACCCTGCTGTCTTGTCCGACGACATGGAAGCTGTTGTAGGAAAAACTGCCTTCCGGGTCGATGCGGGGAAATTGTCCCACCACGCCCTCGCCCTCGACCACGTGCTTGACGCCGCTTTCCTGGATGACCACCCACTTTCGACCGCAGACAGTGACCGGCTCATTGCCATCGTTGTGGATGGTGATGAAGTAGACGAACGGGTGGGGGCGGTCTTCCGGTGCATCAAGGCTGGGCATGTACAGAACGTCGTCGACGGTGACATGTATTCCGGCGAGTTGCGCAAGCTGTTCGGACATTTTCCGGGTGATTGTGTGACACTTTTTGCCGTGGGGGAAGAAAATTCGCAAGAGATTGCAAGCTGCGATGGTCCGGATGACTTTGCAGTGTGTCCGATCCGGATTGTTTCCCTGTAGCTCGATCCTCGCCCCCGCCGGTGGTGCTCACCGCCGCGGGTTCCGATTGTTCTGCCGGGGCGGGCATCCAGGCCGACCTGAAGACATTCGGCGCGCTCGGTGTGCACGGGCTCTCCGTGGTGTCAGCCGTGGTGGCAGAGACGCCGCATGCGGTTTCCATCATTCATCCGGTTCCGGTCGGAGTGTTCAGGGAGCAGCTTGATCTCCTGCTGGGGACGTATCCGGTTTCAGCCATGAAAACCGGCATGCTTCCCGGGCCCGAGTATGTCGAGATTCTCGCCGGCTTCGATCTGCCCGTGAACCTGGTAATTGATCCCGTGCTGGTGGCCTCCTGCGGGACGGCGTTGGGTGGAACGGGCCTCATGCAGGCTCTCTGTGAACTGCTTTTTCCGCGAGCGGCACTGGTGACTCCGAACATGAATGAAGCTGCCGCAATCCTTGGTCGGGAGGTGCATGATGGCCAGGCAATGGAGCAAGCCGGGCGAAGCATGGCCGACCGGTTCGGTTGCGCGGTCCTGGTTACCGGCGGGCACCTGCCTGCCGGGCAGGGCGCGGATGATTTTCTCGCTTTGCCTGGTGGGACGGGTAAGTGGTTGCGCGGTCCCCGATTGGAAAACGTGGAGGCGGTATCGCATGGCACGGGTTGCACCCTGTCGGCCGCCATCGCGGCCGGCCTTGCCTCTGGCAAGAACCTGGAGAATGCGCTCAGCAGAGCCCGAGCCTATCTCGTGGCAGGCCTTCGGCATGGAAACCTCTGGTCATCACCGCGAGGCGGCGATATAGGAGCAATCGATCATGGTCCATTCGATATGTAGACGGGACAGTTCGGGCAGGAAGACCGGCTACGGGCTGGTGCTGCTGTTAATTGCCGCAATGGTTGCGAGTTGCCTGCCGAGTGCCGTGGCATCGGAACTGGACCCGGGCGCGGATGCCCGGGAGGATACGGTTCAGGGGCTTGGCCAGGCGGCACTGCAGAAGGCGTTTGCGATTTTGAAGCAACGCCATATCCGCGCAGAGCAGATCAATGCGGAGGTCATCAATCGCGTCGCATTGGAGGGCCTGTTGCGGCGGTTGCGGGCGAGCGTTGAGCTGGCAGAGAACGAAGAATCGTCTGCCGATAAATCGGATGTGGGTTGCGGCGTGCCGACCATGCTCGAGCGGCTTGATGGCGACGTCGCCTACCTGCGGCTCTCCCTGGCCGATCGCATTCCCGAAGCGGATGAATTGGCGGAACTGGTCGACGGGGTCGCCTGGCTGCTGGTCGATCTGCGCACCGCTGATGGATGCGATGATTTTTCCCGGGCAGCGCGATTTCTCGGACTGTTTGCGCCTGCCGGGAACGAGCTCTTTCGCCTGCGGGGCAC
>JBDQJG010000017.1:0-28854 GCA_040263955.1 Verrucomicrobiales bacterium
AGCCATATCTTCCGGGGAGGCAAGCGGGACATCTGGGAGGGCGGGCACCGCGTCCCCTTCCTGGTGCGCTGGCCGGCGGGCATCGCCGAGCCCGGCCGCAGCTGGGATGGCCCCATCGGTCAGGTCGACCTGCTGGCCACCTTCGTTGACCTGCTCGATGTCACCCTGCCCGCCGACGCCGGAGAGGACAGTCAGAGCTTTCTGCCGGTGCTGATTGATCCGACCGCCGACCACCAGCGTCTCCCCCTCATCAACCACTCGATGGATGGAGGATTCGCAATCACTACCGGCAATTGGAAGCTGGTCCTCCCTCATCGATCGCAAGCGACCGAACTCTACGACCTCTCCACCGATCCCGGCGAGACCCGGGACCTTGCCGAGCGACACCCCCAGCGCGTCGTGCAATTGCAAGAACAGGCCACCGACATCGTATTGAATGGCAGGACCACACCCGGTCCCGTCCAGGCCAACGACACCGGTTACTGGGAGGATCTTGCCTGGATCAGCAAAGACACCTATATTCTGACCGGCAGAGATTGTCGGCGATAAGCGGACACGATCACGACCAGCTCAAGCCCGGGAATCAGCCCCTTACCTTACCGCCACGATGAGCAGATGCCTCACACACTTCCAATGCTTCGCCTGCACCCTGACCGTGCTGCTGCTCTCTCCGGCAGTGCTCGATGCGGCCCCGGAAAGCTCGCCACCCAACATCGTGTTCATCCTCAGTGATGACCAGGCGTGGACCGACTACGGCTTCATGGGGCATCCGGTGATCGAGACTCCCCACCTCGACGCGCTGGCGAAGCGCAGCCTGGTTTTCGAGCGCGGCTATGTCGCGGCTCCGCTGTGCCGGCCCTCGCTGGCCTCGATGGTCACCGGTCTCTACCCCTTTCAGCACGGCATCACCGGCAACGACGTCGATGGCAAGAACAATCGCGCCGCGCTGGACGTCCCGCTGCGCGAGAGCTTTCACGCTCACCCCAGTTTCGTCAGGATGCTTACGGACAACGGCTACCTCGCCCACCAGTCCGGCAAGTGGTGGGAGGGGTCCTTCAAGGACGGTGGTTTTACTCATGGTATGACCCACGGTGACCCGCAACGCCGGGGGCGCCACGGAGATGCAGGCTTGAGCATCGGCCGCGAAGGAATGCAACCGATCACCGAGTTCATCGACATGGCGGTGACCGAGGAAAAGCCGTTCCTGCTGTGGTATGCCCCCTTCCTTCCACACACTCCTCACAATCCGCCGAAACGACTGCTCGAAAAATACAGTGCGCCCGGCCGTTCAGTGGACGTCGCCGCCTACTATGCGATGTGCGAGTGGCTCGATGAGACCTGTGGCAAGTTGCTCGGCTACCTTGACGAGAAACAACTCACCGAAAACACCATGGTGCTCTACATCTGTGACAATGGTTGGGCTGCTCCAAGCACCAACGCGGACGACCCACACCAGAAACTCTGGAAAGGCTACGCCCAGCGCTCGAAGAGTTCGCCCTACGAGAACGGTATCCGCACCCCGATCATGGTCTCCTGGCCCGGTCATCTCGAGCCCAGCCGATCCCCGGACTTCGCCCACGCCATCGACCTGTTCCCCACCATCGCCGCCGCAGCTGGACTGGAAATTCCCGCGGAACTGCCCGGCATCAATCTGCTGGACAGCCAGGCAAGGCAAGCCCGCAAAACGATCTTTGGAAGCTGTCACTCGACACACAACATGAGCCCCGGCAAGCCTGACGACACCCTGCAGTACTTGTGGTGTGTCGAAGGTGACTGGAAGCTGCTGCTGCGCTACCACGGTTCGGATACCTCACATTACCGCAACCTGCACAGCTGGGACACCGCACCACGACGGCTCTACAACCTCGCGCAAGATCCCCACGAAAAGATTGACCTCGCTGCAACCCACCCCGATGTGGCCGACAGGCTACAAGAGAGAATCGAAGCCTGGCATGCGGTCGAAGCCGAGTAAGCAGCGGAGAGATGCTTCAACGGGCAAGGAGAACCCGATGCAAAACCGCAGGTCGGACAATTCACAGATTGCTTCTCTTCTGGTAGCGATTGTTCTCGGAGCGACGACTGCAACCAGCCGTGCCGAACCGGAACTGCGCCTCTCGCCAGCCATCACCGTTCAATTCGATACCGAAACGGGCAGGTATTACCAACTGCAATCGAGGGATGCAGATAATTGGCAAGACATCGGTCCTGCCATTCCCGGGACAGGGAAACCCTACACCGACCACCACCCTCCAGGAGATTACCGTGTCATCTCACTGACGGACCAATGGGTGCAGGTATGGGCCGATGAGTTCGGGGGTGACCAGCTCGATCCTGCCAAATGGGAAATGGAGGAAAACAACTACGGCGGCGGCAACAACGAGCGTCAGGCTTACCGTACTGATGCCAAGTACTGCTTCGTGAAGGACGGCTACCTGCACATCGCCGTCCACCGCGACCCCCACACCACCAGCGACGGCAAGACCCAGCCGTATTCCTCGGCGCGCATCCGAACCCGGGAGCGGGGCGATTGGACCTACGGGCGTTTCGAGGTGCGTGCGCGCATGCCGAGCGGACAGGGCATCTGGCCTGCCGTGTGGATGCTGCCCACCCGATCACGCTACGGCGGGTGGGCGGCCGGCGGAGAGATCGATATCCTGGAATCCCGCGGCAGCGCGCTCCACGAGACAACCGGGGCCATCCACTTCGGCGGCGCCTGGCCCCGTCACCAACACCTCGCCCACAGCTACGCGTTTCCGCAGGACAATGCAGCAGCGGCCTTTCACGACTACGCGCTGGAGTGGAACCCTGACGAAATCCGCTGGTATGTTGACGGGGTGCTCGTCACTACGCGAAAAAAGGCAGAGTGGTTCTGCGAAAACGCGAAGGACAATCCCCATGCGCCCTTTGATCAACCCTTCCACCTGGTGATCAACGTGGCCGTCGATGGCCGCTTCTTTGAAAACACCGAGCAACGAGCAGACCTGCTGCCAGCCGACGCCTTTCCGCAGACCCTGCTCGTCGACTTCGTCCGCGTCTACAAGTGGGCGGACAAGCAGGGAAAGCCTAGCGCACCGCGAGATCCGGGTCACTGCCGGATACGCCCTCCTGCCACGCACGACGCAAGCTGCTCGGAAAGCGCAGCTCCCGCAGGTGCTGCCCGTTTTTAAGCACTCGCACAATCACTCCCTCGATCTTGTCGGTCCGCGACACGGCGGACCCCCGGGGGCTGGGCCCTCACCTGCCGCTGTCACATTCCGAAGCGGGAAGCTTCTTCATGCGCACTATATCCACCTGGCTGGTGAACAGTTCCTGCTCCTCGCGTGGCTGCAGCGAGTCGATGCTGAGCGAGCCGGCCGCCAGTCGGCCCACACGCCCGCCCGTCACTTGGTCCTCGGAGTAAAACACCTGGTAGTGCAGCTCGATGTCCTGCATCTCTGCCGCGCCGTTGTTGCGTGCCGTAAGCAGATACCCGGTGGGCGTGGTAAGAATCGCCTGCCCTTTGGACGGGATCTTCTCCTCCTTGATATTTCCTGTCACCTCCTCGAACCGAAGGCCCAGGCGCCGCCCCACTTCCTGCAGGTCGAGAAACTCCCGGGCGTGCTCCGACGCGTCGGCGGAAAACGCCGAGAGCGGCGCATCGATGATGCGACCATCGACTGTTTTCAGTCGAATTGTGCCTCGTGCGGGATCAACATCGACAATCTCCGCCTGCAGACTCTTCGCGCCGTCTTTCGAACTGAATTCGCGCACCTCCGCACTCGCAAACAGTTGGCAAAGAGAACAGGTCAGCAGCAGGCCGAGCACACGCACAAAGAATCCCATGGAACGATCCTAACCGCAGTAAGTCTCTGGAGTCAAGGCACTCAGCTAGCCGCAAACACTTCCCAAAGAACTCACCAAAAAAGACGGCAGTTGAAATCCAGCCTGTAGAACACCGAATCAGGCCTGCGCTGCCAGCCAGTTTTTCAGCACCTCCACGAAGCGCTCGTTCTCATGCGGCTGCCCCACGCTGACACGGATCCACTCCGGCAGCTTGTAACCCCGCATCGCGCGAATGATGACACCCTCGCGCTGCATGTCGGCGAAAGCCCGGTCTCCATCGCCCACCTTCACCAGCACGAAATTGGCGAAGCTCGGCACATACTCGAGCCCGAATTCATCGAACGTTCGCTGCAAAAAGGCACGTCCCTCGTCGGTCATCGCCTTGGTTCTTTCCTGGTGCTCATGATCACCAATGGCAGCCAGTGCCGCAGCTTGGGCGACCGCGTTGGTATTGAACGGTTCACGCGCCTTGTTCAAGACTTCGGAAATCTCCGGTGTGCTCAACCCGTAACCGATGCGCAGCGCGGCAAGCCCCTGGATCTTCGAGAAAGTATGCAGGACCACCACCTTGCGCCCCTCGTGCACGAACTTCAGTGTGTCCGGTGGGTTGTCGAGAAATTCGTAGTAGGCCTCATCGAAGACAACCACCACATGATCCGGCACCCTCGCCATGAAGCGATCAATCTCTTCCTGACCGGAGAGCACCCCGGTCGGGTTGTTCGGATTGGCCAGGAAAACGGCCCGAGTGTTCTCGTCAATGGCGTCTGCCATGGCCTCGAGATTCTGCGCGAAACCCGGCCCCTCGGCTACCTCCTTCGTCTCGGCACCAAACAGGGCCGCTGTCAGCTTGTAAACGACGAAGGCGTGGTCGGAAACGACGATGTTGGTTCCCGGAGAGAGAAAGACGTGACCAATGAGAACGATGATCTCATCCGAGCCATTGCCGATAGTCACGTTGCTCCGCTGCACCGCGAACTTCTCTGCGATGGCATTGCGGAGGTGGTAACCTCCACCGTCGGGATAGATGTGCGCCTGCGACAACACCGCGCGCATCGCCTCGACTGCAACCGGAGAAGGGCCAAGCGGATTCTCATTGGAAGCGAGCTTGACCACGTCAACAGGATCAAGCCCAAGCTCCCGGGCGACGTCATCGACCGGTTTGCCCGGCTCATAAACGCCCAGATCACGAAACTGTGGCTTGGCTAGGTCCCAGATATTCATCGACTCACGTGGTGGCAATGTAGCAAGCACTTAAAGAGATCGCCCATCTCGAATCCCCGTCAACGAACATCAAAGAAGATTCCCTCGTTGCACCTCACGTCAGATTACTCAGGCAGAGTGTCCGAAAGTGCAGCCAGCAAGTAGTCGATCGTCTCATCGGTTTCGTCACCCATATTGGAAATTCGGAACGTGGTTCCTTTTATCTTGCCGTAGCCACCATTGATCTCCAGGCTGTGCTCGGCAATCAAACACTTGTTCCATGCTGACACGTCGATCTGGCGATTATTGGCGACACAGGTCAGGCCCTTGGAACGGTAGCCTTCGGGCGCGAAGTGCTCGAACCCATGCTCCGCAACCCAGGCGTGGACCTTGGCGTTGAGCCGGGCATGCCGAGCATAGCGATTGTCCATACCCTCGGCGTGGATTTTCGCCACCTGGTGACGCAGGCCGTAGATGAGCGAGATGCACGGGGTGGAAGGCGTCATGCTTTTTTCCGCGTTCTTGGCGAACTCATGGAAATCAAAGTAGTAGCCCCTGTCCTCGAGCGTTGCAGCCCGTTCCATTGCCGCCGCGGATGCGGCGAAGAGTGCCAATCCCGGCGGCAGGGCCAACGCCTTCTGACTTCCGGTGAGCAGGACATCGATACCCAGATCGTCGAACGATACCGGTACCGTGGTGAATCCGGAGACCGAGTCGACGATGAACATCACCTCGGGATACTTCTTTTTAAGTGCCGCGATCTCCTCCAGGGGATTGAGCACTCCCGTGGAGGTCTCACTGTGCACCAAGGTCAGGGCATCAAACCCGCCCGCTGAAAGTTTCGCATCGATCAACTCCGCAGTGATCGGCTGGCCCCACTCAACCTGCAGCATTTCCGCCTGCTTGCCGCAACGCAGCGAGACGTCATACCATTTGTCCGAAAAAGCGCCGCAGCCGCAGTTGAGAACTTTCCTGGCGACAAGGTTACGAATCGCTCCCTCCATGACACCCCATGCCGACGAAGTGCTGAGGAAGACCGGACGCTCGGTCCCGAACAGCTTGCGTAAGCCCGGCTGAACTTCCGCGTACAATTGTTGAAATGCCCCGCCGCGGTGCCCGATCATGGGCGCACACATGGCCTCGAAGGTATCCGGCGACACCTCGATCGGCCCCGGACTGTATAGTTTGACATGGTCGGACATGGTTGGAAGCAGGACTGATTACGTTGACAGGCTGTGGTATGCAACTGCCGATAAACATGCAACAGGCAAATTTTCGCTATTGTAGCAAACGTGCCGCGCCAAGACATGGATCTCCCTATCACGTATACGCAAAAAAAGCCGGGAAGCTGATCCAAACAGGAACCAGCCTCCCGGCCGCGGGGGTTGGGGCCCAATCGCCCGCCTATGCGATCGAAATCACCCGCGCCTTGGCGACTGCCAGTTTCGGCAAAGTCACTTCCAGGATGCCATCCTCGAGTGACGCGCTTACGCGTTCAGCTTCAATTGACTCAGGCAGCGCGATCCGCTTGCTTCGAATCACCTCCCTGCCGGGCTCAGCCGCCGCATCATCCGAGACAGCAGATCCCGCGAAGACATTGAGGATGAGAACCCGTCCGTCGATCGTGACTTCGAGGTTATCGCGCTTCACTCCGGGAACTTCGATCCGAAGAAGGAAGTGATCCTCATGTTCAGCCACCTCAACCGGTAACGCCGGTGCGAATGCACGAAAGCAGGACTCGGAATCAAGGTTTGAATACAACGATGGGAACGCGCCGAGGGCTGAATGCAACAACGCATTCACATGCCTGGCCGGACGAGGCCTCAACGCACGGCTGTAGGTTACTGGTGCTAGTCTGTTCATTATTTTTCGTTCTATTTGGGTTTTTGTTTTCAATTGCCCTATTTAGGCAGTTTCTCTCAGTAAAGAGGTGCATGTCGCATGCCAATTACCGATAGGACTACGTGAACCATTTCAAATAAGTGAGTTATAGACAATTACATAAAATTATCATAACCTCATTTTTGTGCCATATTTGCCCACTCAGAACAACAGAGGCACATGCAGATAAGTCATTCTGGCTCATAAAAAGACCATCCACCACCCTTTCCCAGCATACCGCGACCGTCTTGAAAACCGCCTTTGGCAAAATCACCTTTCAGGGATATAATCCCTGCGGAAGCGGGCACACCCTCTCGCAATATTGCGTCTTCAACAGCCCTGAAACAACCCTTCAACCCACAGACACCATGGATAAACCTGACATCGCCGACACAAAACCCGCCGTATTGGAACTCGAACCCGGAGCCTACTGGTGGTGCTCCTGCGGTAAATCTGCCACGCAGCCATTCTGTGACGGTGCGCACAAGGGCGGGTCATTTTCGCCCGTAAAGATCGAGATCACCGAGAAAAAGACCGTCGCCCTCTGCAACTGCAAGCATTCGAAAAATGGTGCTTTCTGCGACGGATCGCACTCAACACTCTGAGAATTCACCTACCAGAACCCCCACTGCCGCGTCTGCAGCGTGTAGATCCCAAGCAGGAGATTGGCGATTCCGTGCATACAGACGCACGCGAACAGGCTCTTCGTCCTGACTGACAGCCAATAGGTAAGACTGCCATACACCAGGCAGGCCAGCCAGTCGATGTGCGCGTGAACGATCGTGAATGCCAGTGTTGTCCCGAAATACGCTTTCCAGCTGTGTGATCCGAAAGGCACTTCTGAAAACGGCTTATGCGCATCCGCCAGGCACCGCTGAAGAAAACCGCGCCAGAAGATTTCCTCGACAAGCGCCACCACGATCACCATTCGCACGAAGCGCATCACCACGGCCGACCAATACCAGAACGCGTGTTCTTCGAAAAACGAAGGATCAAACCCTTCCATGCGCGTTCCCAGACCGAGTAGTTCCCACACCGGCGCATCGTCAACCACCATCGGGATGGAAATCCGATACTCCGGCCAAGCCGCCACGCCGAGCCATTGGTAAATGAAAGACGGCAGAATCCAGCAGGCAATCCCGACTACAGCCAGCACACTCGCAAGGCGACAGCCCCGTATCGGAGCAAAACAATACCGCCGCCAGAAAAACGCCAACAGCAGCGCGACGATTACCGTCTGCACCGGATAGATCCACTGCTCCGGCGCGAACGTGTGCCAGGGCAATTCCTCGTTCTCGATCTTGAAAAACTTTGGCAGTTCCAATAGCGCCATGAATACCGCGAACGGCACGATATGGGCCAACATGGGACTCTGACGCCATCGTTTGACTGACTCGGAAAAGGTCATGCTTGCTCAGCCTCCCCCATCGGCAGGCTTGGTGGCAACCAGCAACTGCAGGCGCGGGACGTCATCGTTAGGGTTGATCTTTACCGGCGTCCTCGTTTTACTGACCTGAGGAATCAGTCTCTCCGAGGGACTTTTTGAGTTTCTCGAGGAAATTTTTCCTGTCCGTATCGGACACACCCGGAATACTTTCGTCAGCGAGTGCTTTTCGCAGAGCCTCCGCGGCAATTTCCTCAGGCGCCGCCTCTTCCTCAGACTCCTTGTCACCGCCTCCCAACGCCTTCTTCAATTTTGAAATCAGCGGAATGGCCACTTTTTCCGGCGCATCCGGCAAATCGATACTGCGCGTCATCGCCGCCTTCGGATCATAAGGCTCGAAGTTGTCGACAGGCACCGGATAATTGCGCGATCCAACCGTCAATTTTCGGTGCGCTTTAATAAAGCTCGTCGGGCTGTAGTAGTTGGAGTAATCTTGCTTGAACTTCGAGCGGTTCATCCCGATCTCGAGGTTCTTGCGGATTTCGAAGTGCAAGTGGGCATAGTACATACCTCGATTGCTGCCCATGGTTCCCACCAATTGGCCTTTCTCGACCTTGTCGTAGAGCTCCACCTTGCGCTCCTGGAGATGTCCGTATAGCGAGTCCACGACTCGGACTGCCCCATCGTGGTCACGAAAGGCATGCCGCACGATCACCACGTTACCCCAGCCCCTTTTCACATCCTCGGAAAGCACCACGATGCCCCTGCCGATGTTATAAATCGGATCCCCGAGATCGGTATTGCCGCCTCCCGTACCGTTCCAATCCTCACCGAGGTGCCTCACCGGATAAAAGCCGCGGGCCTTGCGATAACCGGCTGCGTCCGGCTTGCCGACCGGAAAGTCGAAGCCGTCTGCCAGGGCGATCATGACCGAATCCTTGGCAACGCCCATCGCCCGGTCCGGAACGACAAGCCCGAAAAAACACAAACCGAGATAACAGGCGACTGCCGTTCTCCACCCTGAGCTGCCTGGCAACAGCCGATGTCGGATCCTGTCTATGAGCTGACTTGCTTGAAGTAGATGAACGCGGCTATACCGACCACCATGCAGTAGTAGCCGAAATATTCAAACTTGCCGCGGCGGATACTCGCCAACACACCGTAGACAGCGAGAACACCGAATACGAAAGCGGCAGCAGTTCCCGCCAGATAGGGCCCAAGATCTGAAGCGCGAATCTGCCCGAAATCTCCTGCCTTAACCACCAGGGCACCAAGAATCGCCGGAACAGCCAACAGAAAAGAAAACTCTGCCGCACGCGCGGGCTTTGCACCGCAGAGCATCCCCGCCACAATCGTCGAGCCCGATCGCGAGATCCCGGGCAAGATGGCGATCGCCTGTCCCACTCCCATCACAGCAGCCTGCAACCATGTCACCTCCTCGGTGCCCCCTTCCCCCGAGCGCCGCAACAATCTGGGCAGAAGCAGTAACACACCGGTTACTACCAGCATAACCGATGCCAACAAGGGGCTGCGGTATGCCGCCTCAAATTGCTCCTCGAAAAACACGTAAGCAAGAACCGCCGGTATCATGGCCAAGCCGAGTTTGAGTATCCGCTCACGCTCATGAGAACGATCACGTTGAAACAGGGACAACAGCATCGCCCACAACTGCCGCCAGAAATAGATCATGACCGCAAGCAAGGTACCCGCATGCAGCATCAATTCAAAAATCGGGCCCGACAGGCCGATCGCCGACTCGATACCGAACAGCTGCTGAGCCAATACGAGATGACCGGAGGAAGAAATCGGCAGGAACTCGGTAAGGCCCTGCAGAATCCCCAGAAAAATTGCTTCAAGATAGGACATCGGATTACAACCCCACTTTCTTACACGCAAACGGTGAACTTGAGAACCGGGAATTGAAAACCGAAAGCAAATCTATCCATCAAAAAAAATTAAAAGATGGATCGGCGCCGACACGCAGCAGGGCTATTGCAGGCGCCACCAACCAAATACTTAAAGGCCGAGTCAGGCATTCGATTGCCTCATGTCCTGTGCCCATTGTTCTGCCAATCCTGCAAGTGCGCCAACACGCCCTCGATCGACACCGGGTGCCGGTGACGGCGCCACATCATCTGCACTTCCCTGTAGCCGGCAGACTGTGCCAACTGCAAGGCATGATCAAAGTCGGCTCCGACACGTTCGGGGCGATGCGCATCCGACCCGATAACCAGAGGGATGTCCCGCGCCGCCATCATTTCGAGCATCTGCAGTCCGGGATTCATCTCCGCGAAACGCTTGTTGAGCCCCGATGTGTTCAGTTCCATGCCCACCCCGCAGGTGGCGATTTCGTCGAGGCACTCGCCTATGTGATCGCGTAAGACATCAAACTGCCACTGGTTCGGGGCATGATTCTTCACCAGATCAGGATGGGCCAGGGTATCGAAGAGGCCTGACTTTGCCGAGGCTACGAGGTTCTCGAAATACCTCCGAAAAAACGCATCCGTATCTCCTGCTGTATTGAATCGCTCGCGATACTCCGGGGCGAAAAAATGAATCGATCCCAGCACGTGATCAAAATCCTCACGTGCGTGCAGTTCCTCCAACCACCCCTCGTAGCCCGGAAACCAGTCGCTTTCGATACCAAGACCAACGTCGATTCGACCGGCATAGGCATGCGCCGTCCGCCGAACTATCTGGATATACGTATCAAACTCCTCCTCGAGCATCCGAACTCCAGGCCAGAACCCCCCCGGCATAGGGCTGTGGCAGGTAAATACCACTGCCCCAAGGCCAACCTCGATTCCACGCTGTGCATAGGCCTCCGGTTCGCCCTGTGCGTGGCCACAAAGTGGCGTGTGCATATGAGAATCTGTTAAAACCCGGGAGTGCATCAACATGTACGGCAAGTAAAAGACATGATAAAGGATGATGCCACCATCTGCATTCCCGGCAAAGGGCGGGCAATCAAAATGGATCCCTTTTATGACCCGCGGCAACCGCAGCCAGTCGGAGCTTGCCATCATCAGCCCGCAAAAGCGAGACACGTTGAAAAAATCGATGAACAATCCTGCAGAAAAGGCTTGTCCATGGCCCTGTAACTTTGCACGTTTGGCGTTACCCACGGACGTTGCCCTCATCCTGAGTATCAGCCGTGCCTCCCTTCGAGAACAACCTTAGCCAATACTATTTGCCATGCATTTCACCTGTCCCGAATGCAACATGAGCCTGAAGGCCGACGCCGACCTTGCCGGTAAAACCGTCAAGTGCCCCGGCTGCGCCACCAAGCTCCAGATTCCCGCAACCTTCGAGCAACCAGCACCTGAGGAGCAACCAGATGGCAGTGCCGATTCGGGCGGCAGCACGGTCGACGACTACGTAGCACCTCCCGCCCGGGAAGGCTGGGCGGAGTCCGACCAGTCCAATATCAATATCTGGGGAAGTATCGGATATGCGGCCATCATCTTCGGCGGCATCCTCGGCATTCTTTTTGCCGTCAAGAACAGCTACGTGGGATCGGTTTTCTTCAGCGACAAATCGGGAACCATCGTCAATGCCTGCGAGCTTTTCCTGTTCTGCTGGGCCTTCGGAATCCTGATCCTCAAGATGCAGAAGATCGGCCACCAGCGAAACGCCATGCTGCTCGATGTGCTGCCCAAGGAAATCGCCCCGGAGATCAACAAGGCAAACGTGGGAAATTTCATCGACCACGTCTACAATCTCCCCCACCGACTACGCGATAGCACCATGGTCAACCGGATCCGCAAATCGCTCGAATTCTTCGAGACCCGGCAGAACAACTCGGAAGTCGCCAACCTGATGAGCTCGCAGTCGGATATCGATGCCTCGCGAATCCAGGGATCCTACTCACTGCTGAAAGTATTTCTGTGGGCCGTTCCGATTCTCGGATTCGTCGGAACCGTTCTCGGTCTTTCCGGCGCGATCGGAAGCATCGATGCCTCCGACTCGGAGGCCATGGCAGCCTCGCTTGGCAACGTCACCAGCGGCCTGGGAACCGCTTTCAATACCACCCTGTTCGGCCTGGTCCTCTCTCTCATCATGGCTTTCCCAATCTCCGCGGTGCAGAAAACGGAGGAAGACAACCTCAGCGTCATCGATGCCTACTGTAACGAGAACCTGCTTACTCGTCTTAACGATGGTGGCGGCCTCGGCGGAGGCGATGAACTCGGCGCTCTCGACCAGCTCAGTGCGGCAATCGCCGGTGCACAACGCGAATTTCTCACCGATCTCAACGACCTCTCCAAAATCATCAAGGAGAACGCCGAGGGCCTCGAGAAGCGATCCGCGCAGCACCAGCAGAAGGTCGAGGAGGGCTTCTCCAACATGATCAAGGTCCTGCAACAGGACACCTCGAGCGCCATCGAGGATTCGGCAAAATCGGTAACCCGCTACGTTTCCGCTCTGGATACGGGGATACGGAGTTTGAATGATGTCTTGAAGAGCCTCGGACAGCAGCAGGTCGTCGTGCAACAGGTCAAGAAAAAAGGCTGGTTCGGATAAAAGACCCGGGCGGGCGAGTTCCCGAACTTTTTGATCCTCGCACAACCGTGCTGACCTCTCCAACCTTCGCAAAACACCGAATTCGAAATGGCAAAGCCGAAAGCAGACGACGGCATGTCCGTCTCTCTGTTTCCGTTCATGAGCATCCTCGCGTGCCTGATCGGCGCGCTGGTTGTCATGATCGTGGTGCAGTCCATCAACCAGAGCAGCCAGACCGAGGGACGAACGGAGGAGGATATCAAGAGAGCGAAGGAGTTCCTCGAACTCGAGAAAGAGCTCGCCCAGGATAACGCCAAGCTCGAGGAGCTCGAGGCCGAAATTGAGGAAAGCCAGGCGGTCGAGGAAGAACTTGAGAATACGCGCAAGCGCAATGTGCTGCTCAAGGGCAACCTCAACATCTCCGAATTCGACAAGGAGGAAAAAAATCGCAAGGCCGCCGAGCTTCAGCAGATCCTGGAGAACCTTGCCGCCGACCTGGAGATCTGGAAGCACACCAAACCGACGCTCGATGCCCGTATCAAGGAACTCGAAGCCAAGCTGAAGGAACTCAACAAGAAACCCGACGACACCCCGCCGCCGGTGGTGGTGGTTCCCTCGGGATCGGGGGCGGAACAGGGCACCTCGTTCTTCTTCGCCGAGGCAGGCGGGTCCGGGCTCAAGATATTGCGTTCCTTCGATCAGGCCATGAATGTGACCGATGTCATCCGCGTGAACACCGGCGCAATCGGGGTGAACGAGGATCTCAATACATGGCTCGACGCCGTCGCTAACATCGAGAAAAGTCAGATCATTGTTCTCGTTCGGGATGGCGGGCATCACAGCTCCTCCCAACTGCGCAACTACGCCATGCACCCCGACCATCCCTACCAGGTTCCTGTGTCCCGCCTGCCCATGCCCGGAACCGGCGATGCCGATCTGAAGGCGTTCAAAGCGCTGGCCGGCAAGCTGCCTCCTCGCGCCAAGCCGCAGAAGCCGCCGGCTCCGGCCAAACCAAAGTAAATGCCCGGGCAGGCGCCAGCGCGCGAGCACAGGCAGACAATCCCTACCATCAGCAAGCGCCCGGACCACACCCAAGACTCCCCACCATGGCCAGAGCCCGAAAATCCAACGATGAAGAGGTAAATCTCGACTCCCTGATGGATGCCCTCACCAACGTGGTGGGCATCCTCATGATTGTTTTCGTACTCGTCCAACTCAATGCGGCCGAAGCCGTGAAGAAGATCCTCTCGGAACTTCCGGAGGTTACCGAGGAACAGCTCGAGGAACTCGAGGAACAGGCCGAAGAAGCCGAGCAGGAGCTCAAGAAAATCGAGGAGGACTGGCAGGAGAAAGAGAAGGACATGAAGGCGGTCTACGCCGAGCTCAAGGCAGCCAAGGAGGAGAAGCGCCGACTCGAAGAGACCAGTCAGGCCAACCAGGTCAACGTCATCGATCTTGCCACCTTGGAAAAAGAGAAGGAACGCCTCGAAAAAGCGATTGCGGCCAAAAACCAGGAGGAAGAGTCCATGCTGCAGCGTATCGAGCAGCTCGAAAAGGCCATCGACGACACCCCGATCTACGTCCCACCCGAGTCCAAGGTCGTCCGATTACCCAATCCGCGTCCGCTTCCCGAAGGAGGAGCAGAGTACAAGTTTTTGGTTTCCGGCAACAAGATCTCCTACATCAACGAGAGTGCCTACGAGGAACAACTGCTCGCCGAACTCGAGCGCGTTCGCGAGCAATCTCTCTGGCAAAAGCCCCCCAGCCAACCATGGGCGAAACAACTCGCCGATGCGGTCGGTGGCAACCAGGACCTGGCACGCAAGCTCTGGCCTGCTTTCGAGAGCCTTGCCAGCAATTTCCAGATGCACGATATGCTGGCCGGCTTCGGTAAGCTGCACGCGCTGGGTTTTGATCTCGGCTCTTCCAAGGTCACCCAGAACCTGGCGATATTGGCGGGCTTCCAGAAGCGCAACCTGACCCAGCTCGCCGACGCCTTCGATATATTCCTCAAAGACAAGGACCCCACAGTGAAATTCCCCGGAACTGGTGCTCCCCTGCTCGGATTTTTCGGTATTCACGCCACCGAGCCGGAGAATGGCAAGATGATGCTGGCATTCGGGTCACACCGCATGGACGTCAACCTTGCCAATCTCAAGCAGGGCCTGATGGATTTCGTCAAGGATGTGGACGAGGAGCGGGATCGAAAGAAAGCTTACCGCGATCGCCTGATCTACGATGGCAAGAAGATTGTCAGTTACCTCAACGAGCAGTCCCAGCGCGGTCGACTCGGCGACCGCCAGTGCGCCACGGTGATTCGAGATCCTGCCCCCACATCAAATCGTCTGCAGGTGGAAATCGGGCTGCGCGAGGGTGGTGGTGAAGGACCCGACGACATCACGGATGCCGCTTCGACCTTCCAGAGGGCGATGCGAAAAATCACTTCGGAAAAGACCGCCTACGCATGGTTCTACGTCAACAGCGACAGCTTCGGAATGTACCTGGACGCACGCAACATTGCCGATGAGATGGGGACACCCGCCGGCTGGGAACCCTATTCACAAGCCAATTTCGTCAAGACCATTCCCGGAATGGAAATCGTTCAACTTGAAGCACCCAAAGCGCGGCCCCCACAAAAGGCAGACCAGGGACCCAAGGTCATCATCAAGGGCGTCGGCAAGACTCTCGACTAGAGTCGAGCCATGCCCCAAGGGGCGAGGCGGGTACGAGCTTCCTCCTTCCCCTTGTATCCACTCCCACCAAGGCCTCTCGGAGGTCGATACCCCATGCATCGAATCCTCCCTTGCTTTAAGGCAGCTCCTCACCACCATTAGCAGCCATGAAACAGAACTACCAGATCACCGTTTTACCCGGAGACGGGATCGGCCCGGAGGTCATGAGCGAGGCCCGCAAGGTTCTTGATGCACTCGCGGCAACCGAGAATCTGAGCTTTACGTGTAACGAGGAACTGGTCGGTGGCGCGGCAATCGATGCCACCGGTTCACCCCTGCCAGATGCAACACTCCACGCCTGCGAGCAGGCCGATGCGATCCTGTTCGGCTCGGTAGGAGGCCCACAATGGGAGAATCTTCCTCCCGATCAACAACCCGAGCGTGGCGCGCTGCTTCCCCTGCGCAAGCATTTCGGCCTCTTTGCCAATCTGCGCCCCGGCATCTGCTTTCCCGCGCTAACCGAGGCCTCCCCGATCCGGCCTGATCTTGTCGAGGGTGGTTTCGATGTCCTCTGCGTTCGGGAGCTCACCGGTGGTATTTATTTCGGTTCGCCCAAGTGTATCGAGGAACGTGACGGTCACCGCGTGGCCATAGACACCATGATCTACAGCGAGCCGGAGATCGAGCGCATCGCGCGGATCGGCTTCACTGCTGCACAGGGCCGAAGGCAGAAACTCACCTCGATCGACAAGGCCAACGTGCTGCAAAACGGCATCCTGTGGCGGGAGACAGTGGAAAAAGTCGCGAAAGATTTTCCCGATGTCAGTCTCGAGCACCTCTACGTCGACAACGCCGCCATGCAACTCATCCGGAGACCCCGCGAATTCGACGTCCTGCTTGCTCCCAATCTCTTCGGTGACATTCTTTCCGACGAAATGGCCATGATCGCCGGATCACTTGGGATGCTGGCCAGCGCCAGCCTCGGCCAATCGAAGGGAAGCGGACTCTATTTCGGCATGTATGAACCTTCCGGGGGAAGCGCCCCCGACATCGCCGGGCAGGGAATCGCCAACCCGATCGCCCAGGTGCTTTCTGTTGCAATGATGCTGCGTTACAGTCTTGGGGTAGCGAGTGCCGCCGACCGTATCGATTCGGCCGTCAAATCCGTGATTGATCAGGGGTTACGCACGGCTGACATTTTCACCGGTTCGCCGGACACCCGAAAGGTCAATACCGAAGAGCTTGGTGACGCGATTGTTGCCGCACTTTAAGCAACATGCTCCCTCGAGCCTGCACCGCCTACCATCATGTCACGCGATTTTCCTGCGCCTATCGAAGCGTCCGCCATCGGGGCAGACAAGACGATCGCGATTGTGGCGAGCGTCTACAATACTCGATTTGTTGATGCGATGCTCGATGCGGCCATGGAGGAACTGGACATCCTTATGCCGGATGCCAGGCGACCCATCTTCCGTGTCCCCGGAGCCTTTGAAATACCAGTGGTTGCAAGTTACCTTGCCGGCAACGCGAAACCCGACGCAATTCTCGCACTCGGCGTCATCATCCAGGGAGCAACAGCGCACGCTGAGCTGGTCGGTGACAGCGTAACCCAAGCGCTGCAGGACATTGCCGTCAGCCGTCGTATCCCGATTATTCACGAAGTACTGCTCGTCGACAACGAGGAGCAAGCCGAGGCGCGAACCATGGGTCGCGAAATCAATCGCGGAATCGAGGCCGCGCGTGCAACAGTCAATATGGTGGAACTCTTCCACAAGCTCGAAACGGTGTTTCCCCGTAGCTCAGCCACAGACCGAGATCCCGCCTGATGCCACGTGACCGGGAGAACAGATCGACGTCACGGCTGCGGCGTGAGGCTGCCGTGAAACTGTTGTATGCATGCGATGTATCGGCCACTTCTCCGGCCGACCTCTCCCTGACATTCTGGCAGTTGGCCCAGGAACACGATCGGAGGCGGTTGACCAAGACCCGCCACACGGCTCTTCGCCAACTTGAAGACCGACGTAAAAAGGCCGGCAACACCCTCAATCGACACAAGGAACATGTCTTGAGAGTTCTGCGAGTCGAACCAAACGGCGATACAGCGAGGCACAACTGGAGCCAGCTCCGCGATGGACTCGATGCGATCGAACAGCGCATGGCAGCAGTCAACAAAGCTCTGCAGGCAGCCAGTGAGGATGCTGTGGCCCCGACTCTCGAGCAGACCCTGCCAGCTGTTTTCGCTGCCTACCGAAAGATCCCGGGGTTGATAGACCAACTGGAGGACGAGGCTGTGCGACTCGAACAGGTTCGCAAGGCTTTCGATCCGCTTACCGGAACCTTGCGTAACCTTCGTAGGCTTGCGGAACTCGCCGCTGCAATCGAGAACCCCACTTCCGAAAACCTCTCGGGTTCATCAGGCGCAGAGGAGGCACTCCGCTCACTGAGCCAAAAACAGGCCCGCATCTGGCGTGAGCAAACAACCGTCGAAGCTGTTGCAGAGGCAGTCTGGGGGCATTCGCAGGAAATCGATGCGATGATCGAAGCCGCAGCCACCAACTATCGTCTCGAACGCATCGAGCCGATCGATCGCTGTATTCTCCGGTTGGCGATCCACGAGATGCTCCACGACGATGACATACCCCCGCTTGTCGCCATCGACGAGGCAATCGAAGTGGCCAAGATCTATGGCACGAGCAATTCCTCAACGTTCATCAACGGCGTTCTTGACCGGGTCCTGAAAGAGCATGCGACCGCGACCGAACAATCATCCGGCTCTGGTGGCTGACCACGGAACGACACCATGAAACAACCCACGACGATCGGCCTACTCGACTCAGGTGTGGGGGGCTTTTCCGTGCTCAGGGAAATCAGGGCCCGCCTGCCGGGCCATCCGCTTCTCTACGTGGCCGACTCAGCATGGTGCCCTTACGGTGTCCGAACGGCAGACGAAATCCGCCAGCGTGTACTCACGCTCACCGATCACCTGCTCGCTCGGGGAGCGGAACTGATCGTTGTAGCGTGCAACTCCGCCACCATTGCTGCGGTGGAAACACTGCGAGCAACCTATCCCGTTTCTTTCGTCGGCATGGAACCGGGTATCAAGCCAGCCGCCCGGATGACCCGCAGCGGGGTGATCGGGGTTCTCGCAACCGAAGCATCACTGGCCGGAGAAAAGTTCCACCGACTCATCGATACCCACGCCGGGGCCTTACGGGTCATTACCCGGCCCTGTCCGGATTTCGTAACGCTGGTCGAACAGGGCATTCTTGCAGGCGAAAGGGTCAACACCGCCATCGACACCTACGCCCGACCACTGGTAGAGATCGAGGGAGCCGACGTCCTGGTGCTGGGTTGCACACATTACCCGTTCCTGGCCCCGGCCATCCTGCAACGCGTCGGTGCAGGAGTAAATCTGGTAGACACAAGCGCTGCCGTTGCCCGCCGGGTGGCGGATCTGCTGCCAGGGTCAACTCCGGCAATCGATCCAGCACAGCCATCACCAGCTGTCACCGTTTTCACAAGCGCCCCACCAGAACAGATACACGACCTGTTGCACCAGCTCGTCCCCGACATTCCCTTGAACGTTCTTGCGCTGCCATCCTCGCCCGCATGATGCCCGGCCACGCAACCCGACTAAAGACTAATCGTCCAGGCTGAAAGCCTCACTCTGCTGCATGAAGCGCGCTGGATTCTGATAGACAATCTGATCGACTCTCTCGTATTCGAAACCACGCTGGCGCAGCCGAAGCGCAGCTCGTGGCACAGCGAGCGGATCCGACACACCCCAGTCGCAGGCTGAATTCATCCAGAGATTCTCGGAACCACAGGTTTCCAGCATATCGACAGCACGATCCGGCGTGCACTTCGATTCCGGATAAAGCGTCATTCCCGCCCAGAAACCGGCATCGAGAACTTCGCCGATCGTGTGCTCCTCGACGTGATCAATGATGACTCTGCCGGGATTGATCGAGCGATGATTTTTCAAGGCATCGATAATAAGACGTGTGCCCTTGAGCTTGTCTTCAAGGTGAGGAGTATGGACAAGAATAAGCTGGTCATGATCCACAGCCAGCTGGATATGCGCCTCGAGAATGCGCAACTCATTGCGCGAATTCTTGTTCAACCCGATCTCTCCGATCCCGAGAACGTTGGGTTGGTCAAGAAATTCCGGGATCATCGCGAGAACCTCGCTGGCAAGTCCCATATCCTCCGACTCCTTCGGATTGATACACAGCCAACAATAGTGCTTGATCCCCCACTTCGCCGCCCGTTTCGGCTCATAGCTTGTAATCTGTCGGAAGTAGTCATGAAATCCGTCCGCCGAACCGCGATCGAAACCAGCCCAGAATGCCGGTTCGCAGATTGCTCGGCAACCTGCCAGAGCCATGGCTTCGTAATCCGCCATGGTGCGACTGACCATGTGACCGTGTGGCTCGATGTAACGCATTGGCAGTGAATTTAACTACAAAAAAGATGAGCACCAGATCAGCCTGCCGCATCCGGATCTACCGCCCCGGCCGCTCCTTGGGTATGTGCCCTGTCGATCGGTTCGCGACTCAAGTCACTGAAGAGGTGCAGGATCCGGGCAGCACGATCAGGCGTCTGCGCATCAAGACAGATGAGGGCATCACGCAACGCACGGACGCGAAAATCGTCGTCCTGATCGTGCCGTTGTACACGGTCGAGGAATGCTGCCACATCAATGAGCTTGGCCCGCGCCTCCATGAACCCGAGCTCGACCAGATCCGTTTGTTCTACCTGCACACCTTTCATTACGCTCTCAAGGTCGCTCATCTTGGCACAAACTTCCAAGAGATCATCAAGAGTTCACAAACCGCCACCCCTCGCTGTTGCCATCATCAGCCCGCCATCAATCCGCTTGCAGCAGGTGACCATAACGCAAGCCACGTCCAGTAAGCAGCACACTGACAAGCATTGACATCGGCAACAGAATCCTCACAAGTCTGCATCAGCATGACGAGTCACCCCGAAGCATCCGGTTTTCCCGAAGAGGTTCGTATACCCATTGAAGACAACCTTGACCTGCATCACTTCAGACCATCGGATGTCGGCAGCCTGGTTCCGGAATACCTCATCGAGTGCCGCAAGCGAGGCCTCCTTGCCGTGCGGATTGTCCATGGTAAGGGCACCGGCTCACAACGCGAACAGGTACATGCTATCTTGAGCCAGCTCGATGGCGTCCAGGACTTCACCATCGCAGGAACCGGCAGTGGTGGATGGGGTGCCACCTGGGTCTATCTACAACCCGAATCGGTGACCAGGCGATGAATCTCTCTCAAACCTCTCCCGACTGTTTCGTTCCCGGCTTGGTGACCGGAATGGCTGCCAACTCGGGCGGGATCGCATCTTCCGGATAAGTCGGGAAGACAATTTCCATGCTGGCGACCACCGGGTAGTCGTTCCACCGCGGACTGCCGGAGCGATTGACCACCACGTAGACTCCAGCAACCTCCGCACCCTGGTCCTGCACGAAGTGCAGCAACTCACCGAGCGTGCCACCCGTGGTGATAACGTCTTCGACCAACAGCACCCGATCGCCGGAGGAAATCTCGAAACCACGCTTCAAGACCATCTCATTGTGCGCATCACGCTCGGAAAAAACATGCCGGCATCCCAGGTGATGAGCTACCTGCTGGCCGACCGGGATCCCCCCGATAGCAGGACTTAAAACCACGTCGATCGTTCCCAACGCCTCCAGTTGATCCGCGACACCGGCGATCAATTCGGCCACGATCCCGGGATACTGAACCAGCTTTCCCTTCATCACGTAGTGACCTGAATGAAGACCACTGGCCAACTTGAAGTGCCCGGTGGCAAGCGCGCCATGGGAAGCGAGCAGTGCAACTGTATCGTCAAACGTGGTAGGAAGATTCATCAATTCTCAAATCAAGTTCTTACTCACCGAGCACAGCGGCAATCTGCTCCCGGTAGTTGCTGGCTTTTTTCGCGAAACTCTCCGTCGGATCAGAGTACAGGATACCGCGAGAAACATTGATGACGATCGGCGCGCGTCGATCGATACCCTGCAAGCCGGCGAGATCTCCGCCCTGAGCGCCAAGACCTGGCATGAGCAGCGGCACGTCCGGGATCCGTTCAAGTAACCCCGGCTCCGCCTGAGTCAAGCCGACCACAAGACCGGCATCCGGCAGGCCTGCAGCCAACCTGCAGACGATCTCGAATACCTTGCCCGACTCTGTGTCCTGCAACTGCAAATCTTCCGCGCCGGGATTGGAGGTCAGCCCGAGTAGATACACACCCTTACCGGAACGATTCAGAAATGGCGTGATACTGTCGCGTCCCATGTAGGGGCTCAATGTCACTGCATCCGCCCCGACAAAATCATAAGCCATTTTTGCATAGAGCTCCTGTGTCGCCCCGATATCTCCACGCTTGCAATCCAGTATCACGGGCGCTCCTGCCGCTCGACACCACCCGACGACTTCGGCCAACAGATCGAATCCCGCTCCTCCCATGGCCTCAAAATAAGCGCTATTGGGTTTGAAACAGGCGGCGAATTCAGCTGTCTCCTCGACAAGCGGACGCAAGAACCGCCTCACTCCATCCACTGATCCGCGATGCTGATCGGGACGTGGATCCAGTCCAACACAAAGTCGGGAACCGATCGCCTCGATCCGCGCCGCAAGTTTCTCGCTGTAGCTCATCATGAAACGCTATATAGAGGACGGTGGCAGCCGGAATGCAAGCACGCACGCAGCAAATCGGCGATTTGAGAACTGATTCATCCGCAGCATCAGCGGCAGATCGTCCTCACGATTGCCCCATCGAGTTCTTTTCCTACAAATGGCGTATTCTGACTTCGAGATCGAAATGAATTCGGTGCGAAACTGGTCGTAGCTGTGGGGTCGAAGATGAAAAAGTTGGCAACTCTTCCCTCCTCGATCCCGATCGGATCGAGCCCGAGAATTTCCCGTGGCCGGCTGGAGAATGCCCGGATTAACACATCCCAGCCAAGCAGGCCGGGCTTTACCAGGTGATGATATAGAGACAATACAGCTGTTTCGAGCCCGGTAATGCCGTAGGGCGCTTCCCAGAATGGCAGGTTTTTCTCGAACTCGGTATGTGGGTGATGATCCGTGGCGATACAGTCGATCGTGCCGGCGATCAATCCTTCCACCAGAGCCTCGCGGTCGGCAGCAGGCCGCAGAGGCGGATTCACCTTCAACAAGGTGTTGTAATCAACGAGATGATCCTGCGAAAAAATCAGGTGGTGGGGAGAGACCTCACAGGTCACCCGAACCCCCTGTGCCTTGAAGAACTCCACTGCCTTCATCGAATCCATCGTGCTGACCTGCTGCACATGGATCGGGCAGTTGGTGAACTGCGCCAACCTGACATCGCGATACAAGCAGATCTCCTCGCTGATGGCAGGCAGCCCGGGTAGCCCGAGCTGGTAAGACCTAGCCCCCTCGTGCACGCACCCATCGCCACTCAATTCGCGTGTCTCGCAGTGCGATCCAATAGTCATCCCGATATCGCGGGCATACTCCATGGCACGGCGCAGCACGAGCGGGTTGGCCACCGGCTGGTCCGCGTCGGTGAGCATCCGCACTCCACGCGCCTTCATGCCGGCTATGCCGGAAAGCTCTTCACCTGCCCTCCCACGGGTGACCGCCCCGGCCGGAATCACTTCGATACCGGACTTCTTTGCGGCACTATCCAGAATGCCCTGCACGAGTCCGCCGCCATCGATGACCGGTGAGGTATCCGGCATGATCTGCATTCCCGTGATACCTCCGGCCAGCGCGGCGGCGGATGCGCTGCCAATGTCCTCTCGGTCCTCTCTGCCCGGTTCGCAGGCATGCACATGCAGGTCGAACATCCCCGGGATCAGCAGCCTGCCCGAGCAATCCACGACCTCGCATTCCTCAGGAGTGGCAACTCCCTCGCCGACCCGGGTGATCACTCCTTTCACGACCAGCACATCCATTCGCAATGGCCCGGCGTTCGTGGAGAGCACCTCGCCGCCCTTGAAGAGCGCAGTCGTCTGACGTGATTTCTTAGGCACCTGGCACCTCCTTTTCAGCCGGCTGCAGCCAGTAGAGAACGGCCATACGCACCGCGATGCCATTCTCCACCTGCTGGTTTACCAAACAGCGCTCGTAATTCATTACCGCATCGGTCAACTCAACACCGCGGTTCACCGGCCCGGGATGCATGACCCAGATCCCCTCGTCCCGAACCCGCCGCAAGCGATCATCATTAAGACCGTACACCCTGTGATATTCGCCGATACTGGGGAAAAATGCGCCCCGCTGGCGCTCCAATTGCACCCGCAGCAGATAGGTGATATCCGGCTTCCACTTAAAGGCATCCTGCCAGCTCCGGAAGGTTCGAATTCCCGTATGACTGGTCGGAGGAACCAATGGCCCGGGCCCGAGAAATGCCACCTCCGCCCCGAGCTTGCGGAAAATTACCGAAGTCGAACGGGCCACGCGCGAATGCCTGATATCGCCCGCAATAAGAATCCGCCTGCCTTCCAGCGCACCCAGGGTCTCCGTGGCGGTGAATGCATCCAGCAGCGCCTGAGTGGGATGCGCATGAAATCCATCACCGGCATTGATCACCGGGGCATGGGTGTGGCGCGCTATGAGTCCCGGCACACCGGCCTGCTGATGCCGGATAATCAAGTAATCGATCTTCATGGCCTGGAGGGTGTCCACGGTATCGATTACCGACTCCCCCTTGACCACCGAGGAGGTATTGACCTGGAAGTTGGTCACATCGGCAGACAGCCGCTTGGCGGCGATCTCGAACGACGAGGAAGTACGGGTGCTGGGCTCATAGAACAAGGTGAGCACCGATTTACCCTTGAGAGTCGGCACTTTTTTCACCGACCTGGTAAAGAGATCCTTGAACGGCCGTGCAGTTTCGAGAAGAAATTGAACCTCTTCCAGCGAAAGGCTGGCAATGTCGAGAAGGTCTTTCCGCGGAGGTATCAAGGCGTCGCTGGCCGACTAGACTACGCTACTCGCGATGAGACGCAAGCGGATCCGTCAGATTCTTCAATCATCAACCGGGCAGCCGACTGAGCGCTCCTCCAGATCCGCATAGGCCCCGAAGTCACTGAAAAACCAACGCTTGGCCAGTCGATAGCCGGGGTGCCTCTCGGGAATCTCCTCTCCTGTCGGCAACCATTGGCTGCCACGCGCAGTCATCGACTTGAGTTCTGCCATGGCGCTGCCCCTGATTGTCGTGTCTTCCGCGGCGTGCCTCTCGACGATCTCTGCCACCAGGTCGGGCCGCTCCAACACAATGCACCCGCGCGTGTGGCGCGCTGCCGTCTGACGAAAATCCCGCAGGAATTCCGAGCGTGTCATGGTATCATAGATATCACCATCGGTGATCTGATCGGTAGCGAACTGGATGATCGGACACGGCTCGATCGCTCCACCGGGTGAGACGTGATGACTGATACCGGTAGCCATCGGGCACAAGGCCTGGCCCTCGCCATCGTAATAAGCATCGATGATCGCCAACGGCAACTTGACGCGCATATCGACGACGAACTGCCGCACCCTGCGGACCTGCTCCGGCGTCAGTGCGAGCTCCGGGTGAATCTGCGGCCCGACAGGTCGATAGGTGTGATACCAGGCGTAGTGCACCCCCTTGGCAATCAGCTCACGCAGCCAATCCTCGCTGACAAGGTCATCGATGTTGGAGCGGCAAACACTGGTCGCCACTCCGGTGAGCAGGCGGGCCTGCAGGCAATTCTCCAAGCCACGCAGGGTGCGTGAGAGCACATTCTGCCGCCCGCGCCGCTCGTCGGAAATCATCTCGGTGCCCTCGATCGATATCAGCGGGGTAGCATTGCCGAGACTGCGCAAGCGCTCCGCCTTCTCCGGAGTAATCAATTGCCCGTTGGTGAATATCTGGAAAAAGCAGTCGGGATGCGCCTCGAGCAGATCGAAAAGTTCCGGATGAAGAAAAGGCTCGCCACCGAGAATTCCGAAGAAAGCATTCCCGCGCGCCTTGGCCTGCGTCACGGTTCGATTGAGCTGTTCGATATCGATCTTCACCATGGGACGATCGACGTCCACCCAGCATCCCTGGCAGCGCAGGTTGCAACTATTGACGATGGAAAGATAGAGAAACGGCGGAAAATACTCACCGCTCTCACGCATGCGCCGCTTGAAGGCCAATACCGAACGGGCGCCCTTGAAACCGAAGTTGTATGCGAACTTCGCGAGGTGGCGAAGATCCGCGCTGGCGACGACCCGGCCGATCATGTGCAAGCTGGAGAGGAGCATACTACAATCTAGCAACGTTCATCCGAACTGACAGGCTCTTTCAATCGTCGGAAATCACCGTCCCGCACCGTGACACCCTGACGATCCAATGCCTCGAGAAAGGGAATCAGGATCCGACGGGTGGTACCTGTCGCCTCGCGGATCTCCGCTGCCCGCGCCTGTCCGTTTTCACTGATACAGGCAAGCGTCCGCTGCCTGAGGAGGTCGAAGCCCTTCATGCCGATGACGTTTTTCGCATCCAGCGTGATCGCCTGTCCCGTGTCGAGAAGATACTGCATGGCCTCGCGCTGCGTCTCATCCACGGTCAACTCTCCGAGGTTGGGAGGCTCGACCGGATCCGCCTCCAGCGCCCGGATGATCCTGTCCGTGGCCGCCTTGAGATGATCAGGCAGACTGGGCAGGTGCTCGGGCGCGCGTAAACCTCCCCGTGCTTTGATGAAACCGGAAGCCAGCAACGCATCCATCAAGGGGTCTACAAGGTCGATCCGAGGCAATGCCTTTTCATAAACAGCCCGGAAATTCTTGATCGGATAACTGGGTTTGGCCGGATGCTCTGCATGAAAGTTCCGGATTCTCGCGGCAGCTTCCGCCACCACGCCCTCCCACCAGAAAGGCGCCACCAGCAGACCACCCAACTGGGTCACGATCGACGAATCACCGAGAAGGTTCTCCAGCGCATCGAGTGTGACCGGACTCTGGCGCAGGAAGCGGTCCTTGCGGGCTGGGCCCTTGTCCTCGAGGAATGCGGTGGCCAGCGCCGGATAATCGGCTTCCTGCAAGGCATTCCTGATCCACTCGAGAAACCTCGCGCGCTGTGCGGTATGAAAGCGACCGGGAGCAGCTAAAGGATCCAGAATCACACCGCCTGCCACGGTAGCCTGCTTGCCCCAATCCCGGAGCACGAATCGGTCGCCCGCATGGGCGTAGCAGGGAGCATCCAATCGTAACTGGGCGACACACGCCCCGCCCTGCTCGAGTTGATCCGGTCCGTGCAGAAGAAGGCGTGCACCGAAACTCGCCGTGCCAAGGTGAAAGCGCACCCTGGCGCCATCGGCAATCGGTCGCAGACTTGCCGGCTGCCCTGGAACCTCGCGCGATGACCGCTCGATCCACACATCCAGTATCCGGGAACTCTCCCCACCGGGATCCCGGGTAACCACATCACCCCGACCGATACCGGCTTTTCCCGGCAGGTGACCAGCCGCCAACTCAGGGACATTCAACGCCACTCGCATGCCGGGATACGCCACGTCCAGTGGCGCGCGATGGCTCTGAATTGCACGCAGGTGGGCAACATGCCCGGTGGGCTGAATCGCCAGGCTCTCCCCCACCGACACCTTGCCGCCGGAAAGTGTCCCGGTCACCACCGTTCCGATGCCCTTCGGCGAAAATACCCTGTCGACAGCGAGGCGTGGCTTGGCAGCCGAGGCAGGCGAATCTGCATCACGCAAGACAGAGGCGAGCGCGGCCTTGATCTCCTCGATACCCTCACCGCCGAGGGCGCAAGTCGGCACAATCGGCGCATCGGCCAGGAACGTCCCCTCGAGCGACTCGGCCAGAAACGCCATGACCATCTCGCGATCCTCGCCATCACCAAGAAGATCGGACTTGGTCAGCGCAATCACTCCGCGCGTCACGCCAAGGTAACTTAATATCTGCAGGTGCTCCTCGGTCTGCGGCATCCAGCCATCATCACTGGCAACCACCACGAGGCAGGCATCGATTGCCCCCACCCCGGCGACCATGTTCTTCACGAAGTCAGCGTGCCCGGGCACGTCCACGATTCCCAGGCTCAACTGCTCACCGGTCGCCGCATCCGCCACCGGAAGATGCGCGAACCCGAGGTCGATCGTCATTCCCCTCGCCTTCTCCTCGGGAAGCCGATCCGGATCTGTTCCAGTGAGTGCCTCGACAAGTGTCGACTTGCCATGGTCGATGTGACCGGCGGTCCCGACAATGAAATGCCTTACAATCGATCCACTCTCTGTTGGAGCTTGCATGATGCAACCGCGCCAGCGCGTGCCCTACCAGTGGATTTCCTGCTTATCACGCATGAACTTGCCGGTAAGCTCATCCGGAGCATCGCAGGCAAGCCAGGCAACCGTCTCGGCCGCCTCGAGGATATTCCGATCGGTTTCCTCACCCCAGATCTCGCCGTCGGTAGCACCGGGACACACCGCATTCACCGCGATACCGTGCTGCTTGAGTTCAGCGGCCAGGTGCACGGTGATGGCATTGAGCGCGGTCTTGGAAATACTGAAAGCCGGCGCGCGATCATCCAGATCACCGAGCTGGGCCAGGTCACTCGAAACGTTGATGATGCGTCCGGGATGGGGGCCGAGCTTGAGCAGACCCCACAGACTGCGCGTGAGCAGAAGCGCGCTGAAGGCATTGGTCTTAAGCATCGAGGTGAGCTGCTTCTCGGTCGTATCAAGAATCGTCCCCCCCCTGACATAATACGCGGCGTTGTTGACCAGCAGGTCAAGATGCGCGACGCGCCGGGCGATCTCGTTGGCCGCACTAAGAATACTCGAGGTGTCCGCCACATCGATCTGCACCAGTTCCACAGCCAGGCCACCCTGTTTTAACTCCTCAACTGCACGCTCGCCATTGTGCACATTGCGCGAGCCGATGATGACCCGGTAGTCCCGCTGCGCAAGCATCCTTGCAACCTCGAAGCCGATACCGCGGTTGGCTCCCGTAATGAACGCGATTTTCTGGTCTGACATAATCCGTGATCCGACCCCAAAAACGACGATCCGTGTCCTCTTGCAAGCACGAATCACTGCCCGCGAGGCGTTTGCCCGGCCTTGCCATCAAATCGCAGCGAGCACTGCTTCCCACGCCAGTGCTCCCTGCCACTATCCAATGTGGGAACCGCAGACGTGCCGCCGGCCTTGCCGATAAGGACCGCTCGAGCTTCTTCGAGGCCACCTTTTTCGCGCCACGCATGGCAGGCATAGCAGTTGCGTGATCCGAGGAAAAGATCCGCTGCCTCGGAATCAGACCAGTTGGTTGCCCCGGCATCCCCGGAAATCCGTGCAATGGCAAGTGTAAGAGCCTTGCGCTGGAGATTCGAAAGCTTGAAAAAGGGTGAACCCTGTCG